>NZ_JBEXYP010000007.1:0-294436 GCF_040630995.1 Micromonospora sp. NPDC005710 | reverse complement strand
GGTGCTGCGGCCGGACAGCTTCATCGGGTTGGCCGAGGAGACCGGCCTCATCGTCCAGTTGGGTGGGTGGGTGCTGGCCGAGGCGTGCCGCGAGGCCGAGGCGTGGTCGACCGGGGGTTCCCCCGCTCCGTTCGTCAGCGTCAACCTGGCGGTACGCCAGGTGCACCGGCCCGGCTTGGTGCAGGAGGTGCGGGCGCTGCTGCGGCAGACCGGCCTGCCGCCGGAGCGGCTCCAGTTGGAGATCACCGAGAGCACGATGATGAGCACCGCCGAGGAGCCGGTCCGGGCTCTGCGGGTCCTCGCCGACCTCGGCGTACGCATCGCCATCGACGACTTCGGCACCGGCTACAGCAACCTGGCGTACCTGCGGGACCTGCCGGTGACGGAGCTGAAGGTGGCCGGGGAGTTCGTGGCCGGGTTGCGGTCGCCCTCCGTCGGCCGCACCGACGAGCGGATCCTCGCCTCCCTGGTCTCGCTGGCGCACGCCCTGGACCTGACCGTCACCGCCGAGGGAGTGGAGACCGCCGGGCAGGCGGAGCGGCTGCGCGCGATCGGCTGTGACGCCGCCCAGGGCTGGCACTTTGGCCGCCCGGCTCCCGCCGACCGCATCCTGGCCCGCATCCGCTGAGCTCCGTCCCGACCACCGACGGGCCTCCGCAGCGCGAGGCGGCTGCGCCTGGGGTCGGACGTTGCGTTGAGCGTGATGTCTGTGAGTCATCGTGATGACCTCCAGACATCACGCTCTTCCCGCCCATGCCTGCCAGGCCGAGCGACGGGTACGATCACACCGAGGTAGACAGCGTCTACGGCTGCCTGGTAGACAGTGTCTATGAGCGCGGACGAGACGGGACTGCGGGCACGGCTGGTAGCCGTCGGGGTGGACCTGGTGCTGCGCGAGGGCCAGTCGGCGGTGTCACTACGCGAGATAGCCCGTCGTGCCGGGGTTTCACACGGCGCGCCGCGCCGCTACTTCCCCACCCACGTCGACCTGCTCTCCGCCATCGCCCGGGAGGGCTTCGCCGACCTCACCGCCCAGGTCGAGCAGACGATGCGTGAGGTCGGCCCGGACCCGCGTACCCGATTGACCGCACTGGCCCGGACGTACCTGGACTTCGCGGCGGCCCACCGTGGCATGTTCGAGCTGATGTTCCGCCACGACCTGCTGGACAGCGGCCGGCTGCGGCTACGCGAGACGAGCCTGCCGTTGTTCGCCGTCGTGGCCGACCTGGTGGAGCAGGCGCGTCGGCCGACCGACGCGCCTGCGGCGGTGCTCGCCGGCGCGCTCTGGGCGAACCTGCACGGCATCGCCCAACTCTGGGCCTGGGGCAGCCTGCCGCTGGCCACCGGCGCCACCGACGACGACGCCCTGCTCCGCGCCGCGCTGGAGGCACACCTCGGCCCGACGCCCACCTGAGAAGAATCGACCCCGGAGGACACGTGCCCCTGCTGTACGACGTCACCAAGCTGGCCGTCGGCACCGCGCTGCGATTCGGCTGGCGGCCCCGGGTGGAAGGGCTGGAACATCTGCCCCGACACGGCGGCGCGATCCTCGCCGGCAACCACCTGTCCGTCGCCGACGAGTTGTTCCTCGTCACCTCGACGCCCCGACACGTCACCTTCTGGGCCAAGGTCGAGTACTTCAACGGCCGAGGGCCGGGCGGCTGGCTGAACCGGCGGATCGTCGCCGGCATGGGCGCCATCCCGGTCGACCGCGCCGACGGCCGGGCCGCCCTGCGCGCCCTCGACGCCGCCGTACCGGTGCTGCGCGCCGGCGGCCTCGTCGCCGTCTACCCGGAGGGCACCCGCTCGCCGGACGGGCGGCTCTACCGGGGCCGGGTCGGAATGACCCGGCTGGCCCGCGACGCCGAGGTGCCGATCATCCCGGTCGGCGTGCTCGGCACCGCCGAGGTGCTGCCGGTCGACGCGCGGCTGCCCCGTCGACACCCGATCACCCTGCGGTTCGGCCCGCCGATCCCGGTCGCCGCACGGATCAACGGGCCACGCGACATCCGGACGGTCACCGACGAGGTGATGGCGGCCATCCAAAAACTCACCGGCCAGGAGTACGTGCCGAACTACGCGCCCGCCCGGGAGAGCTGAACACCTGCGGTCATCAGCCGGCGAGCAGTGCCGCCATGCGCTCGGCCTGCGCCTCCCACCGCCACTCCCGCTCCACCCACGCCCGGCCGGCCGCACCCAGTTGACGGGCCAGATCCCGGTCGAGAAGCAGACCGGCGACCCGGTCGGCGAGTTGGGCGACGTCCCGACCGCGGACGACGTAGCCGGTCTCCCCCTCCCGGACCGCGTCCGGCGCGCCCCCGGAGTCACCGGCCACCACCGGCAGGCCGGTCGCGGACGCCTCCAGGTAGACGATGCCCAGCCCCTCGACGTCGAGGCCCCGGTTGCGGGTGCGGCACGGCATCGCGTAGACGTCACCGGCCGCGTAGTGCGCCGGCAACTCGACCGACGGCACCGTGCCGGTGAACACCACGTCCCGTTCCACACCGGTCTGGCGGGCCAGCTTCTCCAGGGTGGCGCGGTACGGCCCACCGCCGACGATCAGCAGCGCCGCGTCGGGCACCCGGCGGCGGATCTCCGGTAGGGCCCGGATCAGCGTGTCCTGACCCTTGCGGGGCACCAACCGGGACACACAGACCACCACCGGCCGGTCGGTCAACCCGAGTCGCGCCCGCACCTGCTCACCGTCCACCGTCGGGTGGTAGGTGTCCACGTCGACCCCGGGGGCGAGGCGGTGCAGCTCGGTCACCCCGTCCAGCACCCGGGCCAACCGGCTACGGGTGTACTCACCGAGGTAGGTGGTGACGTCCACCCCCCGACCGATGCGCCGCAGCGCCGGCCGGGCGGCCGGCACCGCCGCCCACCCGATCTCGTGGCCGTGGGTCTGCGCCACCACCCGCCGGATGCCGGCCCGCCGCCGAAGGCCGGCGGCGAGCAGCCCCAACGGGGCCGCCGCACCGAACCACACAGTGTCGCAGTCGTACGCCCGAGCCAACCGGGCCGCCCGGCGGGCGATCAGCGGGGTGGGCAACAGCACCCGGGTGCGTTCCCGGATCACCTCGAACGGCTGGTCGGCGTCGAACTTCGCGGCCCCACGCCAGCTCGACGCGTAGACGACGACCGAGCCGGGCGACTGACGGAGCGCGAGGTTGTGCACGAAGGACTGGATCCCACCCGGGCGGGGCGGGAAGTCGTTGGTGATCAGCAGGGTGCGGCTCATCGACCGGCCTCTCGGGCGTACGCGCGGGCGGCGGCCATCCGCTCCACTGTGGACGGGTGTGAGGCCGAGTAGAGGTATTCCCAGCGGGGCGGGTCGGGGTCGCCGAGGTTGACCGAGCCGAGCCGGCGTTGCATCGACTCGAAGGACTCCGGGTCGTCGGTGAGCGCGAGGGCATGCGCGTCGGCACGCGCCTCCACCCGTCGGGACATCAGCGCCTGCACCGGAGCGGCGACGAGCCCGGCCACGGTGACCAGGGCGACCAGCAACGGGAACGCGCTCGGTTGGGCCACCGAGTCGACACCCGCCAACCGCAGCAGTGGCCCCCAGGAGCCGAGCAGGTAGAGCGCCACCACTGCCGCCGCAGCGCCCAACGCCCCGGTCAGCGTGCCCGCCGCCACGTCGGAATCCTTCGCGTGCCCCAACTCGTGCGCCACGACGGCGGTCACCTCGGCCGGGGTCGCCTCGCGCAGCAGCGTGTCGTAGACGACCACCCGCCGGGTCGGCCCGAGACCCGAGACGTACGCGTTGACCGCGCTGGTGCGGCGGGAGGCATCGGCGACCAGCACGTCCCGCACGGGCACCCCGTCGCGGGCGGCCATGCTCATCAGCTCGGTGCGCAACGGGCCCTGCTCCATCGGCGTGAACCTGTTGAAGACCGGCTCCACCAGCACCGGCAGCACGAACGACAGCAGCACCACGAGCACCGCGGCGCCGGCCGCCCCGAACGCCCACCACCAGCGCGGCGCGAGCCGGATGACCGCGTAGAAGCCGAACAACGCGACAGCGCCGATCACCGCGCTGACGGCGTACGACTTGAGCAGGTCGACAGCCCAGCCACTCCAGCCGTTGGTGCTCAGGCCGTAGCGGGTGAGCACGCTCTGCCGCCAGGCGGCGAACGGAAGCGTCACCAGGTCGGCGACGAGCACCACCGCCAGCCCGCCGAGCACCGCCTGCGCGGCCCAGTGCCCACCGAACGGCCGGCCCACCAACTCGACCAGGCGACTGCCCAGCGGGGTCAACCCGAGCGCGAGGGCGATCAGCAGCCCGACGGCGAGCGCGGCGTAGCCGCCGGGGCGCAGCGCGGCCCGGAACTCCCGACCTTTGGCCACCTGCTCGGCCGGCAGGTCACCGAGCGCGGCGAGCTGGTCGGCCCGGGGTGCCGGTGGGCGGTGCCATGGGATGAGCAACGCGGCCAGCACGACCAGCGCGACGGTCAGAGCGGCCAGGGCCAGCAGCGCCCACCCTCGCGGGGTCACCGCATCACCACCCGGCGGGCGGCGACGCCCCCACCGAGCGCGCCGTCGACGAGCCCGCCGTTGTGCCGTCGTTCCCCGTCCATCGCGCCGCTCCTCCCGCCGTGACCGCTCATCCTATGGCCCGCGAGAAGCGCGCTTCCGAGTGCGGTGTCGCGCTCAGGCGACCCGGCGGGCGGAACGGTGGCGGGCCACGCCGGAGCGCGCGGGCGCGGCCAGCACCTCCACGTCGAAGCCGGCCCGGGCGAACACCTCGATGGCCTCGACCTCGGCCGCGACCAGACCGGCCGCCGGGGACGTCTCGTCGAACAGGGCGGTCAGCGGGCAGCCGGAACAGCCGTCGGCCCGCTTCGCGCACCCGTCGCAGTCGATGAGCATCACGCCTCCTGATCGGCTCGCGGCACCCGGGCGACTCCTGTCGTCGCCGACCGAACACCGTCTGTGACATCGACACTAAACACCGGGTACGACAGGAACCCCGTCCGACCGCCCGTTTCGGGGCTAGATCCACTCCAGATCCGCGATATCGGGGTATCCCACCCGTTCGGAACGCCCGACATCAAGGAACCCCGACGAACCCCTGCTGGTCGAACGCCCAGGTCCGTGGTCGCCTGGACCCGCGGCTGGTGGTCAGCCCACTCGACCCGGAGCAGACGCGGCCCCCCATGCGAGCAGGGCAGTGGTCGACTCCCGGACGCGGCCCCTACGAGCTGGTCGTCCAGCTCACCTGGATGACACCGGGCCCCGACGTGCTGCGTCGTGAGCTGACCCGGCGGCTACCGGCCAGCTGAGTGGCGGCAGCCGGAGCGCCGGCCCGGCCCGAACCCCGGCCGGCCGGCCGGCCGATCGAGCAGCTGTCGGGGTGCGGTCTCAGCTCTGCGCGTCGAGGTCACGCAGGGCGAAGCGGAGGTGCTGCCACTCCTCGTCGAAGATCACGTGGAGGCAGTGCAGGACTGTCACCTGCTTTTCGGGCCACCAGGCGGACGGCCGGGTCTCGGCGAGCAGGTCCGGCGTGACGGTGGCAAGGAAGCCGCGCACCATCGCCTGCCGCTCGGCCCGCAGCTGCAGCGTGGCGGCGAACGTGGGCTGCTCGACAGCGAAGATCGACATGTCGAAGCCGTCGGTCTCGTACTCGGCGTGTGGTTGCCCGAACGGGTGGAAGGGCTGCGGCAGTTGCCGGATCGCCCTGCCCAGCCAGGTGTCGGCGGCGAACGCGAGGTGGCGCAGTGTCTGCGCGAACGACCACTCCCCGTCGATCGAGACGTCGACAGCCCTCTCGGACATGGACACGGCCCGCTCGACAGCCGCCGCCCAGGCCCGTTCGAGTGCCGCCCACGCCACGCGCAGGTCGTCCGGATTCTTGGCGTGCCGGAGGTCGCGCCCGGGGAATCGCCGGTTGAGCTCGGCCTCGACCAGCGGTGCCACGTCGACGCCGTTGACCAGCAGCGTGCCCTCGGCAAGCCACGGCGCGTCGATGTCCAGACCATCCACATCGACGCCGCGCATCACCGCCCCGGCCAGCGTCGATCTGTCGAACCGGGCCCCCCGCAGATCCCGGTCGACGAAGACCGTGACGTCGTCCTCTGCCATGGCGGCTTCCTCCCGTCGGCGACAGCGGCAACCCTAGACGTCGGCTACGACAGGGCACCGTCCGACAGCTCACCCGATCAGGATCGACTCCGGTTCCAGGAAAGCGGGTCGTCCCACGCGGCCGGACACCCCGACATCGCGGAACTCGTGTCGATCACGGCGCTGGCGGCGGCTGGGACCACCGGGCCAGCCGGGAACGGTGTCAGGAACGGGCGAGCCGCCGCAGCAGCGAGTCCGCGCCCAGCGGGTACGCCCCGTGCCGGCGTACCCCGTCGGCGACCTCGCGGTCCGAGGAGACCACCACCACCGGCCGGCCCGCCGGCTCGGCACGGACCAGGCGCCGGATCAGCTCGTCGGCGGTCTCGCCCTTGCGGGAGAACAGCACCCGTACGCCGCGCGGGGCGGGCGGCAGCCCGTGCATCCGTTCGGCGCCGTCGAAGACCACAGTGACCTCGTCGCCGGTCTGTGCGGCGATCCCACCCAGCCCGGTGATCAGGCGTTTGCGCTGCTGCTCCAGCGACATCTCGCCGAAGCCACGCTTGGTGACGTTGTAGCCGTCCACCACGAGGTGCGCCCGGGGCAGAGCGAGCAGTTGGTCGAGCCGGGCCGGGTCGTCGGTGTCGCGGGCGCGGGCGGCGGGGCTGGCCGGGGCGGTGCCCGGCTGCTCGGCGAACGCGTCGGCGACGAAGTCGGCGGGCAGTTTGTCCACCGGGTCGAGGGCCAACTCCCGGCGCAGCCCGACGGCGGCCTGGCCGATGGTCTCCAGCAGCAGCCAGAGCCGGGCGTCGTCGACCGAGCGTGCCTCCTTGGCACTGACCCGGGCAACCCCGGCGGCGGCCTCGGCCTCGGCGAGCCGGGCCCGGGCGCGACGGAGCTCGGCGTCCACGTCGGCGCTGGCGCGGGCGGCCCGACCCCGCTCGGTGGCCAGCAGGTCGGTGGCCTTGCGCTCGCGGGCCTGGGTCTCCCGCAGGTTGCGGGCCACCTGTCGGGACTCCTCGCGGAGCTGACCCAACTCCTCCCGGACGCGGGCCAGCTCGTCGCGCAGTTTCTCGGCCTCGACCCGGGCCACCGCGCGGTCGTGCTCGGCCCGGGTGGCCCGCTGTTCGGCCTCGCGGACCAGCTCGGCGACCACGGCACTGTCCGCCTCGGCGCGTACCGCCGCACCGCTGGCGTCGATCAGCTCCCGCCAGCCACGCGGTCGGGCCAGGTAGGCCAGCGCGGCCACCTCGACGGGGTCGGCGGCGGCCGGGGCGGTGCCCTCGACCACTGCCGCGCCGAGGTCACCGGCATCGGCCAGGACCCGCGCGGTGACCCGCTGCCGAAACAGCGGGTCGGCGGTGAGCTGGGCGGCGATGACCGGCGAGCCGAGTCGGGCGCGTCGGTTGGGGGCGAACTTGGCCACCCGGCGCAACGGCACCGGCACCTCGTCGGTGGGAAGCGTGGGTAGGACCGCCGCGGTGAGCGTCACGATCCGCTGCCGGACCGGCTCGGGCAGGGTCGGCTCGGGTTCGGCTGCGGGGCTGTCGCCAGTCGTGGGGTCGGACGCCCCCGTTGTGTCGGTGACTACGTTGTCGTCCGGGTTGCCCAGAGCACCGTCGATCGCGACCGGATCCTCCTGCGGGAGGTGGTCGTCGTACGGCTCGGTGAGGGGCATGTGGCAAGTCTCCCACCGCGACCGGGCCCACCGCCCGGTGAGTGAGCCGATCTCTCATCCTAGCCCCATGGTGACGCGTGGGACGGCTGCGACGGGAGTGTCGGACCGGGGCGCTAGCGTGCCGCCGATGGCACAGACGGAGTACGTCCAGGAGTCCCTTGCCGGTCTCGACCCGGCGGTGGGCGGGGTGGACCCGGCGCTGCCGCTCTACGCGACCACCTTCGTGGTCGTCGACCTGGAGACCACCGGCGGCGCGCCGGACGGTGGCGGCATCACCGAGATCGGCGCGGTGAAGGTGCGCGGTGGCGAGCAGTTGGGGGTGCTGGCGACCCTGGTCAACCCGGGTCAGCCGATTCCACCCTTCATCACCGTGCTGACCGGCATCACCCAGGCCATGTTGGTGCCGGCGCCACCGATCGAGCAGGTGCTGCCGAGCCTCCTGGAGTTCATCGACGACGCGGTGCTGGTGGCCCACAACGCCCCGTACGACGTGGGCTTCCTCAAGGCCGCCTGCGCCAGGCACGGCTACCGCTGGCCCAACCCCCACGTGCTGGACACGGCGGCGCTCGCCCGCCGGGTGCTGACCCGTGACGAGGTGCCCAACCGCAAGCTCGGCACCCTGGCCGCCTACTTCCGCACCGGCACCCAGCCCACCCACCGCGCGCTCGACGACGCGAAGGCCACCGTCGACGTGCTGCACGGGCTGATCGGCCGGCTCGGCGGGCACCGGGTGGACACGATCGGCGACGCCATCGAGTTCGCCCGGGCGGTCACCCCGACCCAGCGCCGCAAGCGGCACCTGGCCGAGGGGTTGCCCAAGGTCCCCGGGGTCTACATCTTCCGGGCCGCCGACGACCGGCCGCTCTACGTGGGCACCTCCGTCGACATCGCCACCCGGGTGCGCAGCTACTTCACCGCCGGTGAGAAGCGCGCCCGGATCTCCGAGATGTTGGGCGCGGCCGAGCGGGTCGAGGCGGTGGAGTGCGCCCACTCGTTGGAGGCCGAGGTCCGTGAGCTGCGGTTGATCGCCGCGCACGCCCCTCCGTACAACCGTCGGTCCAAGTACCCGGAGCGGATGGTCTGGCTCAAGCTGACCGACGGTCCGTACCCTCGGCTGTCGATCGTCCGCGACCTCTCCCCCACCGACACGGCCTACCTCGGGCCGTTCACCTCGCGGCGGGCCGCCGAGTTGGCCGCCGCCGGTTTCCACGACGCGGTGCCGCTGCGCCAGTGCACGCACCGGCTCTCGCTGCGCACCGTCACGCCGGCCTGCGTGCTGGCCGAGCTGGGTCGCTGCCCGGCACCCTGCGAGCACAAGATCACCCCCGAGGAGTACGACGACAGCGCCGCCGCGCCCTTCCGCACCGCGACGGCCAGCGACCCCCAGCCGGTGGTGGACGCGCTGCTCGCCCGCATCGACGTGCTCTCCGGCGACCAGCGCTACGAGGAGGCGGCAGTGGTGCGGCACCGGCTGGCCGCCGTGCTGCGGGCCACGGTGCGGATGCAGCGGCTGGCCGCGTTGACCGGGATCGTCGAGTTGGCGGCGGCCCGGCCGGCCGCCCGGGGTGGCTGGGAGCTGGCGCTGATCCGGCACGGCCGGCTGGCTGGCGCGGGGGTGTCCCCGCCGGGCGTGCACCCGCGACCCACGTTGACCACCATCCGGGCCACTGCCGAGACGGTGTCGGGCGGGCACGGTCCGGTGCCGGCGGCCACCGCCGAGGAGTCCGAGCGGATCCTGTCCTGGTTGGAGCGACCGGAGACCCGACTCGTCGAGATGTCCTCCGGTTGGTCCTCCCCGGCGAGTGGCGCGGGGCGCTTCCGTGACCTGCTGGCGAAGGCCGAGGGCGCCGCGTCCCACCAACTCTCGACCGAACGCTCATGACCAACTGACCGATCGGACTACGTCGACTCGCTTAGGCTGTTAGAGAAGTGCAGTCCTGCCCGATTCGTGGGCCTGCTCCCCGCCGCCGGGTTCCGGCGATGCGGAGCCGGGGTGAGGAGGTGTCCCTCGTGGACGTCGACGCCGGACACGGCGCCGCCCTGGGGGGCGCCCTGCCGACACAGCCGGGTGAGCTGCCGCTCGCCCGTCGACTACGGTCGTTGCTGAGTTGGCCGACCACCGACTCCGACCCGGTCACCCAGCTGGTGCGCACCCATCGGGGCATCCACGCGGGCACCGACCCGGCGGTGCTGCGCCGCGCCTACACCATCGCGGAGAACATGCACCGCGGGCAGTTCCGCAAGAGCGGGGAACCGTACATCACCCATCCCCTCGCGGTGGCGCAGATCTGCGCCGAGCTGGGCATGGACACCACCACCCTGGTCGCGGCGCTGCTGCACGACACGGTGGAGGACACCCGCTACACCCTGCAGGCGCTCTCCGAGGATTTCGGCGGTGAGGTGGCTCACCTCGTCGACGGGGTGACCAAGTTCGACAAGGCGTTCTACGGCAAGGCCGCCGAGGCGGAGACGGTCCGCAAGATGATCGTCGCGGCCGCCAAGGACGTCCGGGTGCTGATCATCAAGCTGGCCGACCGGCTGCACAACATGCGCACGCTCGGGGTGCGCTCGGCCTCGTCGCGGGAACGCATCGCCCGCAAGACCCAGGAGGTGCTGGTCCCGCTCTGTGACCGGCTGGGCATCCAGACCCTCAAGCGTGAGCTGGACGACGTGGTGCTGCTGCACCTCGAGCCCGACGAGCACGCCCGGCTGGCCCGGCACGTGCACGACCGGCCGGGCTGGGACGCGTACCTCGACTCGGTCGTCACCCGGGCCAGGGTGGCGCTGCGCCGCAGCCGGGTCGACGCCGAGGTGAGCCCTCGTCCGCGGCACCTCTACTCGATCTGGAAGGACACCATCGCCGGCGACCACACCGCGCCGTACGACCTTCCCCGCATCGTGGTGGTGGTCGACGGCCCGGCCACCGACTGTTACGCCGCTCTGGGTGCCATCCACGGCACCTGGCGACCTGTCCCCGGCCGTTTCAAGGACTTCATCGCCTCGCCGAAGAACAACCTCTACCGTTCGCTGCACACGAGCGTCTGCGGCCCCCAGGACCGCACCGTGGAGGTGCTGATCCGCACCGAGGAGATGCACCGCTCGGCCGAGTACGGCATCGCCGCCGACTTCCGTTTCCCCCGCTCCGGCAGCCTGAGCGCCGCGGCCCGCGCCGAGCAGTTGGACTGGCTGCGCCGGGTGCTCGACTGGGAGCCGGACGCCGCCGACCCGGCACAGTTCTACGAGTCGCTGCGGTGCGACCTGGCCGAGGGGCAGATCCAGGTCTTCGCCGACGGGCGGCAGGTGGTGCTGCCCGCCGGTGCCACGCCTGTCGACCTCGCGTACGAGCTGGGCAACGACCGGGGCGACCACTGCCTCGCCACACGCATCAACGGTCGGCTCGCCCCGCTTAGTTCGGAGCTGGACGAGGGCGACGTGGTGGAGATCTTCACCGAGAACGACGGCGACAACGGCTTCGAGGCCGGAGTGGCGCCGCGCGGCCCCCGGCGGGAGTGGTTGAGCTTCGTCAAGTCGCCGCACGCCCAGATGCAGATCAACAGGTGGTTCGCCGAGCACACCGAGCCGGGCATCACGATCAGCGACAAGGTGCGCCTCGGTCGGGCGACCATCGGGCTCGCCCTGCGCCAGCACAACCGGGGCCTCGCCAGTGACCTGCCGTTGCTGCGCCTCTCCGAGGAGTTGGGCTACCCCGACCTGGAGACCCTGCTGGTCGCGGTCTTCGACCGGGTGATCGAACCGGACACCGTGGTTCGCCAGCTCATCGACCTGGTCGACCATCGACAGTGACCGGGCGGGCCCCAGCGCGTCCGAAGGACATTCGTGACCACTAGCCTGGAGTCATGATCCCCCGCTCCCGCGCCACCGGTCGGGCCCTCTTCTACCAGGCCTTCTACCGGCTGCCGTTGCCGGTGCGTCGGCGCCTGGTCCGGTTGGCGGTGCCGAAGTACATCGTCGGCGCGGTGACCCTGGTCCGGGACGCCGAGGCGACGGGCGCGGGTCGGTTGCTCATGCTGCGCCAGCCGCCCGGCAAGGGTTGGTCACTCCCCGCCGGCCTGCTCAACAGGGGCGAGGCGCCGGTGGTGGGCGCGGCCCGTGAGCTGTTCGAGGAGTCCGGGGTCCGACTCCCCCCGTCCCGGCTGCGCCCGGCGGTGCCGAACGCGATAGTGCACGCCAAGGGCTGGGTGGACATGGTCTTCGAGGCCGAGGTGCCGGCGTCCAGCACCGAGCTGACAGTCGACGGCGGGGAGGTCTTCGAGGCCGCCTGGCACCCCCTGGACGACCTGCCCAAGCTGACCTGGCCGACGGCCCGGCTGCTCGCCTACTACGACATCGGGCCGCTGGCCGGGCAGTTCCCGCCGCCGGTGCCCGACGACACCCCGTGACCGGCGTCCCGGCGGAGTTGTGCGCCGTGGTGCTCGCCGCCGGCGAGGGCACCCGGCTGCGCCCGCTCACCGAACGGGTGCCCAAGGCGCTCTGCCCGGTGGGCAACGTTCCCCTGCTGGAGCTGGCGTTGGCACGGCTGGCCGGGTTGGGCCTGACCGGTCCCGACCGGGTCGCGGTGAACGCCTGCTACCTCGGCGACCAGGTGGTGGCGCACGTCGGCGACCGCGCGCACCTGTCGATGGAGCCGGGCGACCCGCTCGGCACCGCGGGCGGGGTGGCCAACCTGCGGGACTGGATCGACGGGCGGCCGGTGCTCGTCGGCAACGCCGACGCGTACCTCGCCGATTCGGCTGCTCCCCCTGGCCCGGACCTGTGCGCCCTGCTCGACGGCTGGGACGGGCAGACCGTACGCCTGCTCGGCCAGCCCGCCGCTGACCCGACGGCGCCCGGCACCTTCGCCGGGCACTGCTTCACCGGCTTCTCGCTGCTGCCCTGGCGGCTGGTCCGGGACCTGCCTGTCGTCTTCTCGGACCTGGTCCGGGCAGTGTGGCGGCCGGCGGAGGCGGCCGGTGCCGTGACTGTGGTGCCCTATCCGGGCACCTTCTTCGACACCGGCACCCCGGCCGACTACCTGGCGGCCAACCTGCACGCCGCGGCGGGCGGTGCTCTGGTCGACGAGTCGGCGACGGTGACTGGCCGCTGCGTGGAGTCGGTCGTCGGCGCTGGCGCACTGGTGGATGGTGACGTGTCCCGCACCGTGGTGTGGCCCGGCGCGACGGTACGTGCCGGCGAGCGGCTGCGGAACGTGATCCGGGCCGGGAGCGACCTGACGGTGCCGGGCCCCGCCCACCGCTGAGCCCGGTACGGTCCCGGCCTGGAACATCTAGCATGAGCGACGACGTCGACGAACGGAGAAATGCCCCGTGATCACCGCGATCGTGCTGATCGACTGCGCCACCGATGCGATCCCCGAGGTGGCGGAGAACCTGGCCAACCTTCCCGGCGTCAGCGAGGTCTACTCGGTGGCCGGGCACGTCGACCTCATCGCCATCGTCCGGGTTCGCGAGTTCGACCAGATCGCCCAGGTCATCGCGGGCAGCATCTCCAAGGTCCCGGGCGTGCTCAACACCGAGTCCCACATCGCCTTCCGGGCGTACTCCCAGCACGACCTGGAGGAGGCGTTCGCGATCGGTCTGGCCAGCGCCGACTGACCCGCTCGGAGGCCGGCACACGGGGCGCAGGGCGGCCGGCCCACCCCGTGGGGTGGACCGGCCGTCTGGTGTGGCTACGTCAGCTCTCGCTGGGAGCCGGTACCTCGGTGGTGCCGCCGCCCGGAGCCGGGGACTCGGTGCCACCGCCCGGAGCCGGCGACTCGGTGCCGGTGCCGCCCGGAGCCGGCGACTCGGTGCCGGTGCCGCCCGGGCTGGGCGTACCGCTGGCGCTGGTCTGCGGAACCGGAATGCCCAACTTGTTGGCGAGCGCCACCAACTCGTCGTAGTGCGTCTGCAGCGTCGGAAGCGCCGTCTGCGCCAACTGGACCACCGACTGCTCGGAGCCCTGCGAGATCTCCGTCTGGGTGGCCTGGATGGCCTGGACGTGACCGGCCAGCTCACTGGTCACCCAGAGCCGGTCGAACTCAGCGCCGCTGGCGTTGTTCAGCTTGTCGATGACCGTCTGCTGATCGGCGCTGGGCTCGTTCGGCAGTTCCACGCCGAGCTGCGACGCGGTCTGCTGCACGGTCTGGTCCAGCTGGGTGTGGTCGGTCTTCAGCATCGCGCCCAGGTCCTTGACCCCCTGGTCGTGACCCTTCTGCTGAGCCAGGTCACCAGCGGTGATCTCGAACAGGTTGACCTGGTGCACCGCCTGCAGGTACTGGGTGTCCTGCGTCGACGGCTGTGCCGCGGCCTGCGCCGCCGCAGCCGGCGCGACACCGACAAGTACCAGCGCGGCCAACAGGCCGAGGCGTTTGATACCCAACATGCTTCCCCCCCTTGAGACGTTGGACCGCACGGATACCCGGCTCACCGGGGTTATTCCTGCGATCGCCCGTCGCGCGGGGTCGACCGGTCCGGTCCGGGCCGTCCGACTCCTGGTCGGATGGGGCGGGGGACGCGGATACGACGGGGCGCCCGCCGGAATCCGGCGGGCGCCCCGTAACGGTGCGACTGGGCGGTCAGCGGCGGCTTTCGCCGCTGCCGATCTCCTCGCGCTCGGGTCGAGCCTCGACCGGCGGGTGCCCCGGCGAGACAGGTGCCTCGACCGGCTTCTCGATCGGGTAGAAGAAGCCCCGGATGGCCGGGCCGAGGGCCCCCAGCCGGTTCATCTTCTTGGGCACGACCCAACCGACGTAGTCCAGTTGGCCGTGACCGTCCGCGTGCCCGTTGGACGCGCTGAGCGGCTGGTGCACCTCGACGAACCGACCGTCCGGCAGACGCCGGATGATGCCGGTCTCCACGCCGTGCGCGAGGACCTCCCGGTCGTGCTGCTGCAGGCCCAGGCAGAGCCGGTAGGTGACGTAGTACGCCAGCGGCGGAACCACGAGCAGGCCGACCCGGCCCGCCCAGGTCATCGCGTTCAAACTGATCTGGAACTTGTCCGCGATCACGTCGTTGGCGCCGGAGAGCGTCAGCACGATGTAGAACGCGACGGCCATGGCGCCGACGGCGGTGCGGGCCGGTGCATCCCGAGGCCGCTCGAGCAGGTTGTGGCTCTTGCGGTCCTTGAGCTGGCGGGCTTCCAGGAACGGGTACATCGTCGACAGGCCCACCAGGATGCCGGGCAGCACGACAGTCGGCCAGAACAGCGGCGGGATGACGTACCCGTCGCCGAGCGGGATGTTGATCTCCCAGGCCGGCATGAGCCGGGTCGAACCGTCGAGGAACATGACGTACCAGTCAGGCTGGCTCGCGGCCGAGACCACCCACGCCTCGTACGGGCCGAACAGCCAGATCGGGTTGATCTGGAACAGACCGCCCATCAGCGCGATGACGCCGAAGACGACCATGAAGAAGCCGCCCTGCTTCAACGCGTAGCGGGGGAACATCCGCTCGCCGACCACGTTGTTGTTGGTCCGGCCGGGGCCGGGCCACTGGGTGTGCTTCTGCTTGAAGACGAGACCCAGGTGGACGCTGATCAACGCGACGAGCAGACCCGGAATGAGCAGCACGTGGGCGATGAAGAACCGGCTGATGATGATCGTGCCCGGGAACTCGCCGCCGAAGACCGACGACGTGACCCAGGAGCCGACCACCGGGATGGACAGCATGATCGCCGAGGCGATCCGCAGGCCGGTGCCGGACAGGCCGTCGTCCGGCAGCGAGTAGCCGGTGAAGCCGGCCAGGAAGCCCACCCAGAACAGCAGCGAACCGATGATCCAGTTGGTCTCGCGCGGCTTGCGGAAGGCGCCGGTGAAGAAGACCCGCAGCATGTGCACGACGATCGCGGCCATGAACAGCAGCGCCGCCCAGTGGTGCATCTGCCGCATCACCAGACCACCGCGGACGTCGAACGACAGGTCCAGGCTGGAGGCGTACGCGGCGGACATCGGCGTGCCCTGCAACGGCGCGTAGCTGCCGTCGTAGACGACCTCGGTCATCGCCGGCTCGTAGAAGAAGGTGAGGAACACACCGGTCAACAGCAGCACGACGAACGAGAACAGCGCGATCTCGCCCAGCAGGAAGGACCAGTGGTCCGGGAAGACCTTGTTCAGCAGTTTGCGCAGCGGCGTGGCCACCTGGAAGCGGTCGTCCACTCCCACCGCGGCCTTGCCCGGCGTCGCCGCAAGGTCAAACTTTCGACGCTTCATGGCCGCTCCCAGAAATCAGGCCCGACGGTCTCGGTGTAGTCGGACTTCGCCACGAAGAAGCCCTCGGAGTCCACCTCGATCGGCAGCTGCGGCAGCCGCCGGCTGGCGGGGCCGAAAACTGGCCGGGCGTTGTCGGTGATCAGGAACTGGGACTGGTGGCACGGGCAGAGCAGCCGGTTGGTCTGCTGCTCGTACAGGCTGGCCGGGCATCCCGCGTGCGTGCAGATCTTGGAGAACGCCGCGTAGTTGCCCCACATGTAGTCGCCGTGGCCGACCCGCTCGTTGGCCCGGCGCGACTCCTGCGCGTCGGCGTCGCGGAGGTGGATCAGCAGCGTCGGCGAGTCGGCGTGCCTGTTGCTCACGCCGTGCTCGATGCCGGGGAAGACGGTGATCTGCCCACCGGTGCTGATGTCCGCCGGGCGGATCGGGCGGCCGTCCTCGCGGACCAGGCGGATCCGCTGGGCGCCCTCAGGCGTCGCGAACCCGGTGGTGAACATCTGGTTGTTCTTGTGCGGCTGCGAGATCAGGCCGCCGACCAGCGGTGCCGCGGCGACCGCGGCGACCGGCGCGAGACCCGCCAGCAGCGAGATGCCGAGCAGGGGGCGACGCTTCACGCCCAGCTCGTCGGCCATGTAGAGCATGGTCTGGCCGGTGACGGTGCGGCCCTCGGAATCCACCTGACCCTCGTGCCGGTCCTGGATCGAGACCTCCTTGGGCAGCAACTTCTTGCCCCAGGTCAGGATGCCGAAGCCGACGGCGAGCAGCGCCACGCCGAGGGTGAAGCCGAGCAGCGGGGTGTAGAACTTGTCGCCGCCCCGGCCCGCCTCGTACTGCCACGGCCACCAGATGTAGATGGCCAGGAAGGCGGTCGCGGCCAGGCCGGTGATCAGGAAGAAGCCGGCGACCACCCGGGTCAGCCGACGCTCGGCCTTGGTGCCCGGCAGCACCTGCTGCTCGTAGTGGACGATCTCGATGTCGTCCCGGCGCGCGCCCTCACGAACGATGTCGAACCGGGTCAGCTTGGGGTCGTTCACGTCGAGCGGCTCCTGGCCCTGCGGGGCCTGGTGCTCGGTGTGGGTGCTCATGCCGTCACCTCGCTACGGGTGGCGCCGAGCGGCACCACAGCACTGAATCGGAAGGCCTGCTCGATCACGACTTACCCGCAATCCACAGGCTAGCGAAGACGAGCGCCACGATGCCAATCAGGAAGATAGCCAGACCCTCGGTGGAGGGGCCGTACCGCCCGAGGTTGAACCCACCCGGGTCCTGGTCGTGCTTCAGCGTCTCCTGGATGTAGGCGATGATGTCGGCCTTCTGCTCCGGCCGGAGCTGGTTGTCGCCGAACACCGGCATGTTCTGCGGGCCGCTCAACATCGCCGCGTAGATCTGGCGGTCGGTGGCGGGGTGCAGGCTCGGGGCGAACTTGCCCGAGGAGAGTGCACCGCCGCCGCCACCGAAGGCGTGGCACTGCGAGCAGTTGATCCGGAACAGCTCACCGCCGGAGGCGACGTTGCCGTCCTCCCGGAGGTCGTCGCCCGCGGGCACGACCGGGCCGCCGCCAAGCTCCTGGATGTACTGGGCCAGCTGACGGGTCTGCTCGTCGGTGAAGACCGGAGGCTTGCGGTGCGCCTGGGCCTCCTGGCGGGCCAGTGGCATCCGCCCGGAGCTGACCTGGAACTCGACAGATGCCGCGCCCACACCGATCAGGCTCGGTCCGCGGCCCTCGACACCCTGGGCGTTACGGCCGTGGCAGGTCACGCAGCTCACGTCGAACAGCGCCTTGCCCTCGGCGGCGGCGCCGGTCAGCTGGGGGTTGTCCTGTGCCTGGGCGCCCGGGGCGAAGACTGTGTATGCGCCGCCCGCGAGCATCAGCGCGGCGATCAGCCGGACCGCGGCGCCCAGCCGGCGGCGGCCCCTGCTGCGCGCGGCGGGCCGCTCGCGCAACCGCGCGAGCAGACCGCGTCGGCGGTCGTTGTCAGAAGTCATGAGCGGTGTCCTTAACCGGTTGGACCTGTCTCAGGGGACGGAGCAGCAGCGCGGAATGTGACGCGCAAGATCACTGGAGCCAGTAGATCATGGCGTACAGCCCGATCCACACGACGTCGACGAAGTGCCAGTAGTACGACACGACGATCGCCGACGTCGCCTGCGCCGGAGTGAACCGGCCCATGGTCGTACGGACCATGAAGATGATGAAGGCGATCAGACCACCTGTCACGTGCAGGCCGTGGAAGCCGGTGGTCAGGTAGAACACCGACCCGTACCCGTCTCCGTTGATCTTGATGCCGTCCTCGACCAGGTGCCGGTACTCGTTCAGCTGGCCGAGCACGAAGATCAGGCCCATCACGAAGGTGACGGTGAACCAGCGCCGCAGCGCGTGCACGTCACCCTTCTCCGCCGCGAAGACGCCGAGCTGGCACGTCACCGAGGACAGCACCAGGATCACCGTGAAGGTGGTCGCGTACGGGATGTTCAGCGCCTCGGTGTGCTTCTCCCACTGCTCCGGCGCAGCCGCGCGGATGGAGAAGTACATCGCGAACAGCGCCGCGAAGAACATGAGTTCGCTGGAGAGCCACACGATCGTCCCGACGCTGACCATGTTCGGTCGGGTCAGAGAGTGGATCCGGCTCTTGTCAATGGCTGGGGCCGCAGTCACGCCGTCATTATTGCCCCTGACCGGGGCCGGCGATCAGCGGGGTGGCAAACCTGCGCCTTCCGTGGCCCGAGCGTCACGGTCCGGTTCGCCTGGCCTAGCCTGAAAAGCGTGCTGCACGTCGATCCGATCTTCGCCGCCACCTCGGCCCCGCCGCCGTTCACCGTCGGCGCGGTGCTGACCGAGACCCGGCTGGACAGCTGGCTGGCCCTCGGCCTGGTGCTCGCCGCCGGCCTCTATCTCTACGGGGTGTACCGGCTGCGCCTGCGTGGCGACCGCTGGCCGGTCATCCGGACCGTGTTCTTCCTCGGCCCCGGGCTGGGCGGCATCGCGCTCGTCACGGTCAGCGGGCTGCACGCGTACGACACCGCACTGCTGTCCGTGCACATGATCCAGCACATGGTGCTCTCCATGGTGGCGCCGATCTTCCTGGCGCTCGGCGCGCCGATGACCCTGGCCCTGCGCACCCTGCCGGTCCGGCCCCGTAAGCGCCTGCTCGCGATCGTGCACAGCCGCGTCGCCCGGGTCTACAGCTTCCCGCTGGTGGCGTTCGCCATCTTCGTGGTCAACCCGTTCGTGCTGTACTTCAGTGACCTGTACCGCTACACCCTCGAACACGCCTGGGCGCACGAGCTGGTGCACGCGCACTTCATCATGACCGGCTGCGTGTTCTTCTGGCCGCTGCTCGGCCTCGACCCGCTGCCCGGCCGCTGGCCGTACCCGGCCCGGGCGCTGCTGATGCTGCTCTCCGTGCCGTTCCACACAGTGCTCGGCCTCACCATCATGCAGAGCAGCACGCTGTTCGGCGGCGACTGGTACCCGTCGCTCAACCTCGGTTGGGTCGACCCCTGGCAGGACCAGGTGGTCGCCGGCGGCATCCTCTGGGCCGGCGGCGAGTTCGTCAGTGTGACGATGCTCGCGGTGCTGGTGGTGCAGTGGGTCAAGCAGTCCGAGCGGGAGGCCCGCCGGGTGGACCGCGAGCTGGACCGCCAGGAGGCCCGCGAGCGCGCCGCCGACACCGCGCCCGCCTGAGCTGCCCGGACGGTACGCCCCGACGCGCGACGTCGGGCGGGATGTCGGCTGCGTCACGCCGACCGGTACGATCTCCGAGCAGCTACGAAGTGGAAGCGGAGTGCCGGCATGAGTGATCGACTTTGCACCGTGTTGCTCTACAGCGACGACCCGCAGGTCCGTGATCGGATGCGGATGGCAGTCGGCACCCGACCCGCGCCGGGTCTGCAGATCGAGTTCGTCGACGCGTCCACCTACGCGGAGACCATCCGGCTCGTCGACGACTACGAGATCGACCTGCTGGTGCTCGACGGTGAGGCGAGCCCGGGCGGCGGCATCGGCATCGCCCGGCAGATCAAGGACGACCGGGACGACGCTCCCCCGACCTGTCTGGTGATCGCCCGCGCCGCCGACCGATGGCTCGCCGCGTACGCCGAGGTCGACGCGACGCTTGTCCACCCGCTCGACCCGGTGACCACCGGCGGCACGGTGGCCGAGCTGCTGCGGACGCACGCACCCGCCTGACGTCCCACGCTCCTCCGGCACCCCACGGCGCCGGATCTCCTCGGCGCCGGTTCCAGCCCACCCGCACTTCGCATGCTCGGGAGGCCCGCCATGGGCGATCGGACCTGGCCGCACCTGCTCAACGCGCTGCTGCGCGGTGACGAACTTTCCACCGCCGACACCGCGTGGGCGATGGACGAGATCATGACCGGCTCGGCGAGCGCGGCGCAGATCGCCGCCTTCGCCGTGGCGCTGCGAGCCAAGGGCGAGACCCCCGCGGAGCTGGCCGGCCTGGTGGAGGCGATGCTGGGTCGTGCGGTCCCGGTGGCGCTGCCCGAGGAGCTGCGCCGTACCGCGCTCGACGTGGTCGGCACCGGCGGTGACCTCGCCCACACGGTGAACATCTCCACGATGACGGCGTTGGTGGTCGCCGGCGCTGGCGTCCGCGTCGTGAAGCACGGCAACCGGGCCGCCTCATCCCTGTGCGGCACTGCCGACCTGCTGGAATTCCTCGGCATCCCGCTCGACCTCGGCCCGGAGCAGGTCGTCCGCTGTGTCGAGGAGGCCGGCATCGGCTTCTGCTTCGCGGCCCGCTTCCACCCGGGGATGCGGCACGCCGGCCCGGTCCGTCGCGAGGTGGGCGTGCCCACCTTCTTCAACTTCCTCGGCCCCCTGACCAACCCGGCCCGCCCCCGGGCCGGCGCGGTGGGCTGCTTCGACCTCCGGATGGCCCCGGTGATGGCGAGCGTGTTCGCGGGCCGTGGTGACTCGGCGATCGTGATGCGCGGCGAGGACGGGCTGGACGAGTTCACCACCGCGGCACCGACCCGGATCTGGGCGGCCCAGGGCGGCACCGTACGCGAGGCCGTGCTGGACGCGACGGACCTGGGTGTGCCCCGGTCCACCCTGGCGGACCTGCGGGGCGGTGACGCCGCGTACAACGCGGGGGTGGCCCGTCGCCTGTTGGCCGGCGAGACGGGCCCGGTCCGGGACGCGGTGCTGGTCAACGCGGCGGCGGCGCTTGCCACCCAGGGCCCGCTGGACGGCGACCTCACCGAGGCCCTGCGCGCCGGCCTGGCCCGCGCGGCCGAGTCGATCGACTCGGGCGCTGCCGCCGCGACCCTGGACCGCTGGATCGAGACCGCCACCGCTGACCTCACCACCGCCTGACCCGTCAGCGCCCGCATCGTCCGTCGGCAGGTGGCGTCCCGGCCGGTGATCGACTCGGTTTCCGTGAAACCGCGGTGTCCCGGCAGCTCGGATGCCCCTACGTCAATGATGTCGAGTCGATCACGTGCCGAATCGGCCGGTGGACCACCGTGCGCGGAGATTTGTCGGACCCGTCTGGGAAACTACAGGTGAGTAGTTCTCTGCTGCCGTCGGTGCGCCGTTGTCGCATCCGGGGGCGGTCCGCCTGGTTTCGAGAGGAGACGCCCGTGTCGCATCGCGAGCTTCACTGCGACGTCTGCGAGGGGGTGGCGCTGTTCGAGGCGCCGCCCTGCGTCGACGCCCATGGCACCGACTGTCCAGAGCTGATCTGCACCGGTTGCGGCGCCGCCGTGCTGGTCAGCACGTTCACCTTCCCGGCCATCCGGCTGACCGCCCGCCGCCAGCCCGCCCGCCGGCGCGCCGCCTGACCCCGGCGCCACCCGAGCGCAGCCTGCACCGTGACCGAAGGCCCGCTCCCCTCTCGGGGAACGGGCCTTCGTCGTGCCAGGTCGGTCGCGACGGCGACCGGGGTGGGTCAGTGCTCGGCGGTACGCCGGGTGCCGCTGTAGTACTCGAACAGGAGCCCGCAGGCGGCGAAGACAACTGCCAGCAGGCCGCCGCCGATCAGCCAGAACTGCCAGAACACCAGGCCGAGCGCGGCGATCGCGGCAGCCAGCGCCAGACCGAACGGCCAGTAGCTGCCCGGGCTGAAGAAGCCGACCTCACCAGCGCCGTCGGCGATCTCGGCGTCCGGGCGGTCCTCCGGGCGGAGGTCGATGCGGCGGGAGACGAACCAGAAGAAGCCCCCGCACATCGAGCAGAGCAGGAACGACAGGAGCAGGGCGACCGTGCCGACCCACTCGACGCCGCCCGACTCCCCGTGCGTCCAGGCGCCGTAGAGGATGGTGGCACCGAAGAGGAACCCGGCGATGATCAGGAAGATACGCCACTCGGTCTTCATGCGGCTGCCTCAGCTTCCCGTGCGGGCCGGAGCGTCGTCCGGGTTGAAGTTGTCCTGCGTCCGCCGCGTGTCGAACGGCTGCGTGGTCTTCGCGTACGGCTGCTCGCCGATCGCGCTCAGCGCGTCCTGGGTGGACTTGCCGCTCTGCTTGGCCGCGAGGAACTGGTCGAACTTCTCCGGCGAGACCACCCGCAGCTCGAAATTCATGAACGCGTGGTAGCTGCCGCACAGTTCGGCGCAGCGCCCGACGTAGGCGCCCTCGGCGTCCAGGCTGGAGACCTCGAACACGTTGCGGATCTTGCCCGGCATGACGTCGCGCTTGAACAGCAGCTCCGGCACCCAGAACGAGTGGATGACGTCGCGGCTGGTCTCCTCGAACCGGATGGACCGGTTGGTCGGCAGCACCAGCACCGGGATGACCTCACTGGTGCCGAGCGTCGACGCCGTGGTGCGGGCTTCCGTGCCCTGACCGTCGCGGTAGTTGAACTGCCAGTTCCACTTGAAGGCGACGACCTCGACAGTGACGTCCGGGTTCTTCGACAACTTGTCGACGTCGGTCTGCACGATCGCCGTGTAGTAGAAGAGCACGGAGACGATCAGGATCGGCGCGATGGTGTAGAGGAACTCCATCGGCATGTTGTAGCGGGTCTGCACCGGCAGCGCGTTGCCACGCTTGCGGTAACGCACGACGCACCAGAAGATCAGGCCCCACACGAAGACGCCGACCGCGAGCGCGGCGATGCAGGAGGCGATCCACAGGTCGTACATCCGCTTGGACTCCGGCGAGATGCCGCCCTGCGGCCAGCCGAAGCCGTGGAACGTCTGACCGACGTCACAGCCGGTGAGCAGAACCAGCAACGCCACGCCACCGAGACCGAGCCCGGTCAGGCGACCAGCACCACGCCCCCGGCGTCCACCAACCCGTGGGGAAGCGCTGTGCCGTACGGCCGACGGCCGTACCTCCGAACTCCTTGCGACCACCTGGTCCTGCCTCCCTAGCGCGCCGCGGTGCGTCTTTCGTCAGCACCGGCGGCAAAGGCGTCACCGACGGTCGCAGATTACTCGACCATGGCGGACTCGGCGGTGGTGGGGTCACTGTCTCACCCCCATCGGGGGGATCCTGGGCATACCGCCGCGATAGCGTCTTGACGTGTGAGCGCGAGGAGCGAGCCGGGGTGGCGAGCCCCGCAGCCGCGAACGAAGGCAGGTCTGTGAGCGCATCCCCGGTCTACCTGGACGCGGCGACCGCCGCGCCGATGCACCCGGTCGCGCGGCAGGCGCTGCTGGCCGCGTTCGACGACGGTTGGGCCGACCCGGGCAAGCTGTACACGCAGGCCCGCCGGGCTCGGCAACTACTCGACGCCGCCCGCGAGGCCACCGCGCTGACCCTCGGCGTCCGCGCCGACGAGGTCTCCTTCACCCCCAGCGGTACGACGGCAGCGCACGGCGCGGTGCTCGGTGGCCTGTTGGGGCGGCGCCGGGTCGGGTCGACGCTCGTGCACTCGGCGATCGAGCACTCGGCGGTGCTGCACGCCGGGGAGCGGCACGTCGGCGCGGGCGGGTCCGCCACCGAGGTGCCGGTGGACCGGTTGGGCCGGCTGGACCTGACGGCGTGGTCGAGCGCCGTTGCCGCTCCGGGGGTCGCGTTGGCCGCGTTGATCACCGCCAGTCATGAGGTGGGTACGGTGCAGCCGGTCGCCGAGGCGGCTGCCGCGTGCGCCGACGCGGGGGTGCCGCTGTACGTGGACGCGGCGCAGTCGGTGGGCCGGGTGCCAGTGCCGGCCGGTTGGTCGGTGCTCACGGCGAGCGCCCACAAGTGGGGCGGGCCACCCGGGGTGGGGGTGCTCGTGGTCCGTAAGGGCGCCCGCTGGGAGTCGCCGTGGCCGGCCGACGAGCGGGAGGGTGGACGTACCCCCGGGGTGGTGAATCTCCCGGCGGTCGTGGCGGCGGCGGCGAGCCTGCGGGCGGCGGCGGCCGACGCGGCGGCCGAGGCGACCCGGCTGGCCGCCCTGGTGGACCGGGTCCGCGAGCGGGTCGCGGCGGAGGTGCCCGACGTGGAGGTGGTTGGCGACCCGGTGCTCCGGCTCCCCCACCTGGTCACCTTCTCCTGCCTGTACGTCGACGGGGAGGCGCTGCTGCACGCCCTGGACCGGCGGGGGTTCGCCGTGTCGTCCGGTTCGTCCTGCACCTCGTCCACGTTGCGCCCGTCGCACGTGTTGGAGGCGATGGGGGTGCTCTCGCACGGCAACGTGCGGGTCAGCCTGCACCGGGAGACGACCGAGGCGGACGTGGAGCGGTTCCTGGGCGAGTTGCCGGGGATCGTCGCCGGGCTGCGCGCCGAGGCCGGGGTGGTTGGGCTGTGACGATGCCGGACGAGGTGATCGACTGCCGGGGGCAACGATGCCCGCTGCCGGTGATCGCGGTGGCCCGGAGGATGCCCGAGGTGCCGGTCGGCACCGTGGTCCGGGTGCTGGCCGACGACCCGGCGGCGGCGGTCGACATCCCCGCCTGGTGCCGGATGCGCGGCCAGGAGTTCCTCGGCTCGGTAGACGGCCCGGACGGCCCCGCCCACGACGTCCGCCGCACCCACTAATCCACGTCATTCGTCGATCCAGACCAGCCTCAGTCGACGGCCCGACCGAGCAAAGAGCCGCACCGCGCTGTCCGGGCTCCGAAACCTCCCGGTGTACGCCTGTCCGTCGTCGCAGAGCAGGGCGCTGTCCTCGAATGCGAGACCCCACGCGAAGACGCGTCCGTCTATCCGGTCCCCGTACTCCTCGCAGATTGCGAAGCGCCGGGGTGCGAAGGCGTTGACCAGCTCGACCAGCATCAGGTGAAACTCTTCCTGTGTGCCGAGCGGTGCGGTAGCCGGATCGAGCATGGACACCTCCAACTAGACATAGCTATACGTATAGCCGCCTGCCTTGCGCAATGGAAGAGGGGACGGCAAAATAGCTCCCACCGTCGACCCACTGGAGGCGAGTTCGATGGGACCACGCACCGACCCCTCGGCCCTGCGCTGGCTCATCGGCGCCGAACTCGGCCGCTACCGCCGCGAGGCGACGATGACGCTCGCCGAGCTGGCCGCCAGAACCGGCATCGGCAAGCCGAAGCTCGGTCACATGGAGACCGGGCGCTACCAGCAGTTCCCGGAGGACATCGCGACAGTGCTGCGGGCCTGCGGCGCGGACCAACCCGCGATCGACCGACTCACCACGCTCGCCACCCGCTCTGACGCCAAGACCTGGTGGGCACCGTGGGCCGCGGTGATGCCCGACTGGTTCAAGACGTACGTGGGCTTGGAAGGGCTGGCCGACGGCGCGTTCGTCTTCGAGTCGATGGTCATCCCCGGCCTGCTTCAGACCGAGGACTACGCCCAGGCGCTCACCCTCGGCACCGGGTTCGTCCGCCCCGACCACGCCGAGCGATTCGTGTCGTTTCGGCAGACGCGGGCTCGACGGCTCACCGACGACGACCCGCTCGTCCTGCATGCGGTCATCGGCGAGGCGGCCCTGCGGCTGCGGGTCAACGGCGACGAGACCCGTCGCGCCCAACTCGCACACCTGATCACCATGTCCGAATTGCCGAACGTCACAGTGCAGGTGCTCCGCCCCGAGGACGGGCCGCATGCCGCTGGCGCGATCGGCAAGTTCGTCCTGCTGGACTTCGTTCACGTCCGGCCGATCGCCTACACCGAGGTGCTCGACGGGGCGATGTACGTGCAGGATCCGGACGGTGTGCGGACCTATAACATGGTGGCAGACAACCTGCGCCAGGTCGCCCTCTCGCCCGCCGAATCGCGCGCGTTGATCAGGGAGCTGGCCGGCGCGGCCTAGCCCCGGAGGCCACCGTGCCCACCCCCGACCTCGCCACCGCCCGCTGGTCCGTCAGCAGCCGCAGCACCAACAACGGCGACTGCGTGGAATGCGCCGTCCTGCCCGGGCAGATGGCAGTGCGAGACAGCAAGGACCCATCGGGTCCCGTGCTCGTCTTCCCCGCGTACCAGTGGTCAGCCTTCATCGCCGTAACCGGCGTGCTGCCGTCCGGAAGCACCCAGGCACCTCGCTGAACGTCGCATCGCGTCCCCCCCTGCACTCCTCTCGATCGCTTGACGCTCAGCATGCGCCCCGCCCGCGCCGATGTTGCAGTTTCAGTCGCCGATATGCGCGGAATACTCCGTTAGGTCGCGACAGTAAGCGCAAGATCGCGGAGGCGGCAGCCCACCCTGGTCGATCATGGAGTTACGGTGCCTGGTTTGGCTCGGCGTGGGCACTTTGTCACCCACCACAACTCCATGATCGACCGGACAGCGCCGGGTGACGAACAGCCACTCCGTCTAGCGCAACGGTGTTGCACTGCTGAGCGTCAACCGATCAAGAAACGCCGGGCTTGTGGGGCGGCGGCCTCAACCGCACGATCGGCCTTGGTAACGACACTGCCGTCCGACTTCAGCTCCCGAGGAAGCTCGGCGAGGGCAGCAAAGCACCGGAGGCCCACCGCAGCACCGGCGAGAGCAGCACGGCGAGCGACCGACAGGTCACTCATGGCAGCAGGTGGGGGCGGACCTCTTCTGCTGCGGCGTCGCCGTAGGACTCGGCGAGCCGCTTGACGAACAGGTCGCGGCGGACCTCGTACTCCTGGGTGCCGACGGTCTCCAGGACCAGCGTGGCCAGCAACGAGCCGACCTGGGCGGCCCGCTCCAGGCCGAGGCCCCAGGAGAGCGCGG
The DNA here is from genome assembly GCF_040630995.1 of Micromonospora sp. NPDC005710. Taxonomy (NCBI): domain Bacteria; kingdom Bacillati; phylum Actinomycetota; class Actinomycetes; order Micromonosporales; family Micromonosporaceae; genus Micromonospora; species Micromonospora sp. NPDC005710. The sequence continues at coordinate 267,431 of NZ_JBEXYP010000007.1, read as the reverse complement.
TGAAGAAGCCCGCCCGGAAGCCGTCGCCGACGCCGGTCGGGTCGACCGCCCGAATCTCCCGCGCGATGGGCACGTGGATCGGGTCGATGCCGCGCCCGGCGATCTCCACACCGTGCTTGCCCAGCGTGGTGACCCGCACCTTGACCAGGTCCAGCAGTTGGTCGTCGCTGAGCTGCGTCTTGGACTGCAGCAGCGACTTCTCGTAGTCGTTGGTCATCAGGTACTCGGCGCCTTCGATGAGCGCCACCACGTCCTCGCCGGGCATCCGGGCGAGCTGCTGGGACGGGTCGGCGGCGAAGGCGTACCCGCGGCTGCGGCACTCGGCCGAGTGGCGCAACATCGCCTCGGGGTCGTTGGCGCCGACCAGCACCAGGTCCAGACCGCCGAGCCGGTCGGCGACCGGGGCCAGCTCGATGTTGCGGGCCTCGCTCATCGCACCCGCGTAGAACGACGCGATCTGGCACATGTCGGTGTCGGTGGTGCAGACGAAGCGGGCGGTGTGCGCCACCTCGCTGATGTGCACCGAGTCGCAGTCCACGCCGTGGCGCTCCAGCCAGGAGCGGTAGTCGGCGAAGTCCGCCCCCACCGCGCCGAGCAGCACCGGACGCATCCCGAGCTGGCCCATCCCGAAGGAGATGTTCGCCGCCACACCACCGCGGCGCAGCACCAGGTCGTCGACCAGGAACGAGAGGGACACCTTGTGCAGCTGATCGGCGATGAGCTGATCGGCGAAGCGACCGGGGAAGCTCATCAGGTGATCGGTGGCGATCGAGCCGGTGACGGCGATCTTCATGTCAACCCTCGGGGTCGGGAGCAGGGCGCGGTCAGCCTACCGGCACGGCAACCCGATGGTCACCGCTCGGTCGGACAACGGAAACCAAACCGCCACTGCCTGCGTCGGGACCGCTCCCAGGCCGGCGCGACCGCCCGCGGGTACGACGATGGGGCCGTCCCGCGGGACGGCCCCATCGTGGTGCGGAGTGTGACTCAGTTGAAGGAGTCACCGCAGGCGCAGGAGTTGCCCGCGTTGGGGTTGTCGATGGTGAAGCCCTGGGCGTCGATACGGTCGGCGAAGTCGATCTTCGCGCCGGAAAGGTACGGGGCGCTCATCCGGTCGACGACGACCCCGACACCGTCGAAGTCGGTCACGACGTCACCGTCGAGCGAACGCTCGTCGAAGAAGAGCTGGTACCGCAGGCCGGAACAGCCGCCCGGCTGCACGGCGACGCGGAGCCGCAGGTCGTCGCGGCCCTCCTGCTCGATCAGGGCCTTGACCTTCTGCGCCGCGACGTCGGTGAGGACGACGGAAGTAGGGGCCTGGGCCTCGGTCGACTCGGTCTGCGCTGGCGTGGTCACGTGGAAGTCTCCCTGCGCGGTTTTGGGTCCGGACGCACTGGCCAACGTCGCGCGCCGTCCAGTGATTCCCGGTTGTGGTCCTCAGCCGATCGTACGCCGCCCCGGCCGGGCACACCTGCGTGGCGTGACGGCCGCCCCAGGTCGGCCCCGGTCGGGGGTGGGGACCCGGGCGGGCGGGACGCTCAACGGCTCCACTGCCGGGCCAGCCGGGCGCCCAGCTCGCGCAGCCCCTCCGCGGGCCGGCTCAGCGCGGCGTCGAGCCCGCCACCCTCCTCGCCGCCGAAGTGCTCCACCAGGCTGTAGGCGTCGGTCACGCCGGCCGAGGCGGCCTCCCGCCGGCCGGTGCTCACCTGCCCGGCCACCACCACGCAGGGCACTCCCCGGTCGCGGGCGGCACCGGCCACGCCGGCGACGACCTTGCCGCGCAGCGACTGGTGGTCGAACGACCCCTCACCGGTGATCACCAGGTCGGCGGTGTCCAGGGCGTCGTCGAGTCGGGTGGCAGTGGTGACCAGGCCGATGCCGGAGTCGCTGTCGCCGCCCAGGGCGAGCAGCGCGGCACCGATGCCGCCGGCCGCCCCACCCCCGGGCAGCGCGCCCAGCCCCGGCGGGCAGCCGGTCAGGTCCCGTTCCAGCACCGCCGCGAAACGCTCCAGGGCGGCGTCGAGCAGCAGCACGTCGGCCCGGTCGGCGCCCTTCTGCGGCCCGAACACGTTGCTCGCGCCGTGCAGGCCGAGCAGGGGGTTGTCCACGTCGGTGGCCGCGACCAGCCGGACGCCACGCAGTCGGGGTGCGCCGTCGAGCGCGTCGACGGCGGCGAGCGCCGCCCCGCCGTACGGCAGAGCGGCGCCGCCCTGGTCGAGGGGGGTCACGCCCAGCGCGGCGAGCATTCCGGCGCCGGCGTCGTTGGTGCCCGAGCCGCCCAGCCCGATCACCACGGTGCGGGCACCGCTCTCCACTGCGGCGGCCACCAGCAGACCCAGCCCGTACGAGGTGGTGGTCTTCGGGTCGCGCTCGGCAGCGGACAGCAGGTGCAGGCCGCACGCCTGAGCGCTCTCCAGGTAGGCGGTCGCGCCGTCGGCGGTGAGCAGGATCTCACCGACCGCCGGACGGCCCAGCGGGTCGACCGTCGGCACCGGCACGCGCCGGCCGCCGAGGGCTTCGGCGAGCACCTCCACGAAGCCAGGGCCGCCGTCGGCGAGGGGCCGGATCAGCAGATCGTCTCCGTCGGTGACGGTGCGCCAACCGGCGGCGACGGCGGCGGCCACCTCCGGTGCGGACAGGGTGCCGGCGAACTTGTCCGGGCAGAGCAGCACGCGCATGCCGAGCAGTGTGGCAGCCCACACCGAGCGGAGCTGCGGCGCGCTCGTGCTGTGGGACCATGGGCTACGTGACTTCGACCTGGGTGGAACCCTCCAACACCGCGACGGCCCTGCTGCTGCTCGGCCGGGGCAGCGACCCCGACACGGAGCGCGGCGTCGAGTGTCCGGGCGACCTGCCGGCGCCCAGCGACCCGGATCTGGTGGCCCGCGCGACCGCCGCGAAGGCGAAGCTGGGCAGCAAGGTCTTCGTGCTGGGGCACCACTACCAGCGCGACGAGGTGATCCAGTTCGCCGATGTGACAGGCGACTCGTTCAAGCTGGCCCGGGAGGCCGCGGCCCGCCCGGACGCGGAGTACATCGTCTTCTGCGGCGTGCACTTCATGGCCGAGAGCGCCGACATCCTCACCACCGACAGCCAGCGGGTGATCCTGCCCGACCTCGCGGCGGGTTGCTCGATGGCGGACATGGCGGTGCTGGGCCAGGTCGAGGCGGCGTGGGACACGCTCACCGAGCTGGGCATCGCCGGCGAGACGGTGCCGGTGACGTACATGAACTCCTCGGCGGACATCAAGGGTTTCGTGGGCCGCAACGGCGGTGTGGTCTGCACCTCGTCGAATGCCAAGCGCGCCCTGGACTGGGCCTTCGAGCAGGGGTCGAAGGTCCTGTTCCTGCCGGATCAGCACCTGGGCCGCAACACAGCGGTGCTGGAGATGGGCCTGTCCCTCGACGACTGCGTGCTCTACGACCCGCACAAGCCCGGTGGTGGGCTCACCCCTGAGCAGCTGCGCGACGCCAAGATGATCCTCTGGCGGGGGCACTGCTCGGTGCACGGCCGGTTCACGCTGGAGAGCGTCAACGACGTACGGGAGCGGGTGCCCGGGGTCAACGTCCTGGTCCACCCGGAGTGCCGGCACGAGGTGGTCACCGCCTCCGACCACGTGGGCTCGACCGAATACATCATCAAGACGATCGAGGCGGCTCCGGCCGGCTCGGCGTGGGCGCTCGGCACCGAGCTGAACCTGGTCCGCCGGCTCGCGCTGGCGCACCCGGACAAGCAGATCACGTTCCTGGACAAGGCCGTCTGCTACTGCTCGACGATGAACCGGATCGATCTGCCGCACCTGGTCTGGGCCCTGGAGGAACTGGTCGCGGGCCGGGTCGCCAACCAGATCACAGTGGATCCCGACACCGCACACCACGCCCGGGTCGCGCTGGACCAGATGCTCGCGCTGCCCGGCACGGACACTCCGCCACCGACGACAGCCTGATCACGATCCGTAGCGCTCTTGGTACACAAAAGTGCCGGATCACCGATTAATGCCACACACGCCGATGTGACAGAGTCCTTTTTCGTCACCGAGGGCTATGCTGCCGAAGCGACGACATACGCGGGCCGTTTCGACCTGGCCGCATCCGGGGTAGCGAGGTACAGGCACCCCACCATCAACACGGCAGCACCGACGCGCTGGAGGTTGCGTTGACCGACGACGTCCTGGTTGTGCACGGAGGTACTCCGCTCGAAGGGCGGATCCGCGTGCGCGGCGCGAAGAACCTGGTATCGAAGGCTATGGTCGCCGCGCTTCTCGGCGACAGCCCGAGCCGACTGTTCGACGTGCCAAAGATCCGCGACGTCGAGGTGGTGCGCGGCCTGCTCGGCCTGCACGGCGTCAAGGTCACCGACGGCACCGAGGACGGTGAGCTCGTCTTCGACCCGGCGAACGTGGAGAGCGCCAGCACCGACCAGATCAACGTGCACGCCGGTTCCAGCCGGATCCCGATCCTGTTCTGCGGCCCGCTGCTGCACCGCCTCGGGCACGCGTTCATCCCGGATCTGGGTGGCTGCCACATCGGCCCGCGTCCGATCGACTTCCACCTCCAAGCGCTGCGCGAGTTCGGTGCCACTGTCGAGAAGCGGCCGGAGGGTCTGCACCTGTCCGCGCCGAACGGGCTGCACGGCACGAAGTTCGCACTGCCGTACCCGAGCGTCGGCGCCACCGAGCAGGTGCTGCTGACCGCCGTGATGGCGGAGGGCGTCACCGAGCTGCGCAACGCCGCGGTCGAGCCGGAGATCATCGACCTGATCTGCATCCTGCAGAAGATGGGCGCGATCATCAAGGTCCACACCGACCGGGTGATCGAGATCCAGGGCGTGCCGAAGCTGCACGGCTACACGCACCGGCCGATCCCGGACCGGATCGAGGCGGCGAGCTGGGCGGCTGCCGCCCTGGCGACCCGCGGTCACGTCGAGGTGCTCGGCGCACAGCAGGCCGACATGATGACCTTCCTGAACATCTTCCGCTCGGTCGGCGGCGAGTACGAGGTCACCGACGCCCGCGCGCCGAAGCTGGGCGACCCCGGCCAGGAGGGCGGCATCCGCTTCTGGCACCCGGGTGGCGAGCTGAACGCCGTGGCGTTGGAGACCGACGTGCACCCCGGCTTCATGACCGACTGGCAGCAGCCGCTGGTCGTGGCGCTGACCCAGGCCCGCGGCCTGTCGATCGTCCACGAGACGGTCTACGAGCAGCGGCTCGGCTACACCGAGGCGCTCAACTCGATGGGCGCCAACATCCAGGTCTACCGGGACTGCCTCGGCGGCACCCCGTGCCGCTTCGGCCGGCGCAACTTCAAGCACTCCGCGGTGATCGCCGGGCCGAGCAAGCTGCACGCCGCCGATCTGGTCATCCCGGACCTGCGGGCCGGTTTCAGCCACCTGATCGCGGCGCTCGCGGCCGAGGGCACCTCCCGGGTGTACGGCGTGGACCTGATCAACCGGGGCTACGAGGACTTCGAGGCGAAGCTCGCGGACCTGGGAGCGCACACCGAGCGTCCGTAACCTCGGTCACCAGATCGTTCGGCCACGACGGCTCCGGGTCGCACTGCGACCCGGAGCCGTCGGCCGTTGGACCGCGATGTGCACGGCGTGCGAACCGTTGGCTACCCTTGCCGCGTGCCGTCGCTCTTTCGCCGCAAGTCCACCGACCTCGTCGACGAGGCCGTCACCTCGGTGACCCCCGAGGAGACCGCCGACCGTCCCCGGGGTTACACCCCGGCCAAGGGTCGGGAGACGCCGAAGCGGCCCACCGCCGGCCGTCGTCCGGCCGGCCCCAGCCGCCCCCTCACCAAGGAGGAGGAGCGGGAGCGTCGCCGCCAACTGCGCGCCGAGGCCGCGTCGGAGTTCCGCCGCGAGGGCGGCCCCCGCGACCGCGGCCCGGAGCGGCTGCTGGCCCGCAACGTGGTCGACTCCCGGCGTACCGTCGGCACCTGGTTCTTCGGTGGCGCGCTGATCGTGCTGGTCGGCTCGAACGCGGCAATGCCGGCGCCGGTCCGGTTGATCTCCAACGTGCTCTGGGGCGCGCTCGCGCTGGGCGTGGTCGTCGACTCGGTGCTGATCTGCCGCAAGATCAGCAAGTTGGTCCGGCAGCGCTTCCCGAAGTCCGACCAGCGGATGGGCTCGCTCTACCTCTACGCGGTCATGCGGTCGATCACTTTCCGGCGGATGCGCGCTCCGGCGCCCCAGGTCAAACTCGGCGAAAAGGTCTGACCCCGGGTTCCCGCACCTCCAGGATCCGCGCGACGTCCGCGAAACTGCTGCCTCAGCCAACCCGGAGGCAGCAGTTTCGCCGTATCTGCGCGGATCGTGCCGCACGTTCATCATGCTGAACGGGTTGCCCCTGTTCGCCACACCGAACGTTCGACCCCATGGAGCGAAGGCATGCCTTCGGAACCGGCTGCCCCGCTGGCCACCATCGCCGCCGCCCTGCGCCGGGAACGGGAACGGGTCGGCGTCTCGCTGACCGAGCTGGCCCGCCGGGCGGGGGTGGCCAAGTCCACGCTCTCCCAACTGGAGTCGGGAACCGGCAACCCGAGCGTGGAGACGCTCTGGTCGCTGGGCGTCGCCCTCGGTGTGCCGTTCAGCCGGTTGGTGGAGCCCTCGGACGACGGCGTACGGGTCATCCGGGCGGGCGACGGGCCCAACGTCCGCTCCGAGCAGGCGGATTTCAGCGGAACGCTGCTCAGCGCCGGCGCGGCGCACCTCCGCCGGGACGTCTACCTGATCAGGCTGGAACCGGGGGCGGTCCGGGTCGGACACGGACACACCCCGCGCAGCACCGAGCACGTGGTGGTCGCCGCCGGCCGACTGCGGGTAGGACCCGACACGAAGCCGGTGGAACTCGACCCCGGCGACTACGCCACGTTCCCCGGTGACGCCCCGCACCGTTACGAGGCGCTCGCTCCCGGTACCTTCGCCGTCCTCATCATGGAGCACCCCTGAACGAGGGCGGCGATCCCGCCGCAGCGGGCTGGGCTTCGAGTGCGGTAGGGTCGGAGTTCAGATTCGGTTATAGGACCAAATGTCCGAAACCAATGGGATAACGTTTGCGTCGGTGGGCGGCAGCACAGTGGCGGTGAGCGAGCCCACGCCGTTACCCTCCATCCGCAGCCACGGCCTGCCGGAGCGGCGATCTGACCAGCATGTGCGGCCCCAGCGCGACAATTTGCAACGAGGTGACAACGCGTGAGCGAGCGGACGCGAGCCGGCCACCGGGGCGTGGCAGGCGGCGACCGGACGCCCAGCGGTCACCCGGCGACGGTTGCGGGCACCTCACGCCCGGCGAGGATCGGCCCCGGGGCCGGGTGTGGCGACGGGCTCGACGGATGAGCGGCCGCTACGCCGACCGGTGGCCCGACCCGAACGAGCCGTCCTGGGTTGTCGAACCGACCACCGAGTGGCACCCCCAGTTCCCCGGCCAGCGCTACGCCGGCGACATCGGCAGGACTCACCAGCCGGCACCGCGCGGCCGCGCGACGGTGTCCGGCCGCGCCGAGGTGCCGCCGCTCGCTCCCACCCGCCCGGACGGCACCTACCTCGGCCGGTCGTGGTCCGACGAACCACCAGCGGACCAGGCTCCCCAGGGCCGATCCTGGGTGGAGGACGAGCCGGACGAGTCACCCGCGTACGGCCGACTCCGGGGCGACGAGCGCCCGGCGGACACCGCCGCCTACGGCCGGCCCGACACCGCCGACTCCCGGCACTACGACCACGAGCCGTACCGTCGTCCGCTGCCCGAGCCACCCCGCCGCGACGAACGCCGCTCCCCCGATTCGGACCGGCGTACCGCCTGGTCCGACCGCCGCCCCGGCGACGACCGGGGACCCGCGCGGGAAGCCGCCTGGCACCGCGACCAGCCCCACCCCGAGCGGTACGACAGCCGCCGCCCCCGACCGGAGCCCGATCGGGGTTACCGGGGCACGCCGCCGGTCTCCCCCGCGCCCCGACCCGAACCCGGCTGGGTGCCCGAGCCGGACGACACACCACGCCGGCGCGGCACACCGGAGCGACAGGCCGCCGGTTACGAGCGGCACCCCGACGACGGGTACGCCGGCCGGACCCGCGACCACGACGGCCGGGTCGCCGACGCGGCCGACCCGTGGGCGCCTGTGGAAGGCCGCCCGCGATACCGCGCCGACGGGTACCCGGACCGGGCGGCCGACGACCCGCGCCGCCCCGAACCGCGCTACCGCGCGGACGAGGGCGTTGGCGCAGCGCCGTCACCCAATGGTGGACGACGACGTCGCTCCGAAGCGGACCTGCCTGACCAGCCTCACCTCGACGACGACCGGCGCCGGCCCGACCCCGACCCGCGCTGGCAGCAGCCCCGGGAGGCGGCGGCCCGCGCCGAGACGTACCCGGACCGGCGAGCCCGCGAACAGGCCCGCCCGGACGAATACCGCGAGAACGGGTACCGCGAGAACGCGCCCCGTGAGGACCCCCACCGTGAACCTCGGCCGCAGCCCGGCCAACGGTCGGACGGCAGTCTGCCCTGGCCGCCGCCGGGTCCCGTGCGCCAGGACCGCACACCGGACCGCGCCCGGGAGCCGGGTCACCGGACCGACCCGCACCGCACCGCCGACCCGCACCGCACCGCCGACCCGCACCGCGGTCCCGACCCGCACCGCACCGCAGACCCGCACCGCGGTTCCGACCCGTACCGCACCGCGGACCCGTACCGCGGCACCGAGCCGGGCGTCGCGGCGCGACCGGCCGCCCGGTCCGAACGGCCGACGGCCACGCCGTCCCGGCCCGACGAGCGACCGGCGCCCACCCCGGCGCGCTACGACGATCGGCAGGTACGCCCGGCTGCCTCGGCACCGCCCGCCGCCAGCGGCGCCCTGCCGGTCTCCCCGGAACGACCGGTGTCGCCGGCCCCCGTCTCGCCCGGTTGGGACCGACCGCTGTCGGCCGTCCCGGTCTCGCCCGCCTTTCCGGAACGGCCGGTGTCACCAGCACCGGACCGCGGCTGGGACCGACCGGTGTCGGCCGCCCCGGCCACCCCGGAACGGCCGGTCTCGCCGGCACCCGCCGCGCCCGGCTGGGACCGACCGGTGTCGGCCGCGCCAGTCTCCCCCGCCGCCGACCGGCCCGTCTCGGGGCCCCCCGCCGCCCGCCTGCGCCTGGAGTACCTGCCCGCGCCGGTGGACTCGCCCAGCACCGACGAGCGGTCGAGCGCCCCACCGGCACCGGCACGGCGGCCGCTGGCCGAACCGCCACCGGCGTCCGGGTCGCACCCCACCCCGCCGCCGCGTTACCCCGGCGCCGGGGACCGCCCGGCGGAGCAGTGGCGCGGCGAGGAGTCGGACCGCCGTCGGGCCGGCGATCCGCTGGCCGGCACCACACCGACCGACCGCCGCCCGGTCTCTCCGGACCGCACGCCCGCCCCGGAGCGGCCGTACTCCGCCGACCGCCCAGCTTCGCCGGAGCGCCCCTACTCGCCAGAGCGGTCCCACTCCAGCGACCGCCCGGCCGCGCCGCAGCGCCCGTACTCGCCGGAGCGTAAGTACCCGACGGAGCGTCCGGCCCCGACGGCGGACGCACGCCCGTCGGTGGCCCCGCCACCCACCTGGCAGGCGCCGGAGCCACCGACGACCCGTCCTGCCCCACCCCCGGCCGACCCGACCCCCGCAGCTCCGGCTCCGGCCGCCCAGCCCACAGAAGACGCGGCGCCGGCGCTCCCGCTGGCTCCCGGCACGCCGCGCCGCTACGTACCACCGCCGCCCTCGGAAGAGCCGGTGGCGCCCGTTCACGAGCCGGACGACGTCCCGGTCGGCCGCGGGCCGGAAGCGTGGTTCAGCCCCGCTCAGCCCGCCGATGCCGATGCCGAGCAGGGCGAGCCGACGCCGGATCGGCAGTCGTTCGACCCCGCCGACGGCCCCGACCCCGCCCCGCGACCTGCCGCACCGGACGCGGAGGAGACATCGGCACCGCCGGTCGACGCCCACCTCGACGTGGCCGACGCGCGCCCCGGCGGCTCGACACCAGACGACGCATTCGCCCCGGTCTCCGCGCCGCCGGCTGAGCCGTTCGAGAGTGGCTCCCGACTCTGGTCGGACGACCTGGACGACGAGCCGCTGCCCGCCGCCGATGCGGCACCGGCGGACGGCGACCAGCCCGTCTCCGGCGCACCCGTTGTCGCGATGCCCGACCAGCGGGCCGAAGCCGACAGCCAAGCCGAGGTCGCGGCGGACCAGCAGCCCTTCACCGCTTCGCCCGACGAGGTCGCCGATCCCTTCGCGTACGACCGCACGGACGAGACCGCGTCCCACGACGAGCCGGCGGAACCGGCTGGCGATCCGGCTACGAGCCCGACGGATGGCTGGCGAGCCGACGAGTGGCCGCTGGACACCGCGCTGCCCGTGACAACCACCGACGGCACGAGCCCGCCCGTCTCGGCACCGCCGGTCTCGATCACGCCGGTCTCCGCGCCGCCCGCCGCGATCACGCCGGTCTCCGCGCCGCCGGCGATCGCGACGGCACCCGTCTCAGCCCCACCCCTCACCGCCGCTACGCCGGTCTCCGCGCCACCCCCCGCGACCGCGCCCGTCTCCGCGCCGTCAGCGGCCCCGGTGTCCGCACCACCTCACCCGGCCCAGCCGGACCCCGCAGCGCCCGAGACAGCACCCACCGAGGGCCCACCAGAGCCCGTCTCCGCGCCATCAACCCCCGACGCAGCGTCCGTTTCCGCGCCAGCAGCGCCCGAGACAGCACCTACCTCAGGCCCACCAGCGCCCGTCTCCGCGCCGCCGGCGTCGGGGGACCCGACGTCCGGGGCACCGGCCTCGGCCGTACCCGGTCCGCGCAGTGGTTCGGACGCGGCGAACGTGCCGGTGTCCGCGCCACCCGACGCGCCGCCGGTGGTGGCCCGCCCGTCACTGGCCGATCCGGGCGACCCGGAGCAGGTGCTGTCCGCGTACCGGTGGCGGTTGGACCCGGTGACCCTGCGCGAGGAGTTGACGGAGCCGGACGACCTGCGGGCGATCCGGCGGCGGCTGACCGAGAAGTTGGGCTCGGCCGTCGACAACCGGGCCCGGGCCCGGCTGCTCAGCCTGCGGGCGGTGGCGTCTCGGATTCTCGGCGACCTGGACGACGCGCTGGCCGACGGTCGGCTCGCTCTCACCTACGCCGAGGCCACCGGCGAGTTGCGCCGGACCGCGCTGGCCCAGGCCCGGCTGGCCCACGTGCTGCGCTGGCGCGGCGACTTCGCCGAGGCCGACCAGCTCTTCGCCCAGGCCAACTCGGTCGAGTTGCCCGACCGGCTGCGTGCCGCGCTGCACGAGCACGCCGGACGGTCGTGTTACGACCAGGGACGGCTCATGGAGGCCTGCGAGCACTTCGAGAAGGCGCTCGACCTGCGCGGCGCGGGTGACGCCGAACTGCTGGACCGGGTCCGGGTGGCCCTCGACGCGGTCACCGTCCGGGCCGAGGCCGGTGGCTTCGGGCCGTACCCCAGAGGTCGGGACGAGGTGCTCGACCGGGACCGACCCCCGTTGCCGGACCAGGACGGGCAACTGTGGGGTTACACCAGCCAGGACGGCGAGGTGGTCGTTCCCGCCAGGTACGCCGAGGCGCAGCCCTTCCACGACGGGTTGGCCTGGGTCCGTCGCCCGGACACCGACCGCTGGTCGCTGATCAACCTGCTGGGTACGACGGTGATCCCGCCGTCCTTCCGAGCTGCGCATCCGTTCAGTGACGGCCTGGCCTGGGTGGTCGGTGAGGGCGGCTGGACGGCGATCGACGCGACCGGCGCGGTGCAGGTCGCACCGAACTTCGCCGAGGTACGACCGTTCCGGCGAGGGCTGGCGGCGGTGCGGCGCGAGGGGTGGGGGGCGGTCGACCGGACCGGCCGGATCGTCGTGCCGACCCGCTTCCACGGTTTCGTCACCGAGTTGGCCGACGGGCGGAAGTTCGACGGTTTCACCGACGAAGGGCTGGCCGTGGTCGACGTGGCGGGCCGGCGGGGCGTCGTGGACCGCACCGGCACGGTGCTGGTCCCGCCGGCGCACCCGATGCTGGTGATCCACCCGGTGGCGTTCCTGGTGGAGAGCGGCAACGGGCGGTGGGGTGCGCTCGACCGGCGCGGCGTGCCGCTCATCGACCCGGTGCACCGCGACCGCGCCGAGGTGCTCGAAGAGATCGACCGGCTACTCACCGACGCCAATCCGGTGCTCTGAGTCGCCGGTCGTCAGCGGTGATCCACCCGGGCTAGGGTCGGTACATGGAATTCCGACACCTGGGCCGTTCCGGCCTGATGGTCAGCGAGATCTCGTACGGCAACTGGATCACCCACGGTTCGCAGGTCGAGGAGGACGCCGCGTTCGCCTGCGTCCGGGCCGCCCTCGACGCGGGGATCACCACCTTCGACACCGCCGACGTGTACGCCGGCACCCGGGCCGAGGACGTCCTCGGCCGGGCGTTGCAGAACGAGCGCCGCGAGGGCCTGGAGATCTTCACCAAGGTCTACTGGCCGACCGGGCCCGGCCGCAACGACCGTGGTCTGTCCCGTAAGCACATCATGGAGTCGATCAACGGCTCGCTGCGCCGACTGCGCACCGACTACGTGGACCTCTACCAGGCCCACCGCTACGACAGCAGCACCCCGCTGGAGGAGACGATGGAGGCGTTCGCCGACGTCGTCCACTCCGGCAAGGCGCACTACATCGGCGTCTCCGAGTGGACCGCCGCCCAGCTGCGCGCCGCCCACCCGCTCGCCCGGGAACTGCACGTCCCGCTGGTCTCCAACCAGCCGCAGTACTCGTTGCTCTGGCGCGTCATCGAGGCCGAGGTCGTGCCGGCCAGCGAGGAGCTGGGCATCGGGCAGATCGTCTGGTCGCCGATGGCGCAGGGCGTGCTCTCCGGCAAGTACCTGCCGGGTCAGCCGCCGCCGGCCGGTTCCCGTGCCACCGACGAGAAGTCGGGCGCGGGCTTCATCTCCCGTTTCATGAACGACGACGTGCTGACCCGGGTCCAGCAGCTCAAGCCCCTCGCCGAGCAGGCCGGGCTCAGCATGGCCCAGCTCGCCGTGGCGTGGGTGCTGCAGAACCCGAACGTCTCGTCGGCGATCATCGGCGCGTCCCGCCCCGAGCAGGTGCACGACAACGTGAAGGCGGCCGGCGTGAAGCTCGACGCCGACCTGCTCAAGGCGATCGACGACATCGTCGAGCCGATCGCCGAGCGCGACCCGGCGAAGACCGAGTCCCCCGCGCAGCGGCCCTGACGCCGTACCGGCCCGGCCGGCGCGAACCGTCGCGCCGGCCGGGCCGGACCGGGTCAACCCAGCCGGGTCAGCCCTGCCAGAAGCGGATCAGCTCCAAGCCGGTGGCGTAGAGCCACGACGGCAGGCCGAGCAGGTCACCGACCGCGAAGACCGCGTCGAAGAACCAGCCGCCGATCCGCGGGTTCCACAGCAACGCGAAGAGCAGGATGAAGCCGTACGGGGCGAACAGGTCGTACATCTTGCGCCACTGCGGGGTGAGCCACGGCTGGATCATGTTGCCGCCGTCCAGGCCGGGCACCGGCAGCAGGTTCAGCACGCTGGCGGTGAGCTGGAGGAAGGCGAGCAGCGCCACCCCGGCCCAGAACTCCACCGGACCACCCGACTGGGTGCCGAGCCGCACCACCGCGACCAGCACCACAGTGAACAACACGTTCGTCGCCGGGCCGGCGAGGCTGACCAAAGTGTGTCGCAGTCGGCCCGGGATGGCGTGCCGGTCCACCCAGACCGCCCCACCGGGCAGGCCGATGCCACCGAGCAGCACCACCACCACCGGCAGCACGATCGACAGCAACGGATGCGTGTACTTGAACGGGTTGAGCGTCAGGTAGCCGCGGTGGGCGATGTCCCGGTCACCGGCCCGGTAGGCCACCACCGCGTGGGCGTACTCGTGCAGGCAGAGCGACACCAGCCAGCCGGACACCACGAAGAGGAACACGTTGAACCGGACGCTGCCGTACCCGTTCCAGGTCAACACCCCGCTGACCGCGAAGAGCGCGACCAGACCGAGGAAGACCGGGCTGGGCCGGAACGCCGCCTTCGGTACGCCGAGGACCAGCCCGTCACCGCCCGGGCGGTCGTACGCCATCACTCGGCCGTGGGCAGCAGGCTCATCCGGTACTCCACCCGGTCGTCCTCCACGAGCGCGACCGAGGTGACGCCGGACGCCGCGAGCTCCCGCCAGGTCTGACCGATCCAGGATTCGGCATCGGCCTGGCTGCCGAACGACTCCGCCGGTCCCTCGACCGTCTGGCCGTCCGTGCCCTCGTACCGCCAGCTCCACGCCATGCCGCGTCTCCCCTCGCCGCTGAAGTCCCCGTGGGACGAACCCTCGCCAGCGTAGTCGGCCCGGCGCGCAACGGCCGCGCGCTCGCCCCGGCGGGAACCCGGCGGAGGGCTGACCCGCCTGTCGCTGGTGACCGACAGTCACCGCCCGCCGGTACGCGTGGGCTTGGGCACCGCTCCGACGGCCGCTGAGGGCTGGGGCGACGTGCCCAGTCCTGGAAGAGGCGAACTAAGGTACGGGCATGTCCGTAGACGGGTGGAACACGGTCCTGGTGCTCGGCGGGATCCGGTCCGGCAAGTCCGAGTTCGCCGAGTCCCTGGTCACCGACGCGCCGGTGGTCCGCTACGTCGCCACCGCGCCCGAGGGCGACCCGGAGGACACCGAGTGGGCGACCCGGCTGGCGGCGCACCGTGCCCGACGGCCGGGCAGTTGGACCACCGAGGAGACCACCGAGGACCCGCGTCGGCTGGCCGACGTGCTCGCGTCTGCCGAGCCCAACGAGTTGCTGCTCGTGGACGACCTGGGCGGCTGGGTGACGGTGCTGCTCGACCCGGACCACCAGCCCGCCGACGACGTGGCGACGATCGCCGAGTTGGCCGAGGCAATCCGTGGGTGCGCCGCCCGGGTGGTGCTGGTGAGCCCCGAGGTGGGGCTGTCGCTGGTGCCGACCACGCCGCTGGGCCGGGCCTTCACCGACGCGCTGGGCGCTGCCAACCGTGCGGTCGCCGACGCCTGCGACGCGGTCGCGCTTGTCGTCGCCGGTCAGCCGGTCTGGCTCAAGGAGGGCGCGACGGCAGCGGCCCCGATCACGCCGACGGCCGCCGCGACGGCAGCGGTGGTGACGAGCCTGGCCGACACCGAGCCGACCCCCGAGGTGCAGCTACCCGACGTGCTGACGCTCACGCCGCCGGCCGCCCCGGAGCCGGAGCGGAGCAACCCGTGGGCCGCGCCGACGATGGCGCTGCCGATGGTGTCCACCGGGCTGGTCATCCAGCCCGGCATGGAGCTGCCGATGCCCGACGAGTACGCGGGCCCGCAGGCGGTGGACCGGCTGGCCACGCTCGACGTACCGGGCGCGGGGTTGGGCGTGCTGGACCGGGTGGTGGGCTTCGCCGCCGCCACCCAGGGCACCTCGATCCCCGCCGCCTGGGGTTCGGTGCGGGTGCTGCTGCTGCACGGCGACCACGCCGGCGGCGCGTCGGCCGGCACCGTCGCCGGTGAGTCGGCACGCCGCGCCGCACAGGCCCGCGCCGGCCGGGGCGCGTTGGCGCGGTTGGCCGCCGAGAGCGGCGCCAGCCTCCAGGTGGTGGACACGCCGGCCGCCGCACCGATCGAGAACGAGCCAGCTCTGACGCCGGAGCAGGTGGAGTCCGCGCTGCGCTACGGCTGGCGGTTGGCCGAACAGGCAGCCGACGCCGGCGTACAACTGTTGGTGCTCGGGGCGTGCGGCGCCGGCACCGAGGCGGCGGCCGCGGCGGTGCTCGCGGCGACCGCCGGCGCGGAGCCGCCCGCCGTGCTGGGCCGGGTCATCACCGAATCCGGCGAGATCGACGACGCGGCGTGGATGATCCGCTGCGCGGCGGTCCGCGACGCGCTGCACCGCACCCGACGCTCGTCCCGCGGCGCGAAGGACATCCTCGCCGAACTGGGCGGCGGCGACGTGGCAGTGGCCACCGGCGTGCTGCTCGGCGCCACCGCCCGCCGGGTGCCGGTGCTGCTCGACGGGCCGGTCGGCCTGGCCGCCGGCATGGTGAGCCGTGACCTGGCCGGGCAGGCCCGGCACTGGTGCCTGCTGGCCGACCACGGCGGGCACCCGGCCGTGCGGCTCGCCGCCGACGTGCTGGGCCTCACCCCGCTGCTCGACCTGCGGCTGGATCTCGGCGAGGGAGCCAACGCGCTCGTCGCGCTGCCGCTGCTGCGCTCGGTGCTGGCGCTCTCCGCCGCGCTGCCGGTGCACCCGTCGCTGGGCGGCACCGACGACACCGACCCGGCCGCCGACGGGCCGGAATCCACCGACCCGAGCTACGCCGACCCGGATCTCACCGAACCCGACTACGCCGAACCCGACTACGCCGAGCCGCAGCCGGTCGGGCCGGGCCCGACCAGCACCGAGGCGGACGAACAGCAGGCGTCGGGCTGGCGTGCCGGCTGAGCCACGGCTCCTCGCGGGAGCCCGGCTGGCGGTCACCACGTTCACCACACTGCCGGTGCGGGCCGGGCGCATCGACCGCCCGGTCGCCGGCACGGCCATGGCCCTCGCCCCGGTGGTCGGCGCGCTGCTCGGTGTCCCGCTGGCCGGTGTGCTGCTGCTGACCGGCCAGCTCGCTCCCCCGCTGGTCGCGGCCGGTGTGACAGTCGGCGTCGCGGCGCTGCTCACCCGAGGGCTGCACCTGGACGGGCTGGCCGACACCGTGGACGCGCTCGGCTCGTACCGGCGGGGCACGGCGGCCCTGGAGATCATGAAGAAGCCGGACGTCGGCCCGTTCGGAGTGGTCGCCCTGGTCGTCGTACTCCTGATCCAGGCGGCGGCGCTCGCCGACCTCGCCGGCCGGTCCTGGCCGGCCGGGTTCGCGGCGGTGGTCGCGGCGACCGCCGCCGGGCGGTTCGGAGTCACAGTGGCCTGCCGGCGGGGGGTGCCGGCGGCCCGGCCCGACGGGCTGGGCGCGCTTGTCGCCGGCACTGTCGGCCCGCTGGCAGTGGCCGCCGGCGCGGCCGCCGTCGTGCTGCTGGCGGTGCCCGCGGTGCCGGGCCGCCCGTGGCAGGGGCCACTGGCCGTCGTCGCCGCGATCGCCGTCGCACTACCGCTGCTCACCCACGTGGTACGCCGGCTCGGCGGCATCACCGGCGACGTCCTCGGCGCGACCGTCGAGGTGGTCACCACGCTGGTCTACCTGGGTCTGGTGCTGTCCGGCTGAACCTCACCCGGCGGGCCGGGTAGCGTTCTCCCTCGACAACACCGGCGCGGCCACCGGGGGATCCCACAATGCTCATCACGGACGACTTCCTGCCCGTACCGGTGCCGGAGTCGCTCAGCGCGACCTACCTGGTGCCGATGGCAGGGCTACCGAAGGTCAGTGCGAAGACCGCGGTGGCGGCCCTGACCGGCCGGCTGGCCGAGCCGGTGCACGGGCTGGCCCGGCAGATGCTCGACAGCCCGCTGATGAGCGTCGACACCCGGCCCATCTCCGAGTTCCCCGAACTGCCACCGGACCTGCTCACCGCGTTCGGCGCCACCAAGGAGCAACTGGACCGACTGGCCGCGGCGACGCACCTGGTGGTCGTCCAGGCCGAGTACCGGCCCGGTTGGCCACCCGCGCACGAGTGGGCCGCCCGGGCGGTGGCCGCCGCCGTCGCGGAATCCGTCGACAGCGACGTGGTGGACGTCTTCGGCCTCCAGTTCCTCGACCCGGCGACCGCGCTGCGCTCCCTCCCCGACGAGCAGGGCCGCATCCGACTCGTCGACTGGGTGCTGGTGCCGTACTCGTCGGACACCGAGGGCCTGTGGTTCACCACCAAGG
Source organism: Micromonospora sp. NPDC005710 (assembly GCF_040630995.1). Classification (NCBI taxonomy): domain Bacteria; kingdom Bacillati; phylum Actinomycetota; class Actinomycetes; order Micromonosporales; family Micromonosporaceae; genus Micromonospora; species Micromonospora sp. NPDC005710. The sequence continues at coordinate 249,622 of NZ_JBEXYP010000007.1, read as the reverse complement.
GGCTGCGCCGGTTCGGCCTGCTGGAGTTGCAGACCCAGGGCGTACCCGACCACCTCACCCGCGCCTGGGGTGCGGTGATGACCGGGGCGGCCCGTCGGCTGCTGCGGGACTGGACCGACGGGCTCACCGGCGAGGAGGTGCCGGCCTTCGTCCAACTGCCGGTGCTGGCGACGGTCACCGGGCACGACATCGCCGTGGCGTACGGCAACCCGGAACAGCACGGCGCCACCGCCCCGGTGCTGCTCCGCCTCGAACTGGACCCGGCGACCGACCCGGAGGCCGACTCGTTCCTCAGCCTCCGCCCACCGGCCGGGCATCCCGGCCCGGACGGGCGCTACTACGCCGCCGCCTGCGCGACGCTGTTCTCCGGGATCCAGCCGGACGTGCGCTACGCCCGCTCCGGCGACGCGATGAGCCGTGCGGTAGCCACCGCCCGGGCCGCCCTGGACGACGCGCGGGCCCGGTTCGTCGCCGGTCACCTTCCCGCCGAGTCGCAACTGGTGGTGAAGTACGGCCTGCCCGGGGACGACGGCCCGGAGTACGTCTGGGCGGGCGTCACCACGTGGGAGACCCCGGAGCGCATCGCGGGCGTGAGCGCCAGCGACGCCAACACCGACGAGAGCGTCCGCATCGGCTCCCCCGTGGTCGTGGAGACGTCCGACGTGGTCGACTGGGCCGTCCTGGACGCGACGGGCGTCATCGAAGGCGGCTGGACCCAGGCAGTCCTGGATTCCGGCGAACCCCCCAAACCCCAGACCCCCTAACCCGAAACGGCGTTGATCATGAGGTTGGCGGGTCGTTTGGAGATCAACGACCCCGTCCACCTCATGATCAACGCCGAGGGAGGGGGGTTAGCGGACTGAGGGGGTTACGAAGGGGGGTTTCGTCAGAGTTAGCGGGGCTCGGCGGCCTCGGATGTCGATTTCCACCTCGGCGCCGTCCGCGAGGTTGGCGTCGGTGTTCAGCAGGGCCAGCGCGATGCCCTGCTTCCTCGTCGGGCTGAAGGTGCCGCTGGTCACGGTGCCGACCTGGGTGTCGCCCACGTGCAGGGTCATGCCGGGGCGGGGAATGGCCCGGTCGACGGCCACCAGGCCGCGCAGCGTACGCCGGGGGCCTGCGGCCTTCTCGGCGAGCAGCGCGTCGCGGCCCCAGAAGGCCGGCTTGTCCCAGCCGACCGCCCAGCCGGAGCGGGCCTGCACCGGGCTGATGTCCAGGGAGAGGTCCTGCCCGTGCAGCGGGTAGCCCATCTCGGTACGCAGCGTGTCCCGGGCGGCCAGCCCGCAGGCGCGCAGCTCGAACGCCGCGCCGGCGGCGAAGAGCGCGTCCCAGACGGCCACCGCGTGCTCCGCCGGCACCACCAGCTCGTAGCCCAGCTCGCCCGTGTAGCCGGTACGGCAGACGGTCAGCTCAACCCCGGCCAGGCTCGCCGCGGAGAAGCTCATGTAGCCGTGCTCGGTGGGCAGGCCCAGGGCGGCGAGCAACTCGGCGGAGCGGGGGCCCTGCACGGCCAGCACCGCGTACGCCTCGTGCTCGTCGGTGACTGTCACCTGCGCGGGCGCGGCGGCGCGCAACCGGCGCACCACCTCCGCGGTGTTCGCCGCGTTCGGGATGAGGAAGACGTGGTCGTCGGCGTAGAGGTAGGCGATGATGTCGTCCACCACACCGCCCGTGGCGTCGTCGCAGCAGAGCGTGTACTGCGCCCGGCCGGGAACGATCCGGCCCAGGTCGTTGCTGAGGCAGGAGTTGACGAAGTCGGCCGCGCCGGGGCCGCTCACCCGGGCCTTGCCCAGGTGTGACACGTCGAAGACCCCGACCGCCGTCCGTACCGCGGTGTGCTCCTTGAGCACCCCGCCGCCGGCGTATTCCAGCGGCATCTCCCAGCCCCCGAAGGGGGCGAACTTGGCTCCGGCGGCGAGGTGCCGCTCGTGCAGCGGGGAACGGCGCAGCCGGGTCGCGGCGGCGTCGGAGGTCACGTCGGTCATGGGTGGCAACTTACCGGGGACAACGTGTCTGGTTAGCATCGGCGGGAGCCCGCTGGCCCTGTCGGCGGGACAGCCATGACGTCCGGCGGGTAGGTTCCGCCGGAGACCTTCACCGCTGGTACGCGACGCCGCGACCGGCCCGGCCCGCCCGGAGTAGCTTCAGTGACTTCACCCCGCACCACCAACCTGAGCCTGGTCGACACCGACCCGGCCGAGCTCGCCGTCGACGCGATCGTGATCGGCGTGCACAGCCAGACCGGAGAGCAGGGCGCCACCAGCGGCCTCGCCGGCACCCTGCTGCTCGCCAGCGGCGCGGAGAGCATCGCGGCCGCGTTCGACGGCAAGCTGACCGAGACCCTCGCGCTGCTCGGTGCGACCGGCGGGCCGGGTGAGGTCATCAAGTTGGCCACGCTGGGCACCGTGACCGCCCCGCTGGTCACCGCGGTCGGGCTCGGCCCGGAGCCGTCGGGTGCCGCCCCGGCGCCGGAGACGCTGCGCCGGGCCGCCGGTGCGGCGATCCGGGCTCTGGCCGGCGCACCCCGGGTCGCGTTGGCCCTGCCGCTGCCGGACGACGCTGACGCGTCGGCCGAGCTGCGGGCGGTCGCCGAGGGCGCGCTGCTGGGTGGGTACCGGTTCGCCGGCTACAAGACCCGCCCCCAGCCGACCCGGCGGGAGCCGGTCGCCGAGGTTCTCGTCGCGGTGCCGGACGCCGGTGACGCGGGTGCCCAGGCGGAGATCGCCCGGGCGCAGGCGGTGGCGGGCGCGGTCCGGCTGAGCCGGGACTGGGTGAACACCGCGCCGAACGAGCTGCGTCCGCCGTCGTTCGCCGACGCGGTCGCCGACGCGGCCCGCGAGGCGGGTCTCGGCGTCGAGGTGCTGGACGAGGCGGCGCTGGCCGCCGGCGGCTACGGCGGCATCGTCGCGGTCGGGCAGGGTTCGGAGGCTCCGCCGCGGCTGGTGAAGCTGACCTACACCCCGCAGGGCGGCGGCAACGGCAAGCGGGTCGCGCTCGTCGGTAAGGGAATCACGTTCGACACCGGCGGTATCTCGATCAAGCCGGCGCAGGGCATGTGGGAGATGAAGTCCGACATGGCGGGTGCCGCCGCGGTGGGCGCTGCCATGCTGGCGATCGCCGCCCTGAAGCCGACCGTCGCGGTCAGCGCGTACCTGCCGATGGCGGAGAACATGCCGTCGGGCACCAGCTACCGGCCGGGTGACGTGATCACCATGTTCAACGGTAAGCGGGTCGAGGTGCTCAACACCGACGCCGAGGGTCGGATGATCCTGGGTGACGCCATCGCCCGCGCCTGCGCGGACGGCACCGACTACCTGTTCGAGACCTCCACCCTGACCGGCGGCCAGGTCATCGCGTTGGGCAAGCGGGTCGCCGGCGTGATGGGCACCCCGGAGCTGTGCGACCGGGTCAAGGTGGTCGGCGACTCCGTCGGCGAGCCGGCCTGGCCGATGCCGCTCCCCGACGACGTCCGTAAGGGCATGGAGTCGGACGTGGCCGACATCTCGCAGGTCAACGCCGGCATGGACCGGGCCGGTCACATGCTGCAGGGCGGCGTGTTCCTGCGCGAGTTCGTGACCGACGACGTGGCGTGGGCGCACATCGACATCGCCGGCCCGGGTTACCACTCAGGTGAGCCGACCGGCTACTGGACCAAGGGCGGCACCGGCGTTCCGGTCCGCACGCTTGTGCAGCTCGTCGAGGATGTCGCCACCAACGGCTGACGGCACGGAAGGCGAGGGGCTCCCGGTCGACGCCGGGGGCCCCTCAGTGTCTCTCGGGGCGACGTTTGCGGCGCTCGTTGAAGTCGCGCATCCGCTGCGGGTAGCCCATCAGCCGGACGTCGTACACCGGGATGCCCATCCGGTACGCGAAGCGCCGGGCACCGTCCGGGCCGTCGATGCGCCGACGGGTCCACTCCCCGTCGTCGGCGATCAGGATGACTGTCGTCTCCGTCACCGTCGTCCGGGGCTCGATGAACGCCTCGACGCCGCGCCGACTCCGGATGAAGTTCTCCAGATGGTCCAGATCGCCACGATCGGCGGCACGGTCACGGCTCGGCACAGCGGCCTGTTTGCGACGCCGGAACAACCCCACCGGATCTCTCCCCCACCGTGCGTCATCGACAACGGTGCCAAGGGTACGTGTCGATGACGTGTCGTTGGGCACCTCAGTACGCACCCTGTGCCCAGTGGTGACAAGATGACCGAGGTGGGGTGTGTCCGTGTTACATCCCCGTGACCCCCGATGCAGCGACGCGACCTGGGAGTTGGACGTGAGCGAGCCGAACGAAGCGACCTTCGACATTGTCATTCTCGGAGGTGGCAGCGGCGGCTACGCGACCGCGCTGCGCGCCGTCCAGCTCGGCCTGAAGGTCGCGCTGGTGGAGAAGGGCAAGCTCGGCGGCACCTGCCTGCACAACGGTTGCATCCCGACGAAGGCCCTGCTGCACGCGGCGGAGATCGCCGACCAGGCCCGCGAGTCGGAGCAGTTCGGCGTCAAGGCCGAGCTGATCGGCATCGACATGGCCGGGGTCAACTCGTACAAGGACGGCGTGATCGCCCGCCTGTACAAGGGCCTGCAGGGCATGCTGAAGGGCAACAAGGGCATCACGATCGTCGAGGGCCACGGCAAGCTGGTCGACAAGAACGTGGTCGAGGTGGACGGCAAGCGCTACACCGGCCGCAACATCGTCCTCGCCTCCGGCTCGTACGCGAAGAGCCTGCCCGGCCTGGAGGTCGACGGCGAGCGGATCATCACCAGCGACCACGCCCTCACGATGGACCGGGTGCCGTCGTCGGTGATCGTGCTCGGTGGCGGTGTGATCGGCGTCGAGTTCGCCAGCGTGTGGAAGTCCTTCGGCGTGGACGTCACGATCGTCGAGGCGCTGCCCCGACTGGTCGCCGCCGAGGACGAGGAGTCGTCGAAGGCGCTGGAGCGGGCGTTCCGCAAGCGGAAGATCAACTTTAAGGTCGGCAAGCCGTTCGAGAAGGTCGAGAAGACCGAGCAGGGCGTCAAGCTGACCATCCAGGGCGGCGAGACCGTCGAGGCCGAGCTGCTGCTGGTCGCCGTCGGTCGCGGCCCGAACACCGCCAACCTCGGGTACGAGGAGCAGGGCGTCACGATGGACCGCGGCTACGTGCTGACCGACGAGCGGCTGCGCACCAGCGTGCCGAACGTCTACGCCGTCGGCGACATCGTGCCCGGCCTCCAGCTCGCGCACCGGGGCTTCCAGCAGGGCATCTTCGTGGCCGAGGAGATCGCCGGTCAGACCCCCGCCGTGATCGACGAGGTCGGCATCCCGCGCGTCACCTACTGCGACCCGGAGTTGGCGTCGGTGGGTCTCACCGAGGCCAAGGCCAAGGAGCAGTACGGCGCCGACAAGGTCAAGACGTACAACTACAACCTGGGTGGCAACGGCAAGAGCCAGATCCTCAAGACCACCGGCTTCGTGAAGCTGGTGCGGGTCGACGACGGTCCGGTGGTCGGCGTGCACATGATCGGCGCGCGGGTGGGTGAGCTGATCGGTGAGGCGCAGCTCATCTACAACTGGGAGGCGTACCCGGCCGAGGTCGCCCAGCTCGTGCACGCCCACCCGACCCAGAACGAGGCCCTGGGCGAGGCGCACCTGGCCCTCGCCGGCAAGCCGCTGCACGCGCACGCCTGATCATCCACAACCGCGGCGTCCGGCGACGGGCGAAGATCCCACCAGGGGAATGAAGGAGTCTCAGAAAATGCCGGTATCGGTCACCATGCCCCGGCTCGGCGAGAGCGTCACCGAGGGCACCGTCACGCGCTGGCTCAAGCAGGAGGGCGACACTGTCGAGGTCGACGAGCCCCTGCTCGAGGTCTCGACCGACAAGGTCGACACCGAGATCCCGTCGCCCGCTGCGGGCGTGCTGAGCCGGATCGTGGTCGGCGAGGACGAGACCGCCGAGGTCGGCAGCGAACTGGCCGTCATCGCCGGTGAGGGCGAGTCGACCGGCGGTGGCGAGGCCGCCCCGCAGGAGCAGGCCCCCGCCGAGTCGGTCGAGCCGGCCGCCGAGCCGACGGCCGCTGCCGAGGGCACCGCCGACGAGGTGGCCCAGGACGAGGCTCCGGCCGATGCGCCGGCTCCGGCCGCCGCCTCGTCGGGCGAGGGCACCGCGGTGAAGATGCCCGCCCTGGGCGAGAGCGTCACCGAGGGTACTGTCACCCGCTGGTTGAAGCAGGTCGGCGAGACCATCGAGGTCGACGAGCCGCTGCTGGAGGTCTCCACCGACAAGGTGGACACCGAGATCCCGTCGCCGGTCGCCGGCACCGTGCTGGAGATCAAGGTCGCCGAGGACGAGACCGCCGCGGTCGGCGCCGACCTGGCGATCATCGGCGTTGCCGGCGCGGCCCCCGCCCCGGCGAAGTCCGAGCCGGAGCCCGAGCCGAAGGCGGACGCCAAGCCGGCGCCGAAGGCCGAGCCGAAGCCGGAGCCGAAGGTCGAGGAGCCGACGCAGGGCGCCTCCTACAGCGAGCCCGCCGCGGAGACCGAGAGCTCGGCGCAGCCGGCGAAGACCGAGCAGGCCGCGCAGCCGGCCGCGTCGACCTCGGCGCCGGCACGCCCGTCCGCCCCGGCGCCGGGTGCCGGCGAGGAGGCCGCCGGTTACGTGACCCCGCTGGTGCGCAAGCTGGCCAGTGAGCACGGCGTCGACCTGGCCGCGCTCAACGGCACCGGCGTGGGTGGTCGGATCCGCAAGCAGGACGTGCTGGAGGCCGCCGAGAAGGCGAAGGCTGCCAAGGCCGCTCCCGCCGCCGCACCGGCGCCGTCGGCCGCACCGACGGCGGCTGCGGCCAAGCCGGCCGCGAAGCCGCAGCCGAGTGGCAAGCGGGGCACCACCGAGAAGCTCCCCCGGATCCGCAAGGCCATCGCCAAGCGGATGCACGAGTCGCTGCACGAGATGGCGCAGCTCACCACGGTGGTCGAGGTGGACGTCACCCGGATCGCCAAGCTGCGGACGCAGGCGAAGGAATCGTTCGTGCAGCGGCACGGCGTGAAGCTGTCCTTCCTGCCGTTCTTCGCCCTGGCCGCCGTCGAGGCGCTGCAGACGTACCCGATCGTCAACGCTCAGTTGGACCTGGACGGCGGCACGATCACCTACCCGGCAGCGGAGCACCTCGGCATCGCGGTGGACACCGAGCGGGGTCTCGTGGTGCCGGTCATCCACAACGCCGGTGACCTCAACCTGGGCGGCATCGCCAAGCGGGTCGCGGACCTGGCCGAGCGGACCCGGACCAACAAGATCAGCCCGGATGAGCTGGCCGGGGCGACCTTCACGCTGACCAACACGGGCAGCCGGGGCGCGCTCTTCGACACCCCGATCGTGCCGACGCCGCAGTCGGCGATGCTCGGCACCGGTGCCGTGGTCAAGCGTCCGGTCGTGGTCAACGACCCGGACCTGGGCGAGGTCGTCGCGGTCCGGTCGATGGTCTACCTGGCCATGTCCTACGACCACCGGCTGATCGACGGCGCCGACGCGGCCCGCTTCCTGAGCGCGGTCAAGGAGCGGCTGGAGGCCGGCAACTTCGAGCCGGAGCTGGGCCTGGCCTGATCCACCCGCAACGCCGAAGGGCGCCCCGGTCGTCGACCGGGGCGCCCTTCCGTTCGCGGTCCTCAGCCCGTGAGCCCCGGCCCTCAGCCCGTGGGCCCTGGTCCTCAGCCCCTTGAGCCCCGCCCCTCAGCCCTTGAGCAGAGTGGTCGAGACCTGCCAGAGCCGCTCGGCGGCCTCCGGGTCCAGCGCGTACGCCGCGACACCCGTCCGCCCACCGGCCTGGTGGGGAGCCGCCTCCTGACAGTCCTCGAAGTAGCGCCCGCCCACGCCGTCGAGCAGCGGCGAGGCCGCGACCAGGACGGAGGTGGCGGCACCCTGCTCGACGGTCTTCCAGGTCGCCGCGTTACCGGAGCGCAGGCGATCCAACTCCTCCTCGCTCACGTAGCGCTGGAGGTTGGTCCGGATCGCGCCGGGCATCAGCGAGTTGGTGAGGATGCCGTCGTCGGCCCAACGGCGCGTCGCCTCCACGGCGAACAGCACGTTGGCGGTCTTGGACTGCCCGTACGCCTGCCACGGCTCGTACTCACGCTTGTCGTACTGGATGTCCTCGAAGACCACCGGTGAGCGCAGGTGGGCGGCGGAGCTGACCGAGACGATCCTGGCCCCGTCGCCGGAGGCGAGTGCCGGGCGCAGCCCGGTGGCGAGGGCGAAGTGCCCCAGGTGGTTGGTGGCGAACTGCATCTCCCAGCCCTGCGGGGTGCGGGACAGGGGCGCGGCCATGATGCCGGCGTTGTTGACCAGGATGTGCAGCGGGCCGTCCCAGTTGGCCACGAAGTCGGCGACCGATCCCTGGTCGGCGAGGTCGAGCGGGGCGACCAGGACCCGGTCGTTGCCTGTGGTGCCGGTGATGTCGTTCGCGGCCTGCTGACCCGCGTCCGGGTTGCGGACAGCCAGGGTGACCTCCGCGCCGGCGCTGGCGAGGGCGCGGGCGGTCTCCACTCCGATCCCGGAGGACCCGCCGGTGACGATCGCCCGCCGGCCGACGAGGTCCACGCCCCGGATCACGTCCGTGGCGGTGGAGTGATTGTCGAACGAGGTGCTGATCGGGTTGTTGGTCGTCATTGTCCATCCTTGTCCGGGGTGGGGCGGACCGGCCGGCCCGCTGCGGGAGGCCGTGGCCACGGTGTTTCCCCGAGCTGGACGGAGGTAACGCCGGACTCCGTCGCCATTGCCGTTCGGGCCTCCGACCAGCCCCGACGCTGCCAGAGTGGGATCGTGGGCGGCTACCGGCGGCGTGGGCAGCTGGGACCGGCCGTCCCGATCGCCCCCGGGGCCCGGGTGGACAAGTTCGAGGTCTTCTTTGATCTGGTCTTCGTCTTCTCGTTCTTCATCATCACCCGCGCCACGGCCGCGAACATCTCCGGCCGGCAGTTGCTGCACGCCGGCCTGGTGCTCGCCGTGCTCTGGTGGATCTGGGTGGTGCACAGCCTGGTCGCCACCCGGGTGCGGCTCGGCGAGGGCTACGTCCCGGTGCTCATGGTGATCGCGATGGTCGCCCTGTTCGCGTTCGCGTTGGCGCTGCCGCAGGCGTTCAGCGACCCGAAGGGGAGCGCCGCCGGCCCGATGCTGGTGGCCATCAGCTATGTCGTGGTCCGGGCCGTACACATGATCCTCTATCAGCACGTGGTGCGGGACAGCCCGAAGGAGCGGCGGCAACTGCGGCGGTTCGCACCGGAGCTGGCGGTGAGCATCGTGCTGCTGCTGGCCGCCGCGCTCATTCCGCCGCGGATCACCGATCCCGACCGGGCCGCCCTGGTCCGCGACGGCCTGTGGATCGCCGTGGTGGTGGTGCAGTACGCCACCGGCTTCATCGTGGGCACGTGGGGTTGGGGGGTGACGAGCGCCGAGCACTGGACCGAGCGGTACGACCTCATCCTGATCATCGCGCTGGGCGAGTCGATCATCTCCACGGGAGTGGGCGGCAACCTCCTCGGCAAGCCCGTCACCTGGCCCGCGGTGGCCGCCGCCGCGCTCGGCATCGTGGTCACCGCCGCCCTCTGGTGGGCGCACTTCGACTTCATCGGGCCGGCCGCCCGGATCGCCCTGCACGCGGCGGAGGGCGGCCCCCGGGTGGCGATGGCCCGCGACGCGTACGCGTACGCGTACCTGCCGATGATCGCCGGGGTGATCCTCTTCTCGATCGGCAACGAGGAGATCCTGCACAAGATCACCGACCCGGCCGGCGGTATCGCCGAGAAGGTCGATGGACCTGCGATACCGATGCTCTTCGGTGGGTTGATCTGCTACTTCGCCGTCAACCTGCTCTTCCAGTTGCGCACCCTGCACACGGTGAGCTGGACCCGCGTCGGCGTCATCGTGGTGCTCACGGCGGCCCTCCCGGTCGGGCACCACCTGCCGGCGCTGGGCGCGCTCACCCTGGCGACGATCATCTGCGTGGCGCTGGTGGCAGTGGAGGTGACTGTGATGTCGCAGTCCCGGCACGCCCTGCGGGCCGCCGTCTTCGAGGAACGGACCACCCACGAGGCCCACGAGGCCGCCTGGCGTGCGCGCTGGCACGACGTCCGGGAGACCGACGAGCCGACCACTCCGTGACCCGGACCGTGCGGGTTTGAAGACGTGAACGGCCGGCCCTAGACTCGGGCGCAGCGTCGCAGTGCACCCGGCCCGAAGGCCGCCGTGGGCATGGAGGCGCGGGGACAGCATGGGACGAACGTGCACCCAACCGGTTCACCGGCCGGCCGGCTCGCCGCCGTCGGCAATCAGATGATCGAGATCCACCTCTGGCTCAGCGCGGAGTTGGCCCGGCTACAGGCGAACCTCGACACCCCTTCCCGGGACCTGCGGGCGCACTGCCTGGCCTTCTGCGCCGCGCTCGGTCGACACCACACGGGTGAGGACGCGGGCGCGTTCCAACTGCTGGCCGAGGAGGCCCCCGAGCTGCGCCCGGTCATCGACAACCTGATCACCGATCACCACGTGGTCGCGGGGATCCTGGAACGGGTCGAGGCGCTGCTGGGCGGCGACACGGCGGTGCCGGTGGCCCAGGTGCGCACCGAGTTGGCCGGGTTGGCCGCCCTGTTGCAGTCGCACTTCCGCTACGAGGAGAAGCGGCTGGTCACCGCGCTGAACGCGCTCACCGGTCGACCCGGGACGACCGAGGATCTGCTCGGCCTGAGCACGCCTGGTTCTCCCTAGCCGGCCTCCGGGTCCGGGGCGGTGGCGGGCAGTTGCTCGTAGAAGCGGATCTTGTCCCGCAGGTGGTCGTACTGGCGCTGGAGCAGGCGCATCTGCTCCTCGACCTGGGTCGCGTGGTGACGCAGCAGCTCGTGCCGCTCGTCGGCGGTGTGCTCGCCGTCGCGGGCCAGTTGGGCGTAGCGGCGCATCTGCGCGATCGGCATCCCGGTGTCGCGCAGGCAGCGGAACAGCACCAGCCAGCCGAGGTCGTCGTCGGTGAAGACCCGCTGCCCGCCCGTCGTGCGTTCCACGTCCGCGAGGAGGCCGATCTTCTCGTAGTACCGCAGAGTGTCCAGGCTGAAGCCGCTGCGCCGGGCGGCCTCCGAGGGGGCGTAACCGCTCATGTCGCGATGGTAGTGCTTGACCTGGAGTGCGCTCCAGGTTGGAGGCTGGCGACCATGACGACGACACGGACGCTGGGACGCAGCGGCATCACGGTGAGCGCGATCGGGATGGGGTGCTGGGCCATCGGCGGCCCGCTCTGGGGTGACGACGGGCAGCCGTTCGGCTGGGGTGCGGTGGACGACGACGAGTCGATCCGGACCATCCACCGTGCGCTCGATCTCGGGGTGACGTTGTTCGACACCGCCAGCAACTACGGCGCCGGGCACAGCGAGCGGATCCTCGGTCAGGCACTCGCCGGGCGGCGGGACAGCGTGGTGATCGCCACCAAGTTCGGCAACGTCAGCGAGGAGACCACCCGGCGGGCGCTGGGCACCGACGCCAGCCCGGCCTTCGCGGTGCGCAGCCTGGAAGACTCGCTCCGCCGGCTCGGCACCGACCACGTCGACCTCTACCAACTGCACATCAACGCACTGCCGGTGCCCGCCGCGCTCGATCTCGTCGACACCCTGGAGGCCCTGGTCGACCAGGGCAAGATTCGGGCGTACGGGTGGAGCACCGACGACCCGGCCTCGGCGGAGGCGTTCGCGGCCGCAGGCCCGCACTGTGCCGCGATCCAGCACGACGAGTCGGTGCTGCGCGACAACGCGGCGGTGCTGGCGGTCTGCGACGAGCACGACCTGGCCAGCCTCAACCGTGGGCCGTTGGCGATGGGGCTGCTCACCGGGTCGACCCGCGCGGTCGGGGCGGACGATGTGCGCGGACGGGCACCGGAGTGGCTGGAGTGGTTCACCGACGGCCGGCCCACGCCACGCTGGGCGGCCCGGGTCGACCAGGTCCGCGCGGCGCTCACCGCCGACGGGCGCACCCTGGCCCAGGGCGCGCTCGGCTGGCTGCTGGCGCGCAGCCCACGTACCGTGCCGATCCCCGGCCTGCGCACCGTCGCCCAGGCGGACGAGAACCTGGCCGCCCTGGAGCAGGGACCCCTGAGCCCCGACTCGTACGCCGAGGTGGAGCAACTCCTAGCCGACCTACGCCCAACCCCAGCCCTCTAACCCGCCCCTACCCCACCCCCGCCCCGTCGATCTTGCAGTTTTGGTGGCGACGAAAAGGACGTTACGGGGCGTAACGGCAACAGAAAGTGCAAGATCGACGAGGGGTGCGGGCGGGGGGTGCGTCCGGGGGCGGCGTTCTGGACGAAGATGGGGGTATGCGCATCCTTCTGGCCGGCGCGTCCGGCTTCCTCGGCACCCGGCTGGCCGACGTGCTCGTCCGCGACGGGCACGAGGTCACCCGGCTGGTCCGTCGGCCGCCGCGCGACCCGCAGGAGCGGCGGTGGGACCCCGCCGCCGGGCAGCTCGACCCATCCGTGGTCGCCGAGGTCGACGCGGTGGTCAACCTGGCCGGCGCGGGTGTCGGCGACAAACGCTGGGACGACGACTACCGCCGGTTGATCCGCACCAGCCGGGTGGACAGCACCACCACGCTGGCGACCACGATCGCCGGCCTGCCCGCAGCGGCACGACCCCGGGCGCTGCTCAACTCGTCGGCGGTCGGCTGGTACGGCAACACGGGCGACCGGGCCGTCGAGGAGGACGCGCCGGCCGGCGAGGGCTTCCTGGCCGACGTCTGCCGGGTGTGGGAGGCCGCGACCCGGCCCGCCGAGGACGCCGGGGTACGCGTGGTGCGGCTACGGACCGGCCTGCCGCTGCACCGCGAGGGTGGGCTGCTCAAGCCGCAACTGCTGCCGTTCAAGCTGGGCATCGCCGGTCGGCTGGGCAGCGGCCGGCAGTGGCTGCCGTGGATCTCGATGTCCGACTGGCTGGACGCGACCCTCTTCCTGTTGAACCACGACGAGGTGGCCGGCCCGGTCAACGTGGTGGGGCCGAACCCGGTGACGAACGCCGAGTTCACCCGCGAACTGGCCCGGCAGCTGCACCGGCCGGCGATCATCCCGATCCCCGCGCTGGCGCTCAAGGTGGTCCTCGGCGGCTTCTCCCACGAGGCCCTCACCAGCACCCGCGTCCTCCCCGGAGTCCTGACGAGAGCCGCCTACCGCTACCAGCACCCAACCCTCCCCCAAGCCCTCCAAGCAGCCCTAACCCCCTAACCCCCACCCCCACCCCCCACCCCCCAACCCCACCTCCCGTTCGCGTTGATCAAGAGGTTCGCGTCAGCCAGGAGCCTGGATCTGACGCAAACCTCTTGATCAACAGGGTCGGGGCGGGCGGCAGGGGCGGGGCGGGCGGGGCTGGGGGGATCAGCAGCCGATTACCCAGTAGTTGGAGGCGGTCTGCTTGAGGGTTGAGGTGTAGAAGGTGTTGTAGAGGCCCATGCGCTGGTTGGAGCCGTTGGTGTAGGCGTAGCCGCCGGACTGGTACGCCCGACCGGCCGCCACGTGCGCGTAGTTGCTGGCCGTCACGCAGGTCGGCGGCGTGGTCGGGGTGGCCGTCGGGGTCGGGGTCGGGGTGACCGTCGGGGTCGGCGTGGGGGTGGCGGTGGCCGTCGGGGTCGGGGTCGGGTTCGTGCCGCCACCGTTCAGGCCGAAGAAGAGCGCGTCCCGGTACGTCGAGCAGATGGTGTCCAGGAAGTACGCGGCAGCGGTGCCGCACTGGTCGGCAGCCGAGCCGGGGTCGACGGGGGTGCCGTGGCCCATCCCGGAGACGCGGTAGAGGCGTACGTCGTCGTTGCCGTACACCTCGAGGCTGGTGTTGCCGGGCAGCGACGAGGTGCTGGTCGGGGTCTGCGACACGCCCCGCACGTTCGTCCACTGGTCGCGGGACTCGGTGCCGTTGAGCGGGGTGACAGTGGTGTCCGAGGTGCCGTGCCAGATCGACACCCGGGGGCGCGGGCCGGTGTAGCCGGAGTACGCGCCGCGGACCAGGTCGCCCCAGGCGGCCGGGGTCTTGTCAGTTCCCGGGTTCATGCAGCTGAACGCGTTGACCATGCTGGTGGCGCAGCGGTACGGGATGCCCGCGATGATCGAGCCAGCGGCGAAGACGTCCGGGTACGTGGCGAGCATGACAGCGCTCATCGCCCCGCCGGCGGAGAGCCCGCTGACGTAGACCCGGGAGCCGTCGACGCCGAAGTTCGCCTTGGCGTGGTCGACCATCTGCTTGATCGACAGCGCCTCGCCCTGCCCCCGGGCGGTGTCGCCGGCCTCGAAGAAGTTGAAGCAGGAATTGGCATTGTTGCCGGAGGGCTGCTGGGCGACGATCAGGGAGAACTTCCACTGGTCGGCGTACTTCTGCCAGCCGGAGTTGGCGAAGTAACCGGAGGCGTTCTGGACGCACCCGTGCAGGAGCACCACGGCCGGGGAGTTGGCCGGCAGGTTGTCCGGCCGGTAGGCGTACATGGCGAGGTTTCCGGGGTTGGAGCCGAACCCGGTGACCTGGGTGAGGGTGGCGGCCTGGGCGGGTGCGGCGACGGCGACCGCTCCCGCGACGGCGAGGGCGAGCCCGGCGACCGCACCGAGCAGCCGGGTGATGGTGGACGAGCGGCGCACTGCGGCCTCCTGAAGGGGCGGACTGTGAACTGGGTCACGGTCGAGTTGCCGAGACGTTACGACGATGTGTCGCCGCTATGACATGGGGCGCGCTCACACATTCACGGCCGGCGCTGTGTACGCCGAACCACGCTCCGCCGACGCGGCACCGAAACCGACGACAACCGCCGGTCTGACCGGCCCGTCCAGGTCCGGTTGGTAACGTCCGCTGCGTGCCGTCCTCCCCGTCGCTGGCCACCGGGCCCGCACCCGCGTCACCGCCGCGCACCGTCCGGGACCGCCGGGCCGACCTGATCGTCGTGCTGGTGGCGCTCGCGCTCGCCGTCTGGGTGACCAGCGGGCTGTGGCGGGACCCGAACGTCCGCACCATCACCGTCAACTCCAGCGACCAGGCGCTGTTCGAGTGGCTGTTGGCCTTCGGTGGTCACGCGGTCACCCACGGGGACAACCCGCTCTTCACCTATTTGATCAACGTCCCGGATGGCGTGAACCTCGCTGTCAACACCTCGATCACCGTGTACGCGGTGGTCTTCGCCCCGCTCACCTACCTGATCGGACCACCGGCGACGTTCCTGGTGATCCTCACCCTGAACCTGCTGGCCACCGCGCTGGTCTGGTACTGGCTGCTGTCCCGGCACCTGGTGCGCAGCCGGCTGGCCGCCGGGGTCGGCGCCCTGTTCATCGCCTACTCCCCCGGCATGGTGTCGCACGCCAACGCGCACCTGAACTGGACCGCCGGTTGGCTGGTGCCGCTGCTGATCTGGCGGCTGTTCGCGCTGCGCCGCGCGGGGCACTGGCTCCGCGACGGGCTGATCCTCGGCGTACTGGTCGCGGTGGCCTTCTCGATCGCCGCCGAAGGGCTCTTCTTCGCCGCGCTGGCGCTGGGCGTGTTCGTCGCCATCTGGGCGCTGCACCCGGCCAACCGGGTGGAGGCACGCGCCGCGCTGCCCACCTTCCTGCGCGGGCTCGGGGTGACCGCCGTGGTCGCCGGCGTGCTGCTGTCGTACCCCCTGTGGTTGCACTTCGCCGGGCCGCAACGGTTCCACGGCACCGGCTTCGACCCGGTGATCCACTCCGAGGACATCGCGGCGTTCGCCGCCTTCCCGCGCCGCTCGCTGGCCGGCGAGGCCGGGCTGGGCACCTCGTTGGCACCGAACCCGACCGAGGAGAACTCGTTCTTCGGCATCCCGCTGCTGGTGCTCACAGTGGTCTGTTTCGTCGTGCTCTGGCGGCGGGCCGACCCGCACCGCCGGGCCACCCTCTGGGCGCTGGGCGCCGTCGCGGTGATCTTCACGGTGCTCTCCTTCGGGCCGGTCGCCAAGGTCGACGGCCGGCGCACCGACCTCCCCATGCCGTTCGACCTGGTCGGGCAACTGCCGGTGGTGAACGCCGCCCTACCGGCCCGGCTGGCGCTCGTGGTGGCGCCGGTGGTCGGGCTGTTGCTGGCGTACGTCATCGACCAGTTGCGCACCGCACCACCCCGGCACCGCTCCACTGAGCTGGCGTGGCTGCTCGGCTTCGCGGTGGCCCTGGTGCCGCTGCTGCCCACCCCGCTGCTGACCGACGAGCGGGAGCCGATCCCGCACTTCATCACCTCCGGCACGTGGCGGGACTACGTCTCACCCGACGGGGTGCTCACCCCGGTGCCGCTGACCGTGGACATCTACCCGGACGGCCAGCGCTGGCAGGCGTACGCGTTGTCGCACCGGCAGGGCGAGTTCGAGATCCCCGGTGGTTTCTTCCTCGGCCCCGGCGGGCCGGACGGGCGGGGTCGGATCGGCCCGGTGCCGCGCACGCTCAGCGCGTTGATGGACCAGGCTGGCCGTACCGGGCTGGTGCCCATCGTCACCGACGGCACCATCCGAGAGGTCCAGTCGGACCTGCGGCACTGGCGCATCGAGACGGTGGTGCTCGCCGACGAGGTGCACGGCGCGAAGTTCGAGGTCGACGAGGAGGCGCTGCGGCGTACCGGCGTCGCCCTGTTCGGCGAGCCGCAACGGGTCGACGACGTCTGGCTCTGGCGCATCCCGCCCGCCGACAGGTAGACGCCTGCCTGTCGGTGCACCGGGGCGGGCGACAAGCCCCGGTGAGGCGGCTCACCAGGGAAGATCGCCTCTGACGGGACTAGGCTGGTTGCCGTGACGACGACGACCCCCGGCCTGACGGCCGTCCGCGCCGGCCTGCTCGACTACCAGGCCGCCTGGGACGAGCAGCGACGCCTGCACGAGTCGGTGGTGGCCGGCGAGCGCGGCGACACGGTGCTGCTGCTGGAGCACCCGAGCGTCTACACAGCGGGCAAGCGCACCGAGCCGTGGGACCGGCCGACGGACGGCACCCCGGTCGTCGACGTGGACCGCGGCGGCAAGATCACCTGGCATGGGCCGGGGCAGCTCGTCGGCTACCCGATCGTGCGGCTGCCCGACCCGGTGGACGTGGTCGCCTACGTCCGCCGGACCGAAGAACTGCTCATCGACGTGTGCGCCGAGTTCGGGCTGACCGCCGGCCGGGTCGAGGGGCGCAGCGGGGTCTGGGTGCCCGAGGACGACCGGGGGCCGGCCCGCAAGGTGGCCGCCATCGGCATCCGGGTCGCCCGGGGCGTCACCCTGCACGGCTTCTCGATCAACTGCGACTGCGACCTGACGTCCTTCGACCGGATCGTGCCGTGCGGCATCCGGGACGCGGGCGTCACCTCGCTCACCGCCGAGCTGGGTCGGCCGATCGGCGTCGCCGACGTGCTCCCGGTGGTCGAGCGGCGACTCGCCACCCTCATCGAGGTCTGAGCACGCGCGGGCTGAGGGCTCGCCCTCAGCCCGCGCGTCCACTCACGGCGTCAGGCGGTGCAGGTCGCGCGGGAACGCGGTGACCTCACGGACGTTCGCCGCGCCGACCAGCCGGGCCACGAACCGTTCCAGGCCGATGGCGAAGCCGCCGTGCGTTGGCATGCCGTGCCGGAACGCGTCCAGGTACCCGGCGTACGGCTCGACCGGCTCGCCCCGGGCCGCCAACGCCGCCAGGTAGTCGGCGTGCCGATGCAGCCGCTGCCCGCCGGTGACCAGCTCCAGACCGCGAAAGAGCAGGTCAAAACCGTTCGAGTACGCGGGCAGCGCCGGGTCCGGGTGGGTGTAGAACGGCCGCTTCGCCATCGGGTAGCCGGTCACGAAGAGGAAGTCCGAGTCGTGCTCGCGGAGGGCCCACTCGCCCAGTGCCCGTTCGTGGGCGGGCGCGAGGTCCGGCTCGTCGGCGGGCGCGCCGGCGATCGTCAACGCCTCGGTGAAGTGCACAGCCGGAATCTGCGCCGGTACGACAGGCACCTCGACGCCGAGGGTGGCCAGCGCGCCGGCGGCCCGCTCGCCGACGGTGCCCAGCATCCCGGCCACCGTGTCGCGCAGCACCCGCATCACGTCCCGGTGGTCGGCGATGAAGCCCAACTCCGCGTCGAGGGACGTGTACTGCGCGAGGTGCCGGACGGTGTCGTGCGGCTCGGCCCGGAAGACCGGCCCCACCTCGTAGACGCGTTCGAAGACGCCGACCATCAGCTGCTTGTAGAACTGCGGTGACTGGGCCAGGTAGGCGGGCCGGCCGAACCAGTCCAGCGCGAACACGTTCGCCCCGCTCTCGGTGCTGGAGCTGACCACCTTCGGTGTGTGGATCTCCACGAAGTCGCTGGCGTCGAGTGCGGCCCGGAACCCGGCGACCGCAGCCGCCGAGATCCGCAGCGCGGCCGACCGGGTCGGGTGCCGCAACGCCGTGGGCGCGTTGTCCAGTTGGGTGGGCAGACTGGCGGTGAGCGACGGCCGGTACAGGTCGAACGGTGGCGGCACGGCGGGCGGCCCGAGGGGACGTACCGACGGGTTGGTCAGCTCGACCCCGGCGGGCGCGGTGTCGTTCGCGGTGGCCGTCGCGGTGACCTCGACGACCGTCTCCTCGGTGAGTTTGTCCAGCTCGGCGCGGACGGCCGGGTCGGTGACGACCACCTGGGCCAGGCCGGTGGCGTCCCGCACGATCAGGAAGGCCACCGACTTGAGCAGTCGGCGGCGGTGCACCCAGCCGGCGATCCGCACTGTCGTGCCGATTCTGGCGGGCAGGTGCTGGGACAGGGTTCGTTGCATGGCGGGCTGCTCCTCGGTCGATCGCCACGCCGTCGCCGCCCTGGGGAAGCGAAGCGTCGCATCAGCCCCAGGGAGGTGTGGGCGAGCGGGAACCTCGCGGTGCCACCACACCTTCACCCCCACCGAAGCGGGGGCCTCTTTCGTCGCCTGATGACCGGGGCCAGCCGGGCGGGCTCTACTGGGCGCGGGTGACCCGCGGCCGTTCTTCCCGCAGCTCAGGAGGGTCTTCGCGCCCCGGCACCAGACCGCCTCTCAGCACCGGCGGCTCTCTGCACTGGCGGGTCGGGGTGCTACTCGGCTCCGTCGTCGCTGTTGGCGGTGACCGTAGCACCGGAATCCCCCTCGTGTGACGCACATTTTCGACACCCCGGTGTCCGGCGTCACAACGTTTGGGGCGTGACGCCGGTCGCCTGACGCACATAGACGGCTGCCGTCCGGCGTAGGCTCATTTTCGTGACGATCGAGCACTCCGCGCCGACGACCGGCCAGGCAGCGCGCACCGCAACGGCGGCCCCCGAGGGGCGGCGTCTGCTGCGGATCGAGGCGCGCAACGCCGAGACACCGATCGAGCGCAAACCGCCATGGATCAAGGTCAAGGCCAAGATGGGCCCGGAGTACACCCAGTTGCGCGGGCTCGTCTCGCGCGAGGGGCTGCACACCGTCTGCCAGGAGGCCGGCTGCCCCAACATCTACGAGTGTTGGGAAGACCGGGAGGCCACCTTCCTCATCGGCGGCGACCAGTGCACCAGGCGCTGCGACTTCTGCCAGATCGACACCGGCAAGCCCGCCGAGTTCGACGCCGACGAGCCGCGTCGGGTCGCCGAGTCGGTGGTCTCGATGGGGCTGCGCTACGCCACCATCACCGGTGTCGCCCGTGACGACCTGCCCGACGGCGGGGCCTGGCTGTACGCCGAGACCGTCCGACAGATCCACGCCCTCCAGCCCGGCTGCGGCGTCGAGCTACTGATCCCGGACTTCAACGCCGTCCCCGAGCAGCTGGCCGAGGTCTTCGGCTCCCGTCCCGAGGTGCTGGCGCACAACGTGGAGACCGTGCCGCGCATCTTCAAGCGCATCCGGCCGGCGTTCCGCTACGACCGCTCGCTGGACGTGATCCGGCAGGCCCGCGCCGACGGTCTGGTCACCAAGAGCAACCTGATCCTCGGCATGGGCGAGGAGCGGGCCGAGGTCTCGCAGGCGCTGCGCGACCTGCACGAGGCCGGCTGCGAGCTGATCACCATCACGCAGTACCTGCGGCCCTCGCCCCGGCACCACCCGGTGACCCGCTGGGTCAAGCCGGAGGAGTTCGTGGAGCTGCGCGAGGAGGCCGAGGAGATCGGCTTCGCCGGGGTGATGAGCGGGCCGCTGGTGCGTTCGTCGTACCGGGCCGGCCGGCTCTACCAGCAGGCCATCGACGCCCGCGCCGCCGCAGCGGTGGTCACCGCCAGCTGACACCGCCGGCAGCGTCGCACCGCCGTTCGGCGCCCGGGTGTCATGATCCTGTGATGACCGTCGGCGTACGCGAGCAGCCGCGCGGTGCGGGCTCGCCCCGCCCACGACCCGGCACCCGTCACGGGCTGGTCGGTTGGCTCACCGGGTTGGCAGTGGTCGCCGGGTTGGGTTACCGGCTCTGGCTGCTGCTGCACGCCGCACCGGCGACGAACAGCGACGAGGCCACCATGGGGCTGGCCGCGCTGCACATCGCCCGGGGCGAGGACTTCCCGGTCTGGTTCTACGGCCAGCAGTACATGGGCACTGTGGAGGCGTACCTGGCCGCGCCGGTCTTCGCCCTCGCCGGTGAGCCGTCGCTGCTCGGTCTGCGGCTGCCCACGCTGGCCCTGTACGCGCTGTTCCTGCTGCTGGCCTGGCGGTTGACGCTGCGGCTGACCGCTGACCGGTGGTTCGGGCTGCTGATGGTGGCGCTGCTGGCCCTCGGCTCCGACCGGATCGTCAAGAACCAACTCATCGCCGGCGGCGGCTACCCCGAGATGAACGCGGCCGGGGCGGCGCTGGCAGTGCTCGCCGTCGAGCTGGCCGCCGGTCGACCAGGGCGGCGACCTGCCGGCACCGGGCGACCCGACGGGCGCACGGCCGACGCCGGACGACAGGGCTGGCGGCTGGCGGGCTGGGCGACGTGGGGATTCCTGGCCGGACTGATGCTCTGGGTCGACCCGCTCGTGCTGCCGTACGTCGCGGCGACCGGCGCGGTGCTCGTCGGGTTCTGCCGCCGGGAGCTGTGGGGTGCCGCCGGGGCACTGCTCGGGGCGGCGGCCGTGCTGGGAGCGGCCCCGCTGCTGCTGCACAGCCTGCTGACCGGGCGCAACCCGCTGCACGCCGTGCTCGCGGCCAGCGGCGCGAACGCCAGCGCGGGCTGGCCCGACCGGCTGCACGGTGGCCTGGTGCTCGGCCCCGGGCTGGGCATGGGCTTCTGCGCCCCCGGGCAGTGCGCCACCTGGCAACTGTGGTGGGCGCTTACCCTGCCGCTGCTGCTGGCCATCGCCGCCGTCACCGCCTGGCGGGCCCTTCGCACCCCCGATTTGGCCGCTGTCGGCCCGGACGCGGTGTCGCCTCGGGTGGCGGCGGCCCTCCGGCTGGCGCTCGTGCTGGCCGCGGTGGCCACCCTCGGCGCGTACACGGCGAGCAGCTCCGCCGGGCTGACCCCCGTGGAGAGTTCCCGTTACCTGTCCTGCCTGCTCATCTCGCTGCCGGCGCTGCTCTGGCCGGTGTGGGCGGTGGCCCGGCACGGGCTGCGGGCACCGGTGACCGGCCGACACGGCGTCGGGTCGGCGCTGGCCCAGTTGATCGCTGTGGTGCTGCTCGCCGCCACACTGGGCACCGCCGCCCACGCCACCTGGCGGGCGACGCAGACCGTCCCGGCGATCCGGGCCGCCGAGGCCCGGCACACCGATTTGGTGAGCACCCTGCGTCAGCTCGGCGTCCGGCACGTCCGCGCCGGCTACTGGACCTGTAACCGGCTCACCTTCGCCAGCGCGGAGCAGGTGGTCTGCGCCGTCGTCGACGACACGTTGCGCCAGGGTTTCGACCGCTACCCCGCGTACCGCCGGGAGGTCGACGGCTCGGCGGCACCGGCCTGGGTCGCGCCGGCCGGCTCGCCCCTGGCGGAGGTGCTCGACGAGCGGCAGCGGGTCACGCCGGGCAGTCTCGACCTGGTCACCATCGAGGGCTGGCGCATCTACCTGCCCCGCTGACCATTGGGGCGCCCGTCAGTGCGCGCGGCGGTTCCCGGGTGTGCGTGGGTCAGCGTGGCGCGGCGGGCTCGGTGAGCAGGCCGAGGCGGTGGGCCAGGGCGGCGGCCTCCATTCGGTTGGTCACCCCCAGCTTCGCGATGATCCGGGAGACGTGCACGCTCGCCGTCTTCGGCGAGATGAACAACCGCTCGGCGATCCGGCTGTTGCTGTGCCCCTCCGCGACCAGACGCAGCACCTCCCGCTCGCGGGCGGTCAGCAGGTCAGAGCCGGCCCCACCCCCGGCCGCACCCCGCAGGCCCACCCGCCGGGCCAGGGTGGCGGCTGCCTCGACAAGCGGCGTCGCACCCAGCCGCCGGCCGATCTCGGTTGCCTCGGTGACCGCCGCCGCCGTCTCGTCGCGTTCCCCGGCCGCTGCTGTCGCCTCGGCCAGCGCCAGCAGCGCCCGACCCAGCGGGTAGGGCTGCCCGTCGGCCCGCCACGCGCCGACAGCCGCACGCCACGCCGGTAGTGCCTGGTCGCCGACCGCGAGCAACGCGGTGACCTGGGCGGCGTGTGCACGGGCCGCCGGGTGCCGCGCCGGCAGGTCGGCGGCGAGCGCCGCCACCGCGACCGCCACCTCCCGGTCACCCACCCGGGCCGCGGTACGCGCGGCGGCGCTGAGCACCGGCCACCCCTCCCGGGGCAACTGCGGCAGGCTCTCGTCGGCCACCGCGACGCGAGCCGCGCGTACCGCCTCGACCTTGTCGTCAGCGGCCAGCGCCGCCTCGATCGCCAGCTCGTGCAGGGGCAGTCGGTGGTTCGGCCACAGGTACGGCCGGTTGAGGAAGGTGAGCGCCCGGTCGACCAGCTCGTCGGCCCCCGGATGGGCGCGGGCCAGCCGCAGCCCGGCGCCCAACTGGAGCCAGTGCAGGCCGGTCACACCGGACAGGTCGATCCGGGCGGCCTCCGCGCAGACCGCCTCGGCCTCGTCCCACCGGCCCAGCGCGATCAGCGCCTCGGCCCGGTTGGAGAGCAGGTACGCCCCGGTGGAGCGGCTGATCCCCACCCGGCGCGCCTCGGCCACGCCCGTCTCGGCGGCCTGCGCGGACTCGGCGTAACGGCCCAACTCGCAGAGCATGTCCGACTCGAACACCATGGCGAGCACCAGCGTCGGGGCGTCCCCCGCCGCACGGGCAGCAGCGGCCGCCTGGCCCAGCTCGGCCAACCCGCCGGTCAGGTCCCGCTCGCCGTGGCAGAGCAACGCGATCCGCGTCGACAGCAGGGCCACGTTCACGTCGAACGCCTCGGCGTCGGCGGCGGCCTCGGCCGCCACCCGGGCCGCCTTCCGTGGGTCGATCTTGACCAGGTGGGTGGCGATGTCGGCGAGCAGCCGGACCCGCTCCGCGCCGGGCGGCCCACCGGCAGCCAGCCGGTACGCCTCGTCCAGCTCGCGGCTGCCGTCGCTCTTGCCGAGCAGGGCCATCAGTCGACCGCGCTGGTCCAGCAGGCGGGCGGCGCGCAGCGGCGTGGCGTCCGCGTCCACCTCCGCCAGCCCGGCCCGGGTCAGGGTGATGGCCCGGCTGAAGTCGCCGGCGGTGACCGCGGCGTCAAGGGTCTGCTCCAGCAGCGCCAGGTGGTCCATGCCGAGCAGATCAGCGGCGTCCGGCACCAGCTCCCACAACTCCAGCGCCCGCTCCAGCAGCCGGCGCTGCTCGGCGTACGCGTACCGGTCGGCGGCGGCGCGCGCCGCGGCTCGTGCGGCGACGAGGGCACGCGGGTGGTCGTGCGCGGCGTGCCAGTGGTGGGCGATCTCGGCCGGGGCCCGGCCGGCGGCGACCAGGTGCGGCTGGGCCTCGATGGCGGCGGCGAAGCGGGCGTGCAGCCGGGCGTGCTCACCGGGCAACAGCTCGTCGTGTACGGCCTCGCGGACCAGCGCGTGTCGGAACTCGTAGTCACCGTCCCGGTCGGCCACCACCAACTGGGCGGCGACGGCGGCGCGCAACGCGTCCTCCAACTCGGCCTCCGGCAGCCCGGCGACCTCGGCGAGCAGGTCGTGGGCGAAACGGGTGCCACCGGCGGCGGCGATCCGCAACACCCGCTGGGACGGGTCGGGCAGCCGGTCCACGCGGGCCAGCAGCAGGTCACGCAGCGTCTCGGGGAGCGCGGCACAACCGATCGGGTCACCGGCGACGGCCAGCTCCTCGATGAAGAACGGGTTTCCCTGGGTGCGGTCGTGCACATCGTCGACGGCACGGGCGAGCGGCTCGGCACCGAGCAGGTCGGCGAGGATCGCGGCCGTGCCGTCCCGGTCCAGGCGGCCCAGCTCGACCCGCTCCACCCCCCGGGCCCGATCCAGCTCGGCGAGGAACGGGCGCAGCGGATGCCCCCGCTGCAACTCGTCGGTGCGGTAGGTGCAGACCAGCAGCAGCCGGCCCGGCCTCGCCGCCCGGACGAGGAAGCCGATGAGGTCGCGGGTGGAGCGGTCCGCCCAGTGCAGGTCCTCGATGATCAGGACCAGCGGGCGCGCATCGGCCAGCCGCTGGAACAGCTCGGCGACCAGGTCGAACAGGTACCCGCGCGGCGCGTCGCTGAGGGCGACGGCACGAGGGGTGGCAGGCGTCGCCGACGCGCGACCCAACTCCGGGAGGAGCGGGGCGAACTCCGCCTCGTACCCGGCGAAGACCTCGGGGCCGTCGGCGCGGAGCACCGCGCGCAAGGCTGCGGCGAACGGGGCGAACGGGAGCCCCGCCTCGCCCAACTCCAGGCACTGGCCCACGAGCACCCGCGCCCCGCCGTCGATGGCCCCGACGGCGAACTCCTCCAACAGCCGGGTCTTACCCACGCCCGCCTCGCCGCCGACGAGCACGCTTGTCGGTTCCCCGGCCCGCGCCCGGCCCAGCGCGTCCCGTAGCGCGGCGGTCTCCCGATGACGTCCGACGAGGACGGAGCTGGCGGCGCGTACGGTCACGTGTTCGAGCATGCCATGGCGGCCCGCCCCGCCGGCCCCGCCGATCAGCCGGCGGCCGGGCGGCGAGGTCGGATCGGCTCGACCGGACAGCACCGCCACCGCTGCCCCCGTGTCAGCGGTGGCGGGTACCGCCCACGGGGCAGCCCCGCCGGGCGCGGTCACCGGCGGGCGTCGCTGGTGCGACCGGCCTGCCGGCGGCGGCCCAACCACTCGCGGGCGGTGGGACGCGACAGCGACCGGGCGAGCCGGTCCGCGGCGGCGTCGGCGCGCAGCTCGGCCGAGTGGGTACGGTGCAGGGTGAGCAGGAAATCTGCGTCGTTGCCGAACATGTCGGGCTCCTTCGTGGCGTCGTCGTCTGCTGCTGACGACTCTTCGCGCGAAGGCCCCACCCGGGCATGGGCACGGTGCCTCATCTTTTCCGCCCACAGCCTCCTTACCCGGCCCGTCCGGGCGCGTACGGCGACGTAAGGTACTCAGCTGCCCCGGCACCCGGACGCGGATCAACCGGGCCGACGGCGACCACTAGACTCTGCGGCATGGCAAAGCCCCAGGAAAAGGTCTCGTTCGGCCAGCGGCTGAAGCAGATCGGGATGGTGTTCCAGTTCACCGCCAAGCAGGACCGGTGGTTCGCGCCGTTGGTCGCCGCGGCGGTGCTGATCCCGCTCGCGCTCACCGTGGTCGCGGTCATCCTCTGGGGCTGGATCTGGCTGCCGCTGGGCATCCTGTTCATCCTGCTCGCGGTGCTGATCGTGCTCAACCTGCGGTCCAACAAGGCGATGATGAACGCCGCCGAGGGGCAACCCGGCGCGGCGGCGCAGATCATGGAGAACATGCGCGGCGACTGGCGGGTGACCCCGGCGGTCAGCTCCACCACCCAGATGGACATGGTCCACCTGGTGATCGGCCGCCCGGGTGTGATCCTGCTGGCCGAGGGCAACCCGCAGCGGGTGCGCGGCCTGCTCGGCCAGGAGAAGCGGCGGCTGTCCAAGGTGATCGGCTCCGCTCCCCTGCACGACTACGTGATCGGGCAGGAGGAGGGCGAGCTGCCGATCCGCAAGCTCCGGACGACGCTGCTGCGCCTGCCCCGCGCCCTCTCCGGCAAAGACGTCAACTCGCTGGACAAGCGGCTCAAGGCGCTCACCGCCCGGCCGCAGATGCCCAAGGGCGCGATCCCGAAGAACATGCGGCCGCCAGGCGCCGCCCGCCAGCAGCGGGGCCGCTGACCCCTCGGGTGTACGCCAGAAGAGCCGGACCCGGACGGGTCCGGCTCTTTCGCATCGTGGTGCCTCGCGCCCCGCGCCCCGCGCCTAGCGCCCCGCGCCCAAGATCCGCACAACATCAGAGATGATGTTGCCTCAGACACGCCGCAGACACCAACATCCCTGATGTTGTGCGGATCTTGGCGGCCCTGGGCAGGCGTTGTCGGGGTCGGGTCAGCCTCGGGGGGCGTCGACGATCACCGCGTCGGCCAGTCGGTCGTGCAGGCCGCGCCGGTGCTCGTCCATGATCAGCGCGGGGACGACCAGAGCCAGCAGCAGGCCCCGGATCAACCCACGGAGCACGCCGATCCGGCCACCGTCGTGCCAGTTCACGCAGCGGATCTTGGTGATGTACATGCCCGGGGTCTGGGCGAACAGGCCGAGGAAGATGCCGTACACCAGGACCAGCACCAGCACCGGCGCCCAGCCGTCGCGTACCGGGTCGGCGAAGAAGTTGGACACCAGCAGGCAGAGCACCCAGTCGATGATCAGCGCCCCGAACCGTCGACCGAGGCTCGGTGGGATGAACGTGCTGTCGGTGGCCGGCGCTGCCGGGAGGTGCGGATTGGTCACAGCGGTCAAGGGTATCCGCGCCGGACTGAGAGCTCGCCGGGGTGCCGCCGCCACTGCGTGCCGATTCAGGCTAAAGGCATCAGATGTCATTACACTGGCACAGTCGGTACGGCGTTCCTGGCGGGCCGCAGGCGTGGCAGGGGCGTCGCTGACGCTCCGCGAGGGACGTAACACGGCAGAAACAACGGAGACACGGCCGGGCAACCGCCCGGCCCTAGCGTCGCCAGAAGCCTAGCCACCCCGTGGACGTGCCAGGAGGATGTGTGTTCGCCAATCCCGAGGAACTGCTGCGATACCTCAAGAACGAGGACGTGAAGTTCGTCGACGTTCGTTTCTGTGACCTGCCCGGCGTGATGCAACACTTCAACCTGCCGGTCGAGTCCGTCAACGACGATCTCTTCACCGACGGCCTCGCGTTCGACGGTTCGTCGATCCGCGGTTTCCAGGCGATCCACGAGTCGGACATGCTCCTGCTCCCGGATGTCGCCACCGCTTTCATCGACCCGTTCCGCGCGCAGAAGACGCTCGCGCTCAACTTTTTCATTCACGACCCGTTCACCCGCGAGGCATACAGCCGCGACCCGCGCAACGTGGCGAAGAAGGCCGAGGCGTACCTGGCGGCGAGCGGCATCGCCGACACCGCCTACTTCGGCGCCGAGGCGGAGTTCTACATCTTCGACTCGATCCGTCACGAGACCTCGGCGCACCAGTCGTTCTACTACATCGACTCGATCGAGGGCGCCTGGAACACCGGCCGCGAAGAGCCGGGTGGCAACCTCGGTTACAAGACGGCCTACAAGGGTGGCTACTTCCCGGTGCCGCCGGTCGACCACTACGCCGACCTGCGTGACTCGATCGTGCGCCGGCTCGTCGACACCGGCTTCAACGTGGAGCGCTCGCACCACGAGGTGGGCACCGCCGGCCAGTCCGAGATCAACTACCGGTTCTCGACCCTGCTGCACGCCGGTGACCAGCTTCAGCTCTTCAAGTACATCGTGAAGAACGAGGCCTGGGCCAACGGCAAGACCGCGACCTTCATGCCCAAGCCGCTGTTCGGCGACAACGGTTCCGGCATGCACACCCACCAGAGCCTCTGGCTCAACGGTGAGCCGCTCTTCTACGACGAGACCGGCTACGCGGGTCTGTCCGACATGGCCCGCTGGTACATCGGCGGCCTGCTGCACCACGCGCCGTCGCTGCTGGCCTTCACCAACCCGACGGTCAACTCGTACCGCCGCCTGGTGCCCGGCTACGAGGCCCCGGTCAACCTGGTCTACTCGCAGCGCAACCGGTCCGCCTGCACCCGCATCCCGGTGACCGGCAGCAACGCCAAGGCCAAGCGCGTCGAGTTCCGCGTCCCGGACCCGTCGGCAAACGTCTACCTGGCCTTCTCGGCCATGATGATGGCCGGCCTGGACGGCATCAAGAGCAAGATCGAGCCGCCGACGCCGATCGACAAGGACCTCTACGACCTCCCGCCGGAGGAGTGGGGCGACGTCAAGCAGGTCCCGGGCTCGCTGCCGGCCGTGCTCGACTCCCTGGAGGCCGACCACGACTACCTGCTCGACGGTGGCGTCTTCACCCCCGACCTGATCTCCACCTGGGTCGACTGGAAGCGCGCCAACGAGGTCGACCCGGTGCGTCTGCGCCCGACCCCGCACGAGTTCGCCATGTACTACGACTGCTGAGCAGTCAGACGCACGACGACTGCTGAGCAGTCACTCGAACACCGGCCGGGCCGGCTCCGCTCACCGCGGAGCCGGCCCGGCTCGTCTTTCCCCCGTCGCTCAGCCACACCCCCAGCGCCGGGCACCGGTTGGTGGCCGCAACTTCGAGGATGTTGCTGCCTCCGACGGCCGCACCTGCCCCGAGTGATCATGAGGTTGGCCGGTGATGTTGTCCATTTCATCCCCGTCAACCTCATGATCAACCGGGATGGTCGTCCCCGGGGGTGGGGGTGGGGGTGGGGGTTGGGGTTTGGGGCCTTCGGCGCAGGGCGCGAGCGAGCACGATCAGGAGCAGGGCGGTCATCGCCAGCGCACCCGGGGCCTTCGTGAAGCGGGCCAGGTTGGTGCCGTCGGGTAGGGCGAGGAAGGCTACCGCCGCGACCGGCACCACGAACCACGTCGTGCGGGCGGCGGTGATCGCGAGCAGCGCCAGTGGCCAGGTCGCGTACCAGGGGTGGAAGACCGGGGACAGGACCACTGTGGCGACCAGCGCCAGCGCCGCTCCGTGCAGTGCCACCCGGGGAGCCGTGGTCGCGGGCCCCGCCACCTCGTGCAGCCGCCGGAGGGTCTGCCAGGTTCGCCACCAGAGCACCACCAGCACCCCGGCGAGCAGCAGCAGCGCGACCGCTCGGACCGCCGGTACCGCGTGCGGGTCCCGGTCGACCAGCGCGCCGACATAGTCGATCACGAAGCCCACGGCGGTGGGTGGTGACGTCCACTGCTCCGAGTCGCCGCTGTGCGTGAGCCCGCCCACCCAGCCGAGGCCGAGGCCGGACGCCGCCGAGGTGACCAGCACCGCGCCGAGCAGCCCACCGGCCAGCCAGCCGCCGTCGCGCAGCAACGCCCGTACGGTGTGACGACCACGGACCGCGGCCAGTGCGGCGAACGGCACCACCACGACCGCGCTGGCCTTCACCGTCACCGCCAGCCCGAGCAGCGCCCCGGCCAGCAGCAGTGCCGGCGGCCAACCCGGTCGCCGGATCGCCACCAGCAGCCCGCAGAGCAGCAGACCCAGCATCACGGCGTCGTTGTGCGCCCCGGCCACCAGGTGTACGCCGATCAGCGGGCCGGCCAGCGCCAACCAGACGGCCCGTCGGGCCGGCACCCCGGCCGCCCACCCAGCCGGCACTCCCGGCTCTCCCCCGGCAGGCACCCCGGCCGCCCGTGCCAGGGCGGGCAGGCAGAGCGCGGCCAGCAGCAGCCCGGCGACGGCGATCACGCGCAGCGCCACGATGGTGCCGGTGAGCCCGCCGCCGAGGCTGACGGCGAGCGCCGCGAGCAGGACGAACACCGGCCCGTACGGTGCCGGGGTGTCCCGCCAGATCGGGGCCACGGTGTCCAGCCAGGGGCAGCCGGCCGCCGCCGCCCCCACGGCGTACGGGTCGACGCCGTGCGCGTACGTCCAGCCCTGGCAGGCGTACGAGTAGACGTCCCGGCTGCCCAGCGATGGCGCGACGAGCAGCGGCAGTGCCCACAGGCCGGCGGTGACGTACGCCCAGCGGGTCGACGGGGCACCGTCGCGCAGCGACCACCACGCCCCGACCAGCAGGACGGTGCCGATCAGCCAGCAGGTCAGTGTGGCCGGGCCGTCCGGGGCCCGCCAGATCGACGCGGGTGTGACGCCCAGCGGGGCGTCGGGCAGCGCCCCACCGAGGTATCCGGCCACGGCGAGCAGGACCGCCCCGACCAGGCCCGCGTACCGGGAGAGAGCGGCACCGGGAGCGGTCACCGGCACACCTTCCCTCAGTCGGCGGCGACCGGCTGTCGGGCCGCCCGAGCCGACCGTACCAACCGGATGACCAGCACGATCACCAACAGCGTCATGAGCGGTGCTCCGACGGTCTTGGTGTATCGGGGCAGCCCGGTGCCGTTGGGCAGCACCAGGAACGAGCCGATCAGTGCGACCACGATGAACCATCTGGTCCGCTGGGCGGTGGCCGCCAGCACGAACAGCGGCCACGTCCAGTACCAGGGGTGCACGACGGGGGCGAGCGCGACGGTGAGGGCGAGCGCGAGGCCGGCGTAGTACAGCGGGTCGCGGGTGCGGGCCCGCCACCAGAGCCAGACCAGCAGGACGGCCAGGAGAACCACGGCGATCCCCCGGGTGACCGGTAGCGCGTCGATGTGAGCGCCGAACAGCGCCGCGACGTAACCGACAGTCTGCCCGACGGCGGTCGGCGGGGAGGTCCAGGCGATGGCAGCGCCGCCCTGGGACAGCCCGCCGACCCAGCCGAAGTCCAGCCCTCCGGCGACTGTCACACCGACCACTGTGGCGACCGCGCCGCCGACGACCCAGCCGCCGTCGCGGATCAGCGTGCGGATCCGGTACGGCCCGGCGGTGGCCGCCAGCGCGGCGAACGGCACCACCACCACCGCGGTCACCTTGATCGCCACCGCTACTCCGAGGAGCAGTCCGCCGACCAGCAGCATCGCGCGTCGGCCCGGGTGCGCGGCCACCACGGCCAGCCCGCCGACCAGGGCGGCGAGCATCAGCACGTCGTTGTGAGGGCCACCGATGAGGTGCGCGGCGACCAGCGGGGAACCCAGTGCCAGCCACACCGCCCGCTTCGCCGGCACACCGGCGCGGCGGGCCAGCGCCGGCACGGCCCAGGCGGTGAGGATCACGCCGACGAGCGACAGCGCCCGGAACAGCACGATGCTGGCCGTCAGCGAACCGGTGGCCTTCACCACGGCGCCCGCGATGAGTACGAACAGCGGCCCGTAGGGCGCCGGGGTGTCGCGCCAGATGACCGAGACCGTGTCCAGCCAGGGGCAGGGCAACGCGGAGACGCCCTGTTCGTACGGGCTGATGCCGCCGACGAAGCTGGCGCCCTGGCAGGCGTACGCGTACACGTCCCGGCTGCCGAAGGGCGGTGCGATCAGCAGCGGCAGCATCCAGAGCCCGACGGTGACCAGCGCCCACCGGGTCGAGGGGCCCCCGTCGCGCAACGCCCACCAGGCGTACGCCATCAGGCCGGTGCCGACCGCCCAGGCGGCGAGGATCAGCGGGCCGTTGGGCCCCTGCCAGATGCTGACCGGGGTGCTGCGCAGGGGGCCGCCGGGGAACGCGCCGCCGAGGAAGGCGGCGAGTGCGAGCAGCATCGAGCCGGCGAGGCCGGTCCAGCGCGCGAGGTGGGAAGGCACGCCGGACATGCTGCCAGCATCACGGCGGGGTACCGACGGCAGGCACCCGGACGGTCAGCAGTGGCGCGCGGGCACCAACCCGCTCGAGACGGAGTAGTCGCCGGCGGCCCGGACCCGCACCTCGGTCCACCCGTCCGCCCCGGGTCGGAGGCAGCCGTCCGGGCCGTTCAGTGTGAGCCAGCGCGACCAGCGCACCCGGACCGGCACGTCCCCGGGTGTGGCGGTCAGCCGGACCGCGCCGCGATCGGCGTCGACGAGTCGACCCGGGGCACCGACCAGCGGAGTCGGGTCGGCCACCTCGTACATCCGCCAGGTCGGGTCACGCCAGACCTCCCGCAGGTACGGCAGGCCGGCGCGGATCAGTGCGGCCTCGTCACGGCCCCACTTGTCCGCGGGCGCGTCGGGGGCGAGCACCACATGGGTCACCGCCTCGTGCCGGAGCCACTGCTCGTACGTCTGCGAGCTGAGGCTGCCGTCGTAGAACAGCGCGTTGCGGTCGCTGTCGACCTGGCGTTCCCAGCCCCGGGCCAGTGGCACTGTCGGCGGCAGGTACGCGGACTCCCAGTGGTCGCGTAGCGGCACCACCTCGACCCGCCCGGCCGGTTGCCGCCTGTCGAGTTCGGCGACGAGCGGCTGGTAGAAACCCGCGGAGCTTTCCGGCGCGCCGGCCCGGGTCACGTCGCTCACCATCACCGGCGACTGCCACCAGACCGTCGCGGCGAGCAGCCCGGCCAGCCACGCCCCCGGCAGCGCGGCGTACCCGGCCAGCACGGGCACTGCGAACAGCATCGGCAGCCGCAGCGCGTTGGACCCGATCGGGCTGGGCAGGTAGTACGCCCCGATCAGCAGCAGCACGGTGAGCGCCGCGCCGACGCGCAGCACCCGGCGGCGACGCGGAAGCACGACCGCCACCAGCACCGTGAGCGCGACGTTGATGCGCATGGACTCGGCCGAGTACGGCTGGGTGCCGCCATTGCCGAACACGAACGCGATCGGGGCGAGCGTAACGGCGGGCGCCACGGCCAGGACGAACCCCTCGGCCAGTGGTCGCTCGGCGCGCCAGCCTCCGGGCAGCGGGCGGCCCGGCCCGGCACCGGTCCGCAGGGCCGCCAGCAGCAACGCCGCGCCGGCCAGCCCGGTGAACAGGCCGGCGACCGGGCTGGCCGCCGTGGCCAGGGCGGCGCAGGCGGCGGCGAGCGCCAACCGGGCCCAGCGCGGCGGGCGTTCCGCGCTCACCGCACACAGCGCCAGCAGCCCGAACGCCAGCCCGACCGCGAAGGTGATCCGACCGCTCGCCAGGTTGCCGACGAGCACCACCGCGCCGAGGACCCCGGCCAGCAGCGGCCGGCGGGCCCGGTTGCGGGCGAACAGCCAACCCAGCGCGGCCGCGCCGACCACCGCGGCGATCGCGCCCAGCGGACGCACCCCGATCAGCGCCCCCAACCGGGCGGTGAAGAGGCTGTAGCCGTACTGGTTGACGCCGCCGTACCAGCCGAAGTCGACGGGCGCGGCCCCGTACCGCTCGGTGAACCCGGCACGGGCCACCTGCGCGGCGAGGTCGGTGCCCATCGGCGGCGCGAGCAGGAAGGCGGCGGCGAGCACCACCGCGACCCCGGGCGCCGCCACCCAGCCCGCGACGCTCCGCCCGGTCGGGCGCGGCGACGCGTCAGGCATCGAGGACCCGTTCGGCGGCGGCGCGGGAGCGACGGCCGGTGCGCAGATACTCGTCGAGGAACTCCCCCGGATCGTCGCGACCGAGCAGCCGGGCCACCCCGGCCAACTCCACCCCGTGCCGGGGCAGTTGGTCGCCGGCGCGGCCCCGGACCAGCATCAACGCGTTGCGGACCTGCGCGGCCAAGGCCCAACCGGCGGCCATCTCCGTGGCGTCCGTCGGGTCGACCAGGCCGGCCCGCTCGGCCGCCGCGAGGGCATCGAGGGTACGCGTGCCGCGCAGCTCCGGGATCGCCCCGGCGTGCCGGAGCTGGACGAGTTGCACAGCCCACTCCACGTCGGCGAGCCCACCTCGACCCAGCTTGGTGTGGGTGGCCGGGTCGGCGCCCCGGGGCAGTCGCTCGGTCTCCACCCGGGCCTTGATCCGCCGGATCTCGACGACCTGTTCGCGGGTCAGCCCGTCGGCCGGGTAGCGCACCGGCTCGATCATCGCCTCGAACTCGGCGCCCAGGTCGGCGTTCCCGCAGACGAACCGGGCGCGCAGCAACGCCTGCGCCTCCCACACCCGAGACCAGCGGGCGTAGTACTGCGCGTACGCGGCGAGGCTGCGCACCAGCGGACCCTGGCGCCCCTCCGGCCGCAGGTCGGCGTCGACACCCAGCGGCGGGTCGGGGGCGGGTACGCCGAGCAGTCGGCGCAGCTCCTCGGCGACGGCGTGCGCGGCGGCACTGGCAGCGCTCTCGCTGGTGCCCGGGGGCGGGTCGTAGACGAACAACACGTCGGCGTCGGAGAGGTAGTTCGACTCGTACCCGCCGAGCCGACCCATGCCGATCACCGCGAACCGCAGGCCTTCCGGTGCGGGTTGGCTGGCCTGCGCGGCCCGCAGCGCGGCGGCCAGGGTGGCGTCGGTGACGTCGGCGAGCGCCGTACCGACAGCGGTGATGTCGGACAGCCCGGGGGCACGTTTCGCGTCGTCCGCGCGGGTGGGGCTGGGCGCGAGCGCGCCCGCCCGGCAGAGCACGTCGGCGCAGGCCACCCGGACCAACTCCCGACGTCGGAGCGCTCGGACCGCGCTTGTCGCCTCGACCGGGTCAGAGTGCCGGGCCGCCGCCGCCAGGAACCCCTCCCGCAGCACCTCGGGCGGGCGGGGTGCCAACTCGTTCTCCTCGGCCAGCAGCCGCAGCGCCTCCGGGTCGCGGGCGAGCAGGTCGGCGACGTACCGGGACAGCGCGAGCACCCGGGCCAACCGGCGGGCCACCGGGCCGCCGTCGCGCAGCAGCCGCAGGTACCAGGGGGTGCTGCCCAGCTTGTCGGAGACCTTACGGTAGTTGAGCAGCCCCCGGTCCGGCTCCGGCGCGTCGGCGAACTCGCTGAGCAGCACCGGCAGCAACGTGCGCTGGATGGCCGCCGTGCGGCTCACCCCGCCGGTGAGAGCCTGGAGGTGACGCAACGCCCCGGCCGGGTCGGCGAAGCCGAGGATCTCCAGACGGTTCCGGGCCGCCTCCGGGGTGAGCCGCAGCCCGTCGGCCGGAACCCGGGCCACCGACTCCAGCAGCGGCCGGTAGAGCAGTTTCGCGTGCAGCCGTCGTACCTCGGTGGCGTGGGTGACCCACTCGGCCCGGAAGCTCTCCACGGCGCTGCGCCCCGGCGCTGCGGTGAAACCCAGAGCGGCGGCGAGCCAGCGCAGCGCGCCCGGCTCGGCCGGCACTGTGTGCGTACGACGCAGGCCCTGGAGTTGCAGCCGGTGCTCGACGCTGCGCAGGAAACGGTAGCCGCGCAACAGGGCCTCACCGTCGGCCCGGCCGACGTAGCCGCCGGCGACGAGCGCCCGCAACGCCGGGATGGTGCCGGGCGGGCGCAGCGTCTCGTCGCCGCGACCGTGCACGAGTTGCAGCAACTGGACGGCGAACTCGATGTCGCGCAGCCCGCCGGGGCCGCGCTTGATCTCGCGCTCCAACTCCTTCGGCGGAATGTGGTCGATGATCCGGCGACGCATCGCGCGGACGTCCTCCACCGCCTCGGGCCGCTCGGCCGCCCGCCAGACCAGCGGCGCGAGCTGGTCGATCCACTCCTGGGCCAGGGGCAGGTCCCCGGCGGCCGGGCGGGCCTTCAGCAACGCCTGGAACTCCCAGGTACGCGCCCACCGCCGGTAGTAGGCCAGGTGGCTGGCAAGGGTCCGCACCAGCGGGCCCCGGCTGCCCTCGGGGCGCAGCGCGGCGTCCACCGGCCAGGCGACCAACCCGCAGATGGAGATCAGACGGGTCGCCACCTGGGTCGCCGCGGACAGATCGGCGTCCTCGGCGGCCACGAAGATGACGTCCACGTCGGACACGTAGTTCAGTTCGCCGCCGCCGCACTTGCCCATCGCCACGACCGCCAGCCGAGGCCGCTCGGTGCCCTCCGCCAACTCCTCGACAGCGATCTCGTACGCCGCGGAGAGCGTCGCGTCGGCAAGCGCCGACAGCGCGGCCATCGTCTGCTCCAAGCCGCGACCGCCCGTCAGGTCGGCCGCCGCGATCCGCAACAACGCCAGCCGGTACGCGGTCCGCAGCGCCGCCACCGCGTTGACGCCCTCGGTCGGGTCCAACCGCCCCTCGGCGGTCGGGGCGAGCCCGTCCGGGGCGGTCCGCAGCGTCTGGTAGTGCTCCGGGTGGGCCACCAGGTGGTCGCCGAGCGCCGCCGACGCGCCGAGCACCGCGATCAGCCGCCGCCGCAGCCCGGGATCCTTGTGCAGATCCGCGAGCAGGGGCGATCCGGCGGTCCGGCCCCCGGCGCTGCCGTCGGCGGCGGTCCGGCTCCCGGCGCTGCCGTCGGCGGCGGTCCGGGTTGCGGCGCTGCCTTCCGTGGCGCGGCTCTCGGCCTCCACGATGCGGTGCAGTTGGCGCAGCGCCAGGTCCGGGTCGGCGGCCCGGGACAGCCCGGCGAGCAGCTCGGCCGCGGCCTCGTCGACCGGCTCCTGCTCGGCCGGCTGCCACAACCGCAGCCCTTCCGGGCCGAGCAGGTCCGCGGCCCGCGCGCCGCCGTCGCCCTCGGCCGTGCCGAAGCCGTACCGGGCGAGCCGGCCCGGTGCCCTGGTCGGCCTGCTCATCAGTGCCCGAGCAGCGGCAGGCCGCGCCGCATCGTGCTGTCGTCCAACTCGCCGAGGGCCAACGCGGCGAACCGCGCGGCGAACGGTTGCCAGACCTCCTCGACGTCGGCCAGCACCGATGCGCAGGCGGCGACCACCAACTCCGGGTCGTAGCCCAGCTCGGCGAGTTGGGCCGAGTCGGTTGCCCAGTCGGCGATCATCGCCGCGTCGCACTCGATGTGGAACTGCAGACCCCACGCCCGGTCACCGAGGCGGAACGCCTGATGCGGATAACGGGTGGAGGCGGCCAGCAGGGTCGCGCCCCGCGGCAGCTCGGTGATCTCGTCGGAGTGCCACTGGAGCACGTCGGGGATCAGCGGCACGTACCGGAACAGCGGGTCGTTCTCGGCGGCGTCGCGCCGGCCGACCACGCCGGGGCCGATCTCCGGCCCGGACGGGCTGCGCTCCACCGACCCGGCGTGCGCGGTGGCGAGCAACTGCGCGCCCAGGCACACCGCCAGGGTCGGCACCCGGTATCGGACCGCCTTGCGCAGCAGGCCCTCCACCGCCGGAAACCACTGTGCACCCGGCGAGCCGTCCGGCAACGGGTACGCCTGTTGGTCCCCGCCGAGCACCACGAGCGCCGTGTACCCCTCCAGGTCGGCGGGCAGCTCGTCGCCGGCGTGCGGGCGCACCACCCACAGCTCCAGCCCAGCCTCGGTCAGCCACTCACCCAGCCGGCGCGCGTCGTCCGTCGGGTCGTTCTCGATCACCAGCGCGGTTGCCACCCGTCGAGGCTAGCCGGTACACCGCACGGCACCGCGCCCCGGCACGGGCCACACCACGCATCCGCCGCCCGTACGCGGGCCCCGGCCACCCGCGCGCTGCCTCCCCTCCCCCGTGGGCGGGCCCCGGCCACGGCAGGGTGGTTAGGCTCTGCGGTTGTGATCAGCGAGGACAGCGCCTCCGTACGCCCGCCCGTGCTGCGCCCGGGTGACACCGTCCTGCTGGTGTCCCCAGCCGGGCCCACCTCACCGGAGCGGGTGGCCCGGGGCGTGGAACTGCTCACCGGCTGGGGACTGCGCCCGGTGCCGGCGCCGCACGCGTACGACCGCCACGGTTACCTCGCCGGCACCGACGACCTACGCGCTGCCGACCTGAACGCGGCCTTCGCCGACCCCGAGGTGCGAGGGGTGATCTGTACGCGCGGCGGCTACGGCGCCCAACGGATCGTGGACGCCATCGACATGGCCGCCGTCCGCCGTGATCCGAAGGTGGTGGCCGGTTTCTCGGACATCACCGCCCTGCAGTTCGCGCTGTGGCGGGGCGCCCGCCTCGCCGGGGTGCACGGCCCCGGGGCGGCCTGGCGCGACGAGCGGACGCCGCTGCGCTCCGCCGAATCCCTGCACGCGGCGTTGATGACCACCGAACCGGTGTCGATCACCGCGGTCCCCACCGAGGAGACCTTCGGCGTACGCGTACCGGGTCGCGCCACCGGCACCCTGCTCGGCGGCAACCTGTGCCTGATCGCCGCGTCGATCGGCACCCCGGATCTGCCGGACCTGACCGGTGCGGTGCTGTTGATCGAGGATGTGCAGGAGCCTCCGTACAAGGTCGACAGGATGCTCACCCACCTGCTGCGCGCCGGCGCGTTGGACGGACTGGCCGGGGTGGCCGTCGGGCAGTTCACCGAATGCGGCGACGGCTGGGACACCACGATCGTCGACGTCCTCACCGAACGCCTCGGCGACCTGGGCGTACCGGTTCTCGGCGGCCTCCCCATCGGCCACGGCCCCGACCAACTGACAGTCCCCGTCGGCACCACCGCCACCCTCGACACCACCACCGCCACCCTCACCGCGGCCCCCGCCGTCCAGTAACGCACCCCTCCACCCCGCCCTCCCGCCCGCACCCCGCCCCGCCCCACCCCGGTGATCAAGAGGTTTGCGTCAGGATCCGCTCCGAAACTGACGCAAACCTCTTGATCAACCAGGGCGAGGGGGTGGGGCGGCCGGGTGGGGGTGGGGGTGGGGGTGGGGGTGGGGTTTAGGGGGGTGGGGTCAGGTGGGCTATGGCGCCGATTTCCAGGGCGGCCCAGATGCCGGTGGGGGTACGGGTGATTCCGTGTGGCTCGGCGTCGGGGGTGGGGAGGGCGTAACCCTCGATCCGTCCGGTGGGATCGAGATGACCGATCCGGTTGGCACCCCACTCGGTGAACCACGCGCCGCCGTCCGGGTCGGTCACTATCGCGTGCGGACGGGCCGCCCGGTCCGGCAGTGGGAACTCGGTGATCTCGCCATCCGGGCTGATCCGACCGAGCTGACCGGCGGCGATCTCCACGAACCAGATCGCGCCGTCGTCGCCGAGGGTGATGCCGACCGGGCCGGCCTTCGCGGTGGGTAACTGATGCAGCGTGACAGCGCCGTCGAGATCGATCCGACCGATCGCGTTCGCCTGGTGGAGGGTGAACCAGAGAGCCTGGTCCGCGCCAGCAGTGATCATCGAGGCGAAACCGCCGGTCACCGGCAGCGGGAACGCGCTGTGGGTGCCGTCGGTCTCCACCCGGCCGATCGTGTCGGAGGTCATCCCGGCGTACCAGAGCGCGCCGTCAGGCCCGACTGCGATGCCGCCGGGCCCGGTGCCGGCCGGCAGGGCGACGGTGCGCTGCTCGCCGTCGACGGTGATCCGTCCGATCCGGTCGTCTCCCGAGCGGGTGAACCAGAGCGCCCCGTCCGGGCCGGTCGTGATGATCAGCGGACGGCCGCCGGCCGGCTCCAGCGGGTACGTCCGGACCGCACCCTCGGGCGACAGCCGGGCGATGCCACCGGCACGGGCCAGCGTCAGCCACAGCGCGCCGTCCGGGCCTGCCGTGATGCCGTACGGCCCGGCGTCTGCCTCGACGAGTGGAATCTCCCGAATCTGGACCGTCATTCCGTCGTGTCCTTCCGCCGGTGGATCGTCCACCCTGACCGCTCAACCAGCGACGACACAACCGATTTCCGCCCCCGCCCCAGGATTGTCAGCTCGCTGACAGGTTCGCCACGGCCTTCCCCCAGACAGCTCCGTCACTGTCGGTTACGACAGCGCAGGATGACCGAACCTCTGGAGGAGAGCATGTCCCGCACCATCCGTAGGAAGCACCTGCTGGCCGGCCTGGCCACCGCCGGCGTCCTCGGCGTCGGGATCGCAGCCCCGACGATCGCGTTCGCTGCCGACACGCCAACGCCGACACCGAGCGCCAGCACCGCCCCGGCTCCCGACGCGGGCCCGGGCACCGCTCCCGGCGCGAAGGCCGACCGGCAGGGCAAGTTCGCCGAGTCCCTCGCCAAGGAACTGGGCGTACCCACCGACAAGGTGACCGCCGCACTGGAGAAGATCCGCGAGCAGCACCGGCCGGCCGACCGCCCCCAGCGCCCGTCCGCCGAGGACCGGCAGGCCGCGCTGAAGCAGCGCCTGGATCAGGCGGTCAAGGACGGCAAGCTCACCCAGGAGCAGGCCGACGCCATCACCAAGGCCGTCGAGGCCGGCGTCTTCCCCGGCCCGGGCGGTCACCGCGGCCCCCACGGCGAAGGTACGCCGGGCAAGTAATCGGGCGGCCCCGGGCCGGCCGGCACACCGGCGGGACCGGGGCCGCTCCTGGTACGCCCCGGTCGGCCCGGGCCTGTCGCGGCTTGATCGACTCGGTTTCCAAGAAGTCGCGGTGATCCACGCACGCGGACACCCCGACATCAAGGAAGCCGAGTCGATCATCGGCAGGCGGGCCGGCAGGCTCGGACGACCGCCCGGATGGCCCGTGGGCCCGCCGGCGCGGAAGGCCCGTGGGCCCGCCGGCGCGGAAGGCCCGTGGGCCCGCCGGCGCGGAAGGCCCGTGGGCCCGCCGGCGCGGAAGGCCCGTGGGCCGGCCGGCGCGGAAGGCCCCTGGGCCCGCCGGCGCGGACGACCGCGCCGGTACGGCGACCCGGGTGACCGACCGCCTCAGGCGATGCAGGCGCAGACGATCAGTGCGGCCCCGAAGTGGGTGGCGGCGCTGACCCGGGCGGCCGGGTGCGGTTCGGGTGAGCAGATGACCTCGCCGAGCTTGCCGGGCGTGAGCAGATCCAGCACCACGAAGGCCAAGGCCATGATCACCAACCCGACCAGCCCGAAGACCGCGGTGGAGGCGAGCCCCTTCCCGAAGTCGCTGTAGCTGGTCAGGATCGCGGTGAAGACGATCCCGGCGATGCCGAGCTGGTTGGCGGCGAGCAGCAGCCCCGCGTTGGCGTTGCGGTCGACCCAGATCAGGTCGCGCAGCCGGCCCGGGGTGAGCAGGTCGACGAGCCCGAAACCGGCTGCCATGAGCCCGATGCCGACGATCCCGAACACGACGCTCTGCCAGGCACCGCTGAGCACATCCTCCAGCACCGACTGCCTCCCGACTCTCCGCCCGGAGGGGTACCGGCGCGGTGATCGAGACGATAGCGGCACCGCGCAATCGCGGCAGCCCCGGCTTCTACAGCGCCAGGTAGCGCTGCCGCTCGTACGGGGTGACCTCGCGCCGGTACTGCTCCCACTCGGCCCGCTTGTTGCGCAGGAAGAAGTCGAAGACGTGCTCGCCGAGCACCTCGGCGACCAGTTCGGAGCCCGCCATGACGTCGATGGCCTCGGCGAGGTTCTCCGGCAGCGCCTCGTAGCCCATGGCGCGCCGCTCCGCGCTGGTGAGCGACCAGACGTCGTCCTCGGCGCCCGGCGGCAGCTCGTACCCCTCCTCGATGCCCTTGAGGCCGGCACCGAGCAGCACCGCGAAGGCGAGGTACGGGTTGGTCGCCGAGTCCAGCGAGCGGACCTCGACCCGGGCCGAGTTGGGCTTGCCGTACGCGGGGACCCGGACCAGCGCGGACCGGTTGAGGTGACCCCAGCAGACGTACGCGGGGCTCTCGGTGATCCGGTCGGGGAGGTGCTGCGGGAAGAGCCGCTTGTACGAGTTGACCCACTGGTTGGTGACCGCCGTGTATTCGCGGGCGTGCACCAGCAGGCCGGCGATGAAGGACTTCGCCACCTTGGACAGCTTCATCGGGTCGCCGCTGTCGTGGAAGGCGTTGCGCTCGCCTTCGAAGAGCGAGAGGTGGGTGTGCATCCCGCTGCCCGGCTGGTCGGTGAACGGCTTCGGCATGAAGCTGGCCTGCACACCGGTGGAGAGCGCGACCTCCTTGACCACGTGCCGGAAGGTCATGATGTTGTCGGCGGTGGTGAGCGCGTCGGCGTAGCGCAGGTCGATCTCCTGCTGGCCGGGCGCGACCTCGTGGTGGCTGAACTCGACCGAGATGCCGATCCGTTCCAGCGCCAGTACGCCCTGGCGGCGGAAGTCCCGCGCGACGGCGTGGGTGGTGTGCTCGAAGTAGCCGCCGGTGTCGACGGGGGTGGGCACCGAGCCGTCCTGCGGACCGTTTTCGAGCAGGAAGAACTCGATCTCGGGGTGGGTGTAGAAGGTGAAGCCCTTTTCGGCGGCCTTCGACAGCGCGCGGCGCAGGACGTGCCGGGGGTCGGCCCAGGACGGCCCGCCGTCGGGCAGGAGGATGTCGCAGAACATGCGGGCGCTCTCGCCGCTGACGCCACCCTCGAAGGGGAAGACCTGGAAGGTGGTCGGGTCGGGCATGGCCACCATGTCCGATTCGAAGACCCGGGCGAAGCCCTCGATCGCCGAGCCGTCGAAGCCGATGCCTTCCTCGAAGGCCGCCTCGAGCTCGGCGGGTGCCACCGAAACGCTCTTGAGCGTGCCCAGAACGTCGGTGAACCACAGCCGGACGAAGCGGATGTCCCGCTCTTCCAGCGTGCGGAGGACGAACTCCTGCTGACGGTCCACTTCCCCAACCCCTCGCGACACTCTTTTGTCCGCCTTGGTCGGGCTGCACCCGACCTGACCGCCCAGTGTTCCCGGGCCTGGTTACGCAGACGTTACGCGAACTGCCGCCGCCCGTCCCCTCGTGTCCCGCCGGGCGAGCGTGGGCCCGGCCCTGCCGCCCGCGCCCGCCGCCGGGACGGCCCAGCGGCACCGGGGCGCCAGTCGCGGCAGGTGGCGCCAATCTCCTCCGAGGGTACGGATGGTCGCGACGGGGCTGGGGCAAGATGAAGGTATGCCCACCCTGCGTCTCGCCCTGTCCCAGGTCAACCCGAGCGTCGGCGACCTTGCCGGAAACGCCGACCTGGTCCGTAGCTGGACTCGCCAGGCCGCCGATGCCGGCGCCCAACTGGTGCTCTTCCCGGAGTTGATGCTCACCGGTTACCCGGTCGAGGACCTGGTTTTTCGGCGTTCCTTCGTGGCCGCGTCCCGGGCCGCCGTCGAGCGGTTGGCCGCCGACCTGGCCGCCGATGGTCTCGGCGAGGTGCCGGTGGTGGTCGGCTTCCT
This sequence comes from Micromonospora sp. NPDC005710, assembly GCF_040630995.1. Lineage (NCBI taxonomy): Bacteria > Bacillati > Actinomycetota > Actinomycetes > Micromonosporales > Micromonosporaceae > Micromonospora > Micromonospora sp. NPDC005710. The sequence goes on along the minus strand of NZ_JBEXYP010000007.1, from coordinate 206,921 downwards.
GGACGCCGACGGCCCGCCGCAGGTCAGTGGGGACGCCGAGCCGGGCCGGGGTGCCCGCAATGCCGCCGCCCTGCTGCACCGGGGTGTGGTGGTCGCCCGCTACTTCAAGCACCACCTGCCCAACTACGGCGTCTTCGACGAGGACCGGTACTTCGTCTCGGGCGACGAGCTGGCTGTGGTGCGGATCGGCGGCGTGGACGTCGCGCTGACCATCTGCGAGGACCTGTGGCAGGCCGGCGGTCCGTTCGCGGCCGCCCGCCGGGCCGGGGTGGGCCTGGTCGTCAACATCAACGGCTCGCCGTACGAGCTGAACAAGGACGACGTACGGCTGCCACTGGTCCGCCGCCGGGCCGCCGAGGCGGGCGCCGCCGTCGCGTACGTCAACATGACGGGCGGCCAGGACGAGCTGGTCTTCGAGGGCGACTCGATGATCGTGACCGCCGATGGTGAGCTGCTCACCCGGGCACCGCAGTTCGTGGAGCACCTGCTCGTGCACGACATCGAGTTGCCGGCCGCCGCCACCCCGCCGCCCGCCGACACGCTGGCCAACGGCATGCGGATCGTGCACAGCACGATTGACGGCATTCCGCCTGCGCCGTCCGGCCCGGCCGCCACCGGCGGGCTGATCGAGCCGGTGGCCGACGAGGCCGAGGTGTGGCAGGCGCTGGTGCTGGGTCTGCGCGACTACGTCAACAAGAACCGGTTCCCCTCGGTGGTGCTCGGTCTCTCCGGCGGCATCGACTCGGCGGTGGTGGCAGCTCTCGCCGTCGACGCGCTCGGGCCGGACCGGGTGGTCGGGGTGTCGTTGCCCAGCCAGCATTCCTCGGAGCACTCCCGGGAGGACGCCGCCGACCTGGCTAAGCGGACCGGCCTGGACTACCGGATCGAGCCGATCCAGCCGATGGTCGACGGTTTCCTCGCGAACCTGTCGCTGTCCGGCGTGGCGGTGGAGAACCTCCAGGCCCGGGTTCGTGGCGTGATCCTGATGGCGCTGTCGAACCAGGAGGGCCACCTGGTGCTGACCACCGGAAACAAGAGCGAGCTGGCGGTGGGCTACTCCACCCTGTACGGCGACTCGGTGGGCGGTTTCAACCCGGTGAAGGACGTCTGGAAGACGCTGATCTGGCGGCTCGCGAAGTGGCGTAACCGGGACGCGGCTCGCCGCGGTGAGACCGCCCCGATCCCGGAGAACTCGATCGGTAAGCCGCCGAGCGCCGAGCTGAGCCCGGGCCAGCTCGACAGTGACAACCTGCCCGACTACGACGTCCTGGACCCGATCCTGATCGGCTACGTCGACGGCGACCTCGGCCGGGACGGCCTTGTCGAGTCGGGTCACGACCCGGCGATCGTGGACAAGGTGCTGCGGCTGGTGGATACCGCCGAGTACAAGCGACGGCAGTCGGCTCCGGGCACGAAGATCTCCATCAAGGCGTTCGGTCGGGACCGCCGGCTGCCGATCACCAACCGGTGGCGCGAGCACGGTTGAGCCGTACCCCTTGGGGTGCCGGGGTCGGCGCGCGGTGACCTCGCGGCGCGGTCCCGCGCTGGTGGAGTGACATCTTGCACTGGGCCCTGCCGTCGGCCCGTCTCGCGGTGCGACGATCGCGACGGAACCCGGGGACCGCGCAGGCGGCCTCGAGGAAGGGAGACGAAGATGGTGGAGTCCACTCCGAACGAGGTGACCGCGCTGTACGGCGGCCCGGCCACCCGGCGGGTCCGCACCCGCGACCTGACGGCCGCCAAGGAGCGCGGTGAGCGGTGGCCGATGCTCACCTCCTACGACCAGTACACAGCGTCGATCTTCGACCAGGCCGGTGTGCCGGTGCTGCTCGTCGGTGACTCGGCCGCCAACAACGTGTTCGGTTACGAGACCACGTTGCCGATCACCGCTGACGAGCTGCTTCCGCTGGTCCGGGCCGTGGTACGGGCGACCCGGCAGGCGCTTGTCGTCGGTGACCTGCCGTTCGGCTCGTACGAGGAGGGTCCGGCCCAGGCGTTGCGGACCGCCGTCCGGTTCATGAAGGAGGGCGGCTGCCACGCGGTGAAGTTGGAGGGTGGCCGTCGTAACGCCGCGCAGATCGCGGCGATCGTCGGCGCCGGCATCCCGGTGATGGCGCACATCGGGTTCACGCCGCAGAGCGAGCACACCCTGGGCGGCTACCGCGTGCAGGGTCGCGGCGAGGCCGCCGACGAGGTGCTTGCCGACGCACGGGCGGTGGCCGAGGCGGGCGCGTTCGCCGTGGTGTTGGAGATGGTGCCCGGCGAGGTGGCCAAGCGGGTCACCCACGAGCTGCCGATCCCCACAGTGGGCATCGGCGCGGGCCCGGACACCGACGCGCAGGTGCTGGTCTGGCAGGACATGGCCGGGCTGCGGACCGGCAAGGCGCCGCGCTTCGTGAAGCGGTACGCGGACCTGGCCGGGGCGCTCACCGACGCCACCCGCAGGTTCGCCGACGAGGTCCGCGACGGCGAGTTCCCGGCCGCGGAGCACACCTTCTAGTAGTGCCGAGCACGGCGTGATCCACTCGGTTCTGCCGAGCCGCGGTGTCCGGGACACCGCGCTTCCCCGACGCCGGAGTGGATCACGCCGCTCGGTCAGAGGTCGGTGACGCGGATGCCGGCGTGTGCCTTGTAACGCTTGTTGATGGCGATCAGGTTGGCGGTGAACGCCTCGATCTGGTGGGCGTTGCGCAACCGGCCGGCGTAGATGCCCCGCATCCCGGGGATCCGGGCGGCGAGCGCGCCGACGATGTCGACCAGCTCGCGGTCCTCGGTGCAGATCAGCACGTCCAGATCGATCCGGTCGACCTCGGGGTCGGCCAGCAGCGGAGCGCTGACGTGGTTGAACGCGGCGCAGACCCGGGAGTCGGGCAGCAGAGCGGCGGCCTGCTGCACGGCGCTGCCCTCGGCGACGGTCAGCGCGTACGGGCCCTGCTTGTCGAAGCCGAGCGGGTTGACGCAGTCGACGACGATCCGGCCGGCGAGCGGTTCGGCGAGGGCGGCCACCGTGGCGGCGTGCCCGTCCCACGGCACCGCGATGATCACCACGTCGCTGCGGCGGGCCACCTCTTCGTTTGCCGCACCGGTGACGCTGCCGCCGGCCGGCACCCCCGGCAGGGCGGCGATCTCGGCCGCGGACTCGGCGGCCCGCTCAGCCGACCGGGACCCGATCAGCACCGTCTGGCCGGCCCGCGCGAACCGGTAGGCGAGGCCCCGCCCCTGGTCGCCGGTGCCGCCGATGATGCCGACCGTCAGCCCGGACACGTCGGGCAGTGTGCTCGCGTCGTATGCCATGGCCTCATCCTCGCAAACCGCCCGGTCGCCCAGCAGCGCCGAGTGCTGTGAGAATCCCCGCTGCCGCCGACCTCAGCGCCTTGGCGGGCGCGGACGAGGACCAGAACCGGCTCCCGGTCAGGCCAGCTCGAACAGCACGGTCCGGGCCGCCGGGTCGGCGGTGACCAGTCGGACGCGGACCCGTTCGCCGAGCGGCAGCTGGCCGAGGCAGCGGGCGCGCACCGGCGGGGCGTCCAGCGCGACGGTGCCGCCGGGCGGTCGGGGCCGGGACTTGCCGTTGGCTGGGGCGTCGACGTCGAGGACCGCAGCCTCGAAGGTCTCACCCACCCGGTGTTCCAACACCGCCGCCTCGGCCAACTCGACGGCGCCACGAGCGGCAGCCGAGGCGACCCGGTCGGTGCTCGCCATCACCTCCGGCAGCCGCGGCAGCGCGGCGCGGGCCCAGTCGGGCACCGGCTGGCCCGTGTGCAGGGCCAGGCAGACCTCGGTGGCGTACCTGTCGGCCAGCCGTCGCAACGGTGCCGTCACGTGGGCGTACGCGGCTGCCACGCCGCCGTGTTCCGGGTGCTCCGGCACCTCCCCGTCGAAGGCGGTGTACGCGGCACCGCGCATCAGCTCGGCGGCCTGGTCGATGAACGCGGCGGCGCGCGGCTGGGCGGCGTCCAGACCGGCGATGACCTGTCCCGGGCCCACGTCGTCCGGCCAGTGCACGCCCAGCGGCGCGGCGGCGGCCCGGAGTCGCTGCACCGCCTCCGGCTTGGGCGCGGGCATGGTCCGCAGCAGGCCGACCCGACCGGCCAGCATGATGTCGGCGGCGGCCATTCCGGTCAGCAGGGAGATCTGCGCGTTGTGCTCCTCCATCGGCATCGGTGCGCGCAGCACCAGCTGCCAGCCCTCACCGTCGGATTCCAGATCCTGCTCGGGCAGCGGCAGGTTGATGGCGCCCCGGCGCAGCCCACGGGCTGTCAGTCGGTCGCCGATCTCCGGCAGCAGCGCGATCGGGTCGGGTAGCCGCCCTGCCTCGGCTGCCGCCTGCACCCCTGCGTAGTCGAGTTTGGCGCGACTGCGGACGAGGGCGCGTTCCAGCTCGACGGCCACCGTGCCGCCGTCGGCGTCCAGGTCGATGGTCCAGACCACAGCGGCCCGGTCGTCGTCGGGGAGCAGGCTGGCGGCACCCTCGCTGAGGGTGTGCGGGTGCAGCGGCACGTTTCCGTCGGGCAGGTAGATCGTCTGCCCCCGCCGCCACGTCTCCGCTTCCAACGCCCCACCAGGGGTGACGTGCGCGGCGACGTCGGCTATCGCGTACCGCACCCGGTAGCCCTCACCCGGGCGGCGGCTGAGGTGCATCGCCTGGTCCAGGTCCCGGGAGCTGGCGGGGTCGAGGGTGACGAACGGTATGTCGGTGCGGTCGACGGGCGGCTGCGGCGGTGCCGCAGCCGCCTCGTCGGCTTCGCGCTGGGCGTCGGCCGGAAACTCCTCGGGCAGGCCGAGCTCGCGGCGCAACGCGCCGAAATCGATGCGGGGCGCGAGTACGCGTCGGATGACCACGGGTCAATCCTGACAGCGCCACGGGTGATCCGCTTCCGGTGACTGGTCGGAAATCCGCCCGACGCGGTGTGGCAGGTACTCAGCCGGTCGCTTTCCGAGCGGCGCTGCGGGTACCCCTCGGGGCGGTGGCTCGGGCGGCGACCGGGCGGGCCGGCGACTTGCGGGCGGTCACCTTGCGGGCCGGTGCCTTGGCCGCGACGGTCTTCTTCGCCGGGGCATTCTTCGCCGCCGCCTTGCGGGCGGTGGTCGACGAGGTGCCGGTAGCCTTCGCGGCCGGGGCTTTCTTGGCCGGGGCCTTGCGCGCGCCGCCGCTGGGCCGGGTGGACGCGGCCTTCTTCGCCGGGGCCTTCTTGACGGCTGCCTTCGTCGCGGCAGTCTTCTTCGCCGCCGTCGTCCTGACGGTGGACGCCTTCGTCGCGGTCTTACGGGCCGGAGCCTTGGCCGCGGTGGTGGTCTTCTTCGCCGCCGAGGTGGTGGTCTTCTTCGCGGCGCTCACTGTCTTCTTCGCGGCGCTGGTGGTCTTCTTCGCAGTGCCAGTGGTCTTTTTCGCGGCGCTGGTCTTCTTCGCAGTCGCGGTGCTGGTGCGCGTCGACGGCCGCGTCGTGGCGGCGGTGGAGGTGCGCGACGAGGGGGCCCGCTTCGCGGCGACCGTCGTCGTGCGGGTGGTGGTCTTCTTCGCCGGGGCCTTCTTGGCCGTGGTGGTGGCCCTGCTCGTCGTCGTGGCCTTGGTCGTGGCCTTCTTCGCGGGGGCCTTCCGGGCTGCCGTGGTGGTCTTCTTGGCCGGGGCACGCCCCGCGCCGCCGGCGGCCTTGCGCGCCGGGGCCTTCGCCGCCGTCGCACCGGCGGTGGACTTGCGGACGGGGGTGGTCCGGCTCGCGGCCGTGTTGCGCTCCGCCGCGGCGGTCTTCTTCGCGGTGGTACGTCGGGCCGCCGGGCGCTTGGTGGCCTGCTGTGCTTCGGCCATCGTGGTTCCCTCCTCGGGGGACGTGCTCTCGCGTGCGTCCTCGCGGAGCACGAAGTACCTCGGCGCGAGCCGTCCCGCGCCGCCTATCTGTTCTCCCCGGCCCAACGAGCGTCCTCGGCATCCCACGCCTCGTTCCGCTCCTGCACTCGTTGCAGGGCGTTCTCCGCGTCGGCCGCCGAGTCGTACGGGCCGAGTACGTGCTTCGCCGGACACACGTTGGCGTCCGTCTCGACCCGGTGATGCCGGGTGCACCAGTAGAACTGCCCACTTCGTTCGCTGTCGCTCATGGGAATCACTGTGCACCGCGAACCGGCCGGCCGCCACCGGATCGCACAAGTCGCCGACGATCTCCACAGTAGATATGCATGGCGTCCGTCGGGCCGGAACAGCAAAAGAAGCCCAGGCGGGGACACTTTTCCTCCGCCACCGGCTGTCGGCTGAACGGCCAGTTCCGGCGTACGGCGGCCTGGTGCAGGATCGTCCCGTGATCAACGCGGTGACCGGTACGGGGGCGTGCCCGGGGTGTGGAGCCACAACGACATCCGTCCTTGACGCGGTGCCCTGGTGCCCCCGTTGCGAGTGGAATCTGGACACGTACGACCCGGTGCGACGCGAACGCGAGTTCGGCTGGACCTGGGTCGACAGGTGGACCTACCGGATGGCGTTCCGGACGACCACACGGCAGTTCACTGAGCTGGCCGGGCGACCGCTGGGAGCGAGGGGATCCAGTCGCGCCCGCACGCTGACCGCGCTGGCGTCCCTGGTGCTCGTCGCGGCGGTATTCGCGCTCGCGGTCGTCGGAGTGTGGCTGACTGTGGCGTTTCCGTTTCCCAACCTGGCGATCCTGCCCGGTGTCGCGATGGTCGGTCTGGCTATCGCGCTGCGGCCCCGGTTCGGTCGACTCGACCCGGAACTGGAGGTGCTCTCCCGAGACCGGGCACCGGAGCTGTTCGCGCTGATCGGCGAGGTGGCCACCGCGATTGGGGCGCCGACGCCGGACGTGGTCGGCGTCGACAGCGAGATCAACGCGTACGCGGGTGCGGTGGGCCTCCGGCGCCGGAAGGTGCTCTGCCTCGGATTGCCACTGTGGGGTTCGCTCACTGCCAACGAGCGGGTCGCGTTGCTCGGCCACGAGCTGGGGCACTTCGTCAACGGCGACCCGCGCCGGGGCCTGCTCACGCAGCCCGCGTTCACCATGCTCGGCTCTGCCGCGGACCTGTTCCGGCCGGTGCAGACCGTCGTCGGCGGTGGGCTGGTGGAGATGGTGGGTGATGCTCTGGGTCGGGCGTTCCAGTGGGTGATCTCCCGGGTGTTGTTCGCCGCCCACCTGCTGCTGGTCAGCGTGGCGCTGCGGGACAGCCAACGGGCCGAGTACCTTGCTGACGAACTCTCTGCTCGGGTGGCCGGCTCCGCTGGCGCGACCGAACTGCTCGACGCCCTGGTCACTGCGGAGTCGATGAAGCTGGCGGTTCGTCGGGAGACCCGGGCGGGGCACGGCCCGGACCGATGGCGCTCGGCGTTGGCTGAGGCTCGTGCCACGAACTCCGATCGGTTGCCGCTGCTACGCCAACTGTCGGTACGTGATGAGGCGTCTCTGTTCGCGGCCCACCCACCGACCGGACTGCGCCGCCGGATGCTCACCGACCGACAGTGGCAGAGCCCCTCGGTGGTGCTCACCGAGGCCCGCATGGAACGCATCGACGCCGAGCTCGCCCGGGAGTACGAACGCTTCCGCCGTACCGTCGCCTGGTCAGGCTGACTCTCGCGGCGACGGCGTCGGCAGCTCGCTGGGGGTCGCGCCTATGATCACCGGGTGGCGATACCGGACTACATCGTGGGGATGCGCAAGCACGTCGGCAGCGACCTGCTCTGGCTGCCGAGCGTCAGCGCTGTGGTCCGCAACGACGCCGGGGAACTGTTGCTCGGGCAGCGCGCCGACGACGGGCGCTGGTCGGTGATCAGCGGTTTCGTCGAGCCGGGCGAGCAGCCGGCCACCGCCCTGGTCCGCGAGGTGCGCGAGGAGACGGGCCTGGACGTCGCCCCGGTGCGGATGTCCAGTGCCGTGTCACACCCGCACACCTACGCGAACGGGGACCGCTGCGAGTACCTGAACCTGGGGTTCCTGTGCCGGCTGGTGGCCGGCACCGCCCGGGTCAACGACGACGAGTCGTTGGACGTGCGGTGGTTTCCGTTGGACCGGCTGCCGGAGCTGGACAAGCACGCCCTGCTGGTCATCGCTTACGCGCTGCGCGAGAACCAGCTGACCGGTTACCTGGAGCCGGGTGCCACCTGGGACGACGTACCCGACTGAGGTTCAGGCCGGGGTCGGCGCGAGGGTGACCGACTCGGCGGGCGCCGACCGGGCCGCCCGGATGGTGTACGCAAGCGCGTACGGCATGCAGGCCAGGTAGAGCATGGGCTCGATCAGCACCCGGTTGGTGATCAGGAAGATCTCCCACTGGATGGGCCGGGGCAGGCCGAAGTTCCAGTTCGTCCAGCAGGCGAAGAGCCACACCGGCGCGGAGATCGGGTCGACATGTTCCCGTGCCTCGATCGTCGGCCCTGCGCCGATCCCGCCCGGGTACGCGTCGACAACGGCGAGGATCACCGCGAGGTCCGCGGCGACGAGTGCACCGAGGACGCCCACCCACCAGGCGGCGCGGAGGCGACCTCGGGCGGCGAGGCTCGCCGCGGCCCAGAGCGCGAGGGTCAGGCCGGCCAACCAGAGCAACAGACCGGGTACGGCGCCGGCCAGGCTCTCCGGGTTGCTGACGCGCATGAACAGGATGACCGCCGTGCCGACGGGAAGCACCACGCCGAACGTTATGCGCAGCGGGCTGTCGAGGGCGCTGCGCCGGGCCCAGCGGGCGGCGAACGCCGCCAGCAGAAGCCCCAGCACGACGACGAACGCCGTCCAGATCGGCTTCTGCGCTCGTTCCGCCCAGCTCGCCCGGAACATCAACCAGTTGTAGAGCGGGAACATCGCCAACGCGCTGACAGCCATGATCCCGACGCAGGCGAGCGGGGACAGCAGCAACGCCGCCGCGGTCCGGCCCGCTCGACCACGCATCACGGTGCGGTCGACGAGTGGGGCACCGGCGCGACTCACGGCGAGGCTCATGGCGTAGCCCACCATCGTCGCCCGGCGCCCACTCTCGGCCAGCACGTGCAGCTCGGCTGCCCACTCGCGGTGCAGGTCGTCGCGAACCTCGGCCGGCCAGCGACGCGCGGCCAGCCCCAGTAACAGCGCGGCGATCCGGCGGGTCACCACGCCGGCGCTCCGGTGGGCTCGGTGCCGCCCCACGATCGACGAACGTCGGGGATGGCGGCCCGCAGGTCGGCGAGCGCCTGGCGGGCCTGGGTCACCCCAACGGCCGTGAGGCGGTAGTAGCGGCGGGCCGGTCGGCCGGCCGCGACGGGATCGATCGCCTCCCAGTCGGCGGCCAGCCAGCCGGCCCCCTGCAAGCGGTGCAGCACCGGGTAGAGGGTGCCGCTGGGCAGCCCGGTCAGTCGCATGAGGTCGAGCCCGTAGCGCTGTTCGTCGGGCTCGGCGAGCAGCGCCGCGAGCACCTTCGCGACCGGAATGGTCATCCGCATCCGACCACTGTATCGGAACTCTACATAGGGTTGGGGACCCGTTCGACGGGGATCCACAGCTCGGCGTCCGCCCGGGTGCCGTCCGCCGACACCCGCACCCTTGAGATCTCCGGGCCAGGTCGGCTGCGGTACGGGTTGGACGGAAACCACTGGGTGAACACGTCACGCCACAGGTACTGCACCGCCTGCGGAAACGCGCCGGACGTGCTGAACACCGCCCACGACCCGGCCTGCACCGGCAGCGCGTCCAGGTCCTCCGGAGGTGCGGCGCCGGTCACCACGCCGTGCCAGTAATCCAGCTCGGTGCCCTCCTGCCGGCTGTCGGCGAGGTTGTCGCTGACGTTGACGATCCCCTTCGGCTCCTGATCGGAGAGCGCCTCGATCCGCCCGGTCGTCTCCTCGTCGATGCTGCGGATGAACGCGACGATCGCCGGGTTCATCCCCTCGTGCACCAGCGGAACCCGGGCCTTGCGGCCCACCAGCGCGAACGCGTCCTTGTCGACTATCCGATACTCCATGCTGCCGCTCCCTTCGACAGTGAGTCGGAAGGACATCCGGGGCTGGGCGCGCAGCGCTGCCCCCGTACGCCGGGCAACTCCTGGCCCCACGCCGTGCACGGCGTGGAACGCCCGGGCGAACGCCTCCGCCGAGCCGTAGCCGTGGCGCACCGCGACGTCGAGCAACGTCCGCTCCCCCGCCAGCACGTCCGCACCGGCGACGGTGAGCCGACGCCGACGGATGTACTCCGACAGAGGCATCCCGGCCAGTGCGGAGAACAGCCGCCGGAAGTGGTACTCCGACGTGAGTGCGATCCGCGCCAGCTCCGCCACCTCGATCTTCTCGTCGAGGTGCCGCTCGATGTACGCCATGGCCTCGTTGAGCCGATCCAGCATCCGGGCCTCCTTCCCTTACGAGCAGCAACGCTAGAGGCGGCGCCGGTAGGCCCACCCGACATCCGATGCCCGCATCAGTCGGGTCAGCCCGCCCCGCCCCGCCGGGCTCAGCGCGGCGGCTGCTGCATCATCCAGGTGGGCACGGGCTCGGCCAGGGTGGCCACCACCTCCCAGCCGGCGCGGCGGTACAGCTCGACGTTGCCCGGGTTGCTCGTTTCCAGGATTGCCGGCAGTCCGTCGGCGGCGGCGCGCTCCAGCCCGGCCCGCATGACGGCGCGACCCCAACCGCGTCCGGCGCTGTCCGGGTGGGTGCCGAGGACACCCAGATACCAGAACGGGTACGTCGGCAGGGCGGCGTACACGACGTGGTCGTAGCCCTCGACCCGTGCCCGCACGTCGACCGGGTACAGGGATGCCTCCTCCGGCGACTGGTGCGCGGCGGTCGACGGGTCGGCCGGTGGCTCCCAGACGGCCACCGAGGCGCCACCACCGATCGTCCAGATCGATGACCGGTGCACCCGCTTGTCGAAGAGGTGCCCGAAGAAGGCGGCGGCGTACCGGGGGTAGGTGTCGTCGTCGGGGAACAGGTACCGCAGGACGGGGTCCTGCACGAAAGCGGCAACCAGGGTTCCGACCACCGCGTCGCGGTGGGCCGGGGCGGCGATGGTGATCTCGGGCATCGTCATGGCAATCGACGATATTGCAGGCCGGCCGACCCCACGGGTACGGCGCAGGAGGGCATGCTCGTCGCATGAACATCGATGACTACCGGCAGCACTCCCCGTACAGCGATCCCGGGCGGCATGCCGCGCTGCTCGACGCCGTCCCGGCCGACATTGCCTCGGTGGCGGCGACCGCCCGCAACGTGATCGTGCACTACCGTGCCGGTGGCGTCGAGTTGCCTCCCGACCGGCTCGAGGAGGTCAACTGCCGCTGGGTGGGCCGCATCCTCGACACCGACCAGTCCCGATTTCCGCTGCCTCTGGCCGCCGAGCGTCCGGCCGTGGATCGGGTGGCCGGCTGCTGTCGGGACCACACGTTGCTGTCGGTGGCGGTGCTGCGTCAGCACGGCATTCCCAGTCGCAGCCGGGTCGGTTTCGCCTCGTACTTCGTGCCCGGCTGGCACCTCGACCATGTGCTGGTGGAGTACTGGAACGGCGACCGGTGGGTGTGGGCCGACCCGGAGGTCGACCCGGCCGGCGACTGGGGGTTCGACGGCTACGACATCGACCCGAAGGCCGGGCTCTTCGACTCGGCGGCGCGGGCGTGGTCGGCGTACCGGGCCGGGACGATCGACCCCGACGTGTACGGCGTGAGCCCGGAGCTGCCGATCCGGGGGGACTGGCTCATCCACGACTACGTCCTGATCGAGCTGGCGCACCGGCAGAAGGACGAGTTGCTGCTCTGGGACCGCTTCGGCGCGATGACCGAGGACCTCAGCACCGCCGATCTCACTCTCGTGGACGAGATCGCCGCGATGCTGCTCGCCGCCGACGACGGTGACGAGGCCGCGGAGAAGGCCCTCGCCGACAGGTACGCCGCCGACGCCCGACTCCGCCCCGGGCCGCAGGTGCACACCATGTCACCGGTCTCCGGCACCGTCAGCGTTGCCGACCTGCGCCGCTGAACGGCCGGGGCGGTGCCTGGCTTCGACTATCCGAAGGTGAAGGCGTAGGCCTCGGCGCCGGGCTCGTCGAACGTGATCTCCAACGTCCGCTCAGCGACCGCGCCGTTCTGCCGGACGAGCTGGTGGAGGCGACCGTCCTGGAGTACGCCGTTGCCGTCCTCGTCGACGTCGACGCCGTGTGACGGGCCGGGGGCCGCGCCGTCGAGCAGCACGCGGAACGGAATCGACCGGCCCGCTCCGGGTGCCAGCACGAGATGGGCGTCGCGGGCGTGGAACCGGAAGGCGATGCCGCCACCGGCCTGGTCCAGCACCACGTTCTCCGAGCCGATCGTCCACTCCCCCGACAGCGCCCACTGGTTGAGGCCGAGGCTTTCCGGCACCTGGTAGCCGCGGCGTTCGTCGAGCGCGGGGCCGTTCGGCGACGCGAAGTGTTCGCCGCGATCGAAACCGAGGTACGTCTCGGGTGTCCGCAGGTTGGCCCAGTCGGCGTCCGCCTCCGGGCCGAGCCCCTTGACGGGTACGGGATCCCGCTCGATGCCGAGCAGGCGCTGGAGCACCCGCTCGGACTGCTCGTAGCGTCCCTCGCCGAAGTGCTCGTCGCTGATGACGCCGTCGCTGTCGACGAAGTAGAGCGCCGGCCAGTAGTGGTTGTCGAACGCACTCCAGATGGCGTAGTCGTTGTCGACGGCCACCGGGTAGTCGATCGACCGGGCCGCCACCGCGCGCCGCACCCAGTCGACGTCGTGCTCGAACGCGAACTCCGGTGTGTGCACCCCGACGACGACGAGCCCGTCGTCCCGGTACGCCTGCGACCAGGCCCGCACGTACGGCTCCTGACGCAGCCAGTTGATGCAGGTGAGCGTCCAGAAGTTGACCAGGACGACGCGCCCACCGAGGTCGGCGGGGCCGAGTGGCGCGGAGTTGAGCCACTCGGCCGCCCCGGTGAGCGGGGGCAGGTGCACTGCCATCTAGCGCAGCGACCGGAAGGCGGTGCGAAGCTCCTCGGAGAAGATTTTCGGCTGTTCCCAGGCCGCGAAGTGCCCACCCACGTCGAGCTTGTTGTAGTAGATGAGGTTGGAATAGGCCTGCTCGGCCCAACTCTGCGGCGCCTCGTACAACTCGTCGGGGAAGACGCTCACCGCGACCGGGACATTGACACCCTTCGCGGCGAAGAACGACAGCTTGTTCTCCGCGTACAGACGGGACGCGGAGACCGCCGTGTTCGTCAACCAGTAGAGCGAGATGTTGTCGAGGATGTCGTCGCGGGTGAGGCCCGCTTTCGCCCCGTCGAAGACCTGCGCGATAAGGGCCAGACTCTTCGCGTCGTGGTCGAGCAGGAAGGACGCCAGGCCGACCGGAGAATCCGCCAGCCCGGTGAGTGTCTGCGGCCGGGTCGCCATCATGAGGGCGTACGCGACGTGTTTCCAGACGAAGTTGACTTCCTCGGCGGCCCGCATCTCGTCGTTCGAGAGCCCTGATGGCAGTGAGCCCATGGCGTTGTTCGCGCCGGTGGTGTCGCCCTGGAACAGCAGGTCGATCTCGGGTGGGACGGCGCCTGGCATGTTGGTGTGGATACCGAGCAGCTCCGGAGGCGCCTGGATGCCCATCTGGTCCACTATCACCGCGCCCCAGTCGCCGCCCTGCGCGACGAACCGGTCGTAGCCGAGCCGCTTCATCAGCTCCGCCCAGGCGGTCGCGATCTTCTGCGGGTTCCACCCCGACTCGGTCGGCTTAGCGGAGAAGCCGTGGCCGGGCAGCGACGGGATCACCAGGTGGAAGGCGTCCGACGCGCTCCCGCCGTGCGCCGTGGGATCGGTGAGCGGTTCAATGATCTTCAACTGCTCGATCACCGAACCGGGCCACCCGTGGGTGACGATCAGCGGCAGCGCGTCCTCGTGCTTCGAACGCACGTGGATGAAGTGGATGTCCACGCCGTCGATGGTGGTCATGAACTGCGGCACGGCGTTCAGTCGGGCCTCGATCTTGCGCCAGTCGTACTCCTTCTCCCAGTAGCGGGCGACGGCCTGAATGGTCGCGAGTGGCACGCCCTGCGACTGGTCGTCCACCGTTTCCTTGTCCGGCCACCGGGTGGCAGTGATGCGCCTCTTCAGGTCATCGAGGTCGGCCTGCGGAATGTCGACCGAGAACGGCCGAATCTCCGTGGTGCCGGGACGAGTCTTGGTTTTGACAGCCATGCGTGTTTCCTCTCCGTCTAGGTTTGCGCCTCGCGAGGAGAAATGGTGGGCCTGTGCGCCATCTCGAAATGGGCACGCCGCCGCCATATCTCGGAGCGTAGAACGCCGTACCCCGGGCCCGTGGCGATACGGCTCGTCACCGCGTCCCGGGGGCTGCGACGGCGTGCTCGGCGGCGCGGCTGACCTGCTCCCAACTCGCCCAGGTGTCCATCCGCCGTCGGGCGATGTCGAACGCCAGGTCGTAGACCATGCTCCCGAGCAGGAGCCGCAGCGGCGGGTCGTCGCTGTCGACCAGTCGCAGCAACGCCTCGGCGGCGAGTCGGGGTTCGCTGTCGACGGAGCCTTCCGCCCACTGCCGCTCCAGTTCGGCGCGCAGTGGCGCGTAGGCGTCCATCGGGGTGGTGGCGCGCACGCTCGTGTAGAGGTCGGTCCAGTAACCGCCCGGCTGCACCATGCTGACCGTGACGTCGAAGACCGCCGCCTCCATCGCCAACGCCTCGCTCATGCCTTCCAGTGCGAACTTGCTCGCGCTGTACAGACCGGTGCTCGGGAAGCCGCCGAGCGCGGCGATGCTGGAGATCTGCACGATGTGGCCGGACCGTTGGGCGCGCAGGTGCGGCAGCACTGCCTGACTGACCCAGAGCGCGCCGAACAGGTTGACCTCGAACTGGGCGCGCGCCTCGGCCTCGGTGAACTCTTCGATCATGCCCATGGACAGGGTTCCGGCGTTGTTGACGACGACGTCGAGCCGGCCGAAGCGCGCGACGGCGGTGTTCACGGCGGCGATGACCGCCGCCCGGTCGGTCACGTCCAGGGTCAGGGCCAGCAGCCGATCGGCGTACGTCTCGTCGAAGTCGGCCTGGGCGATGGTCCGGGCGGCGGCGACCACCCGGTCACCCCGACCGAGGGCGGTGTCGGCGAACGCGCGGCCCAGGCCGCGGCTGGCGCCGGTGATGAACCAGGTACGCATATGATCCTCCAATTCTCAAGACGAGACGGTCCGTCTCGCAATGGCCCGAGACTAGGCCCGTGACTCCAGCATCGTCAAGACGAGACGGTTCGTCTCGTACGCTGGTATCGTTCGCCCCATGACGCCCAACACGGCCCGCCGGAACGAGACCTCCCGACGGGCCATCCTCACCGCTGCCTTCGACCTGCTTCAGGAGATGGGGTACGCGAAGCTCAGCATCGAGGGCATCGCCGCGCGGGCCGGCGTCGGCAAACAGACCATCTACCGCTGGTGGCCGTCGAAGGGCGCTGTCATCTTCGACGCCTTCCTCCTGCTCAGCGAGACCACCGAAGGCGGACCGCCGGCACTGCCGGACACCGGCGACCTCGCGGCGGACCTGACAGCGGTGCTGCGCGCGACAGTCGAGGAAATGAACGATCCCCGGTACGAGCAACCGATGCGCGCGCTGGCCACCGAAATCGCGCACGACCCCGAGCTGGCAGCGGCGTACGCCGAACGCCTGGACGGGCCCTTGAAGGCTGCCAAGCGGCAACGCCTGCGCAGCGCCCAGCAGGCCGGTCAGATCGCCGACGACGTCGACCTCGGCGTGGCAGTGGACCTGATCTGGGGACCGATACTCAACCGCTGGCTGCACCGCAGTGGGCCGCTCACCGCCGAATACGCCGACCTCGTCGTCAGCACCGCCCTCAACGGACTGCGCCCCCGCCGATCCGGCGAGTGACTGTCGGTGGGACGGCTTTGCCTTGCCGCAGCACGGTGCGGCAACATCAGACGCCGTGACGGCACCAGGCTCGGCCCCCGACAACCACACCCCCGCCAGCACGCCCCGGTTGGGTCGACGGGTCCGGCACTGGTTGGCCGGCGCCGGAGTCACCGCCCTGGCCGCCGTACTCGGCATCACCCTCGCCGTGCGCGGCGGCGCCACCCCGGCCTGCGCCGCGCCGCCCACCGGCAACGCCGTCCACAAGGGAAAAGCCAGCTTCTACGACGCGGGCCGCTCGGGTGGCAACTGCTCCTTCCCGGGCCCCCCGGCGGACCGGCTCTACGTGGCTCTCGGCGCATCCCAGTACTCCGGATCGGCGGCCTGTGGCAGTTACCTGGAGGTGAGCGGCCCG
The DNA here is from genome assembly GCF_040630995.1 of Micromonospora sp. NPDC005710. Lineage (NCBI taxonomy): Bacteria > Bacillati > Actinomycetota > Actinomycetes > Micromonosporales > Micromonosporaceae > Micromonospora > Micromonospora sp. NPDC005710. The sequence continues at coordinate 190,718 of NZ_JBEXYP010000007.1, read as the reverse complement.
AAGGGCACAGTCCGGGTCATGGTCATGGACCAGTGCGGCGGCTGCGGACCCAGCAAGATCGACCTTTCCACCGAGGCGTTCACCAGGATCGCCGACCGGTCGCAGGGCATCGCCTCCGTCTCGTACCGGGCGGTGGTGAACCCGCCGCTCGACGGGGGCCTCACCTTCCGGATGAAGGGCGGCGCCTCGACGCACTGGTTAGCCGTGCAGGTGGGCAACCACGGCAACCCGCTCCGGTCGGTCGAGGCGAAGGGGCCGGCGGGCGGCTTCCGCAAGGCCGCCCGGCAGAGCGACAACCACTGGACCATCGACGGCGGGATCGGCCCCGGGCCCTACAACATCAGGGTCACCGACGTGTACGGCCGCCAGGCGACCGCCACCGGCATCCGCCTGGTCACGAAGCAGGTGCAACGCAGCACGGCCACCCTCGCCAGCGCCTCCCCCACGCCCAGCAGTTCACCCACGGCTTCGTTGACCCCGAGCGCTGTTCCCTCGCCGACTCCGACCGAATCGGTCGCACCCACGACGACAGTCGAAGCCCTCGCCGGCGCCGCGCCACTCGACCGCCCCCGCTGTTGAACGTCCTCACGGTCAGGTAGCCCGCCGCATCGCCGTCGTTCGAGCCCGGATGACCGTCGATCCACTCGGCTTTCAGGAAGTCGGCCCATCCCAGCCGTCGGACAGCCCGATTTCATGAAAGCCGAGTGGGCGCGAATCCGGGTTGCGGCAAGACCGGTAGCGACCGAGCATCGCCGTGTGGATGCTGTGGTGCAGTGGGTTCGCACGTCGTGGACCAGACGTTCGCGCGGTGGAGTCGAGGCGACCCGGCGTAACGCCGTACCGGTGTCGTTTCCCCTGCCGGCGCGGGCGGCGCCGCTCACCCAGGAGATCACTATGGCGGAGGCCGATGGCTTCGCGCCGCGCGAAAGCCTGAGCAGCCCGACGTACGGGAGCGAGGTGCGTCTCCGGCTGGCGGACGGCCGGCTCCGGGTTGAACTGCTCGCGTCGGCCTGGGGAATGCCGCGCCGTCACCGCCGGCCGCCTGCGGTGCGCCTCGCCGAGGGCGAATGGCTGCGCTGGCAGATCAACTACCGGTTCGTCGGGATGAGTGGTGGTGCCTGGTTGTACCGCCTGGACACGCTCAACCTGGCGCACGGCGCAGTTCCGCCCGACACCTTCCTCGGCGAGCCGCCTCGGTTCATCGACGAGCGCGCACAGATCTGGTAGCAGTCACCGCCGCACCTCGGCCCCCGTACCATCGGACCTATCCATGGCAGGCGCAGCCCAGGTGAGCCTCACACCGCGAAGGTGAAGATTCTGCCGCTCGGTGGCGCCGCCCGGGGTTGACCGTGAAACCGATGAACGCCAACAGAGAACAGCACGTCGGACGGCGCGTGGAAGGCCTCCTCGGCGAAGCCGGCGGCGGCGAACCAGCCGCGTATCGCCGGGGTCAGATCAGGATCGCGCCTGGTCCTGGTCCAGATCACCGTGGCGTTGGAGGCGCACAGTCGAGGCAGGGCGTCGACAGTTGCCCGGACGTCCTCATCGCTGATGTTGCCCAACACCCCGGCGAGGACGACCAGATCGGCAGGGGCAGCCGTCCGGTATGCCGTGAAGTCACCCGCATCGGCTTCGGTGGCCGTGAACCCGGTGAGCGTGACGGCGGCAATGCCCAGCCGAGCGGCGGCCACGTTGCGAGGGTCGTACTCGATCAGCTCCGCGTGTACCCGATCAGCGTCCGGCCGCGGCGCGAGGGCGCCGATGAGGTCACGCCCCTGTCCCGCGCACACACTGACGACCCGGAGCGAGGAGTCCGATCGTCGGTCAAGCCAGTCGTTGATGTGCTGCTGCACGAGCCGCAGCCTGCGCGACAGCGGCGACGTGTCGTCGTCGTAGGGCAGGTGCCAGTCATGCCAGTCGGTAGCAGCGGTCACCGGACCATGCTGCCACCGGATGGGCGGGCCGGGGCGGTGCGCTTCGCCGCTGGATGCGCAACCCGGCCCTCAAGACGTACAGCTCACGCTTTGCCAGAGCCGTGCCTCTCTCGTTCAGCACGTACCCGGTCAGCCAGATCCAGTCGTTGTACGGGTCGGCCTCGCCGATCGACATCAGTCGCAGCATCAACGCCCGGTCCCCCGAGAACTGCACCGAGCAGGCCGCCCCGATCAGCACCACGTCTCCCGGCTTCATGACAGCCACCCGAGGAACCTGCGGTACACCGTTTCGGCGAGAACCCCGGACATGTCCTGCCAGCCTGCGGTGAGGCGCGACCCGAGGTGGTCGGTCAACGCAGCCGGCGACGTGGCGCACTCCCCCAGCAGTTCCGCCCGGCGGTTCGCACGGGGCCAGGGCCGGTCGCACGTCCCACACAGCCACACCGGGAGAACCAGTCCGTGCACGGTCATCGGCCCTCACCTGGCCGGTGGCCGAGCTTGATCGGGATCTTGTGTCTGGCCCGACACGGCAGCCCGTTGCCGCACCTGCAGACGTTCCGCCACCTCACCCACGACCACACCGGCCTGTGTCTGCGAGCCAGGGTCATCGCTACCGCTGCCAGGTACTCGCCATACAGCACACGTCGGGCCATCCACCCATGGCATCACAAGCCGTTGTACGAGGGCAACCCCCTAAGGAGTTGTCGGACCCTGTTTATCTTGGTGCAACTCCCTGGGCTCCTACGGTCACATCGTGGAGTTGCTTGGGCTGGATGAGATCCGAGACTTGCTTGGCGGGATCAGCAAGCAGCGCGCCACGATCATTGTGGGCCGCAAGGGATTCCCTGACCCCCTCGCCACCTTGAGCATGGGCCGCGTCTGGGATGGCACGGCCGTCCGGGGGTGGATCGCCAAGAACCGGCCCGGCCCGGCTGACGAGGACTGACCCGGCAGGACGAAGCCCGCTCGACCACAAAGACCTTGCCGGCTACCGGAAGCTGTGGCGATGGGCTCGAAGCTGGACAGTTCCACCGCATACCTCTCCCTCCGCACTCCGGTCGAGTGAGACACACAGGATCCAGCTCAACCGCCCTCCGCCTCGTCGATCATGGAGTTGTGGTGGGTGACAAAGTGCCCGTATCGCCCTACGTCAGGCACCATAACTCCATGATCGACGAGGCCGGACAGCCGCAGACGTGGTTCCGTCATCGTCCTGCGGGAATGCCGTGATCAGCAGGGGTTCGACCGACGAACAGCGCCCCCGCCCACGGCCGGTTGATGCCGTACTCAGGCAGCCCCGGCCGGTGACGAGTCAGACGGGCTCGATCGCGAGGTCGGTCACCTGGTCGTCAGTGATGTCGAACACAAACGCGAACGACAGAGGCCCGCCGGGAAAATCACCGTCCCCGGAGGCGACCAGCCGATCGTCAGCGAACGAGGTCGGCGTGAGAACGACCTTCGGGTCGATCAGGTGCCCCTGAATCCACTCGCTGATCTCGGTCTCACCGGTCCAGCTCTTCCCGTCATCGCGCACTGTGGCCCCGTCGCCGAAGACCGCAGCCAGCGCCTTTGCGTCGTGCGCGTTTGTGGCCGCGATGAAGTTGTCGACGGCCTTGGGGAGGGTGATGTCGTTCATTTCTGCTCTCCAGTTTTCTCGGGTGCCAGGACGCGGGCGCGTGCTGGCAGGTCTCTGCGGCGCGAACGCTTCGCGGCAAGGTCGACTTCCGCGAGGCACAGTCACGACTTCGGGCAACCGGCTCAGAAGTCCGCTCCGCGGGAGAGCTTCTCGTTCGCGCGCAGCTCCGCGAGGGCGTTCTCGTGCATCTCTACAACAACGTCGTAGCCGGAGTTGCCGAGCACGATTCGCTTGGGTGGAACGGGTGCGTTCATCGCGCTGATCACGGCCTGCACTCCACGAACAGGGTCTCCTGCCTGCTTGCCGTTGTGGTCCACGAACGCCGCCTTGACGCCCTCGACCATCGGCACGTAGGCGTCGACGACCTCGTTGACGTCCTCGTTTCGGAAGTAGGTGAAGGCCTTCGTGCGGAACGCTCCCGGCTCTACGACGAGCACGCGGACACCGAACGGCTCAACTTCCTGGCGCAGTGTTTCCGACAGTCCTTCGACAGCGAACTTTGCCGCCGCGTAGTAGCCGAACCCCTGTGCGCCGACGAGGCCCGCCACCGACGACATGTTGACGATCCAGCCGTTGCCGCGTGCCCGCATACCGGGCAGGACCGCGCGCACCACCTCGACCACGGCGAACAGGTTGAGGTCGAACGTACGGCGGATCGTCTCCTGAGGGGCGCCCTCGATCGAGCCGTACCAGCCACGGCCCGCGCTGTTGACGAGCACATCGATCCCGCCGAACCGCTCTTCGGCCGTCTTGACCGCCGCACGCACCTGGTCGGTATCGGTGACGTCGAGCTGGAGGACCAACACACGGTCGCCGTGCGGTTCAGCCCACTCTCGCAGTTCAGAAGGCCGACGCGCGGTCACCACCACCTGATCGCCCAACTCCAGGGCAGCTTCGGCATAGACCAGGCCGAACCCGCCGGGGGTCCCACCCGTGATGAACCAAGTCTTCATGACTTCTCCCTTCGCTATAGAAAGCAATGTAGCGCTACATGAGGTAATGTAGCAACCATGCAGAACGCACGGGATCGGCTCCTGCTCGCCGCAGCGGAGTTGCTGGAGAGCGGCGGCACGGTGTCCACGAGGGCGGTGTGCGATCGGGCCGGGGTGCAGGCCCCGACGCTGTACCACCACTTCGGCAGCAAGCAGGGCCTGATCGACGCCGTGGCGAGCCACGGCTTCACCCAGTACACGGCGATCGAAAGCTCTGGCGACCCGCTGGACGACCTGCGCGAGGGCTGGGACAGGCACGTGCAGTTCGGGCTGGAGCACCCGTCGTTCTACGGGCTGCTCTACGGCCGCGCCCAGCCGGGAAAGCCCTGCGCCGTCACCGCTCCCGCGCACGCCGCGTTGCGCGAGCGGTTGACCGCCGCCCGAGACCTGCTCAAGGTGCCGGCGGCCGATGCCGCCGAACAGGTGTTGGCGGCCAATGTCGGCATCACGCTCACCTTGATCAGCCAGCCGGAACCGGATTTCGGGCTGTCCGGACGCGTTCGCGAGGCCGCGCTGGCCGGAGTCCTGCGCCTGCTCCCCACGGACGCCCGCGCGACTCGTGCGAGCGCCGCACTGACGCTGCGTGCGCTGGTCGGCGACGATCAGGGCGACCTCACCCCTGGCGAACACGCGCTGCTCGGCGAGCTACTGGACCGTCTGGCCCACTAGTCGAGCGACCGATTTCCAGGGGCTCTGAGCTGGTGGGCGACGGACGAGTCGACCTGTACGCCGGATTCTGTGCGCGGCGCGTACCCCTAGGGGTTTGCGCCGGCGGCGGCCATCCATCTCGGCCTGCCGTTGCCGGCAGGCTCCAGCGGCCTACCCGCAGACATCGGGCGGGCAGCCCTCAAGCGTCTGCGCCGGGTCGTCATCTAGCGGTGACGCCCCTTGCTTGGCCTTGCTCCGGGTGGGGTTTACCGAGCCACCCCGGTCACCCGGGGTGCTGGTGGGCTCTTACCCCACCGTTTCACCCTTACCGTCCCCGTTGGGGGTCGGCGGTCTGTTTTCTGTGGCACTGTCCCGCGGGTCGCCCCGGGTTGCCGTTAACAACCACCCTGCCCTGTGGAGTCCGGACGTTCCTCGGCGGCGGGCCGAAGCCCGCCGACGCGGCCGCCCGGTCGACTCGTCCGTCGCGCTCTCATCCTAACGACGCCGCCGGCACGCCTGTTGCCGCCCCGCAGGGCGGGTGCCCGCGCAGACCTGCCCCGCGGTGGGGCCTTCGACAGACCCGGCCCGCTGGGCAGCGCGCCGTGGGGACGGACATGGGGAGCGCCCGGTCAGCTCACGCTGATCGTCACGACACCGGTTCCGGCGTACGCCTTCGGCAACTCGGTGAGGACCGGCCGCCCGGTGGGCCACTCGGCGTCGGGACGTCCCAGCGCGGCGGCATGGGCTAGCTGCCAGTCCACACCTTGACGCAGCAGGCGCCCCACCAGCAGAGCGGTCGCGTAGCCCAGCTCGACGACCTCCAGCGCTGGTAGGGCACCGATGTGCTCTCCCACGGCCGGGCGGGTGGAGGTGGCTGCGGCAAGGCAGAGCGCCGGCACGTGGACGTGCCGCCCCGCACCCCGGTGTGCGGTGACCACGAGCCCGGAGAGCGCCGAGTTGCCGGCACCGAGCGCGAGCAACGCTGTGTGATCGAGGATGACCGCAGCCTCGTTCACGCCGCCCGCCGGCCATCTTCGGCCAGGGATTCCGGGACATTGCCAGCCTCGACAGCCGCCCAGACGTCCTCGCCCCGAGTGAGGTCGTCGGCGCTGAGGTCGGCATCGATCTTGAGCCGGACGTACTGCTCTGCACGCGCCGCGCGGTCGCGCAGTTCCTCGGCGGTGAGTGCCGCCTGGGTGAGCTGGGCGACGAGGTCGCGCATTGTCGTCCCGCGTTCGTTCGCCAGGAGCGCCAAGCGGTCGCGTACCTCGGTGTCGACTTTGATCGTGGTATCCACGACCGGAGTATACTACCGGTATACCGCCGCCCTGTTCCGCCTCGCCGGCCAGCTCACGACGGGTTCGGCGCGCGTACTAGCCTCGTAGGGCTATGGATCTCTCCCACGCCGCGCTGCTGCTCGCCGCCGGTCTCGCCGCTGGCACTGTCAACGCGGTGGCCGGTGGTGGTTCGCTGATCACGTTTCCGGCGATGATCGCGATCGGGTTGCCTCCGGTGCCGGCGAACGTCAGCAACTCCGTCGCTGTCTTCCCGGGTTACCTGGCCAGTGTGGCGGGCAGCCGGCAGGATCTGCCGCGACCACGCGCGCTGGCCACGCTGGTGCCCACCACCATCGCGGGCACGATCGTCGGGGCGTTGCTGCTGTTGGCGACTCCGGCCCGTGCGTTCGAGCTGGTCGTACCCTTTCTGGTTCTCGGCGCGACAGCGGTCCTGGCCTTTCAGGACCCGCTGCGCCGGCTGGTCGGCCATCCCCGGGATCTGTCGCCACGCCGGCGGACGGTGGCGGTGCAGACGATGGTCGCCCTCGGCGCGGTGTACGGGGGTTACTTCGGTGCGGCGCTCGGGGTGATGCTGGTGGCCGGGCTGGCTCTGGTGCTGGACGCGACCCTGGCCCGGGTGAGCGCCATCAAGAATCTGCTGTCGGCGGTGGTGGGGTTCACGACGCTCGTGGTGTTCGCACTGTTCGGCCCCTTGAACTGGGCGGCGGTCGCGGTGGTCGCGCCGGCCACCCTCATTGGGGGGTACGCGGGCGCTCGGCTCGTCCGTCGGCTGCCGCCGGTGGTGCTCAAGACGCTGATCGTGGTGTTCGGCACGACGATCGGCCTGTACCTGCTCTGGCGCGCTCTGCACTGAGCCGCCCGCCCGCACGCCAACACCCGGCCAGGCGTCCGCGCCCTCCCAAGATCCACGCAACGTCAGGGAGAGTGCCGCCTCAGCCGGCGGCGAGGCAGCAGTTTCCCCGGAAGTGCGCGGATCTTGAGGTTGAGCCGGGGCGAGCGCCGGCGGTCAGTAGGTTTCGCCGGCGGGCTCGTGTTCGGTGTCGGCGGCGGCGCGGTTCCAGCGGGACCACAGGACCCGTTCGCCGTAGCCGGCGGCCATCACGTGCGCGAAGGCCAGGTAGACGAGCACTCCGACGGCGAGCACCCCGAAGCCGACCCAGAACGGCAGCGCCAACGACTGCTCGGCGAGCTTGCCGGAGATGATCGGTGCCGGTGCGGCGGCGCCCCAGCGGACCAGGTTGAACGCGCCGGTGGCGACGCGCCTGTCACTGGAGCCGAGGCCGAGTGCCAGGTCGGTGAGGTTGGCGTTGGCCAGTCCCATGCAGAGTCCGGCGAGGACCAGCACCACGAGCGCCTCGGCGGTGCTGGTGGAGGTCGCGAAGAGGACCATGCAGACCAGCAGCCCGGCGATGGCCACGCCGACGGTCTGCACCGCGCCGATGCGGTGGGCCAGCCGGTGACCGATCACCAGGATGCCGGTGGCCAGGCCGAGACCCCAGCCGGTGAACGCGAGCCCCAGCGGGATGATGTCCAGCTTGAGGAAGAGCGGGGTGTAGCCGAGCACCACGAAGAACACGAAGTTGTACGCGGCGGTGACCGCGCAGAGGGCGATGAACGCCGGGCGGCGGTAGGTGGCGAAGATCTGGCCGACGCGTACCGGTGCCTGTCGGTTGGTGGGTTCGCGGAGTTTGCGGGAGGCCACGCCGAGGGCGAGGACCATGAAGACGCCGCAGACGAAGAACGGCAGCCGCCAGCTGACCTCGCCGAGCAGGCCGCCGATCAGCGGTCCGACGGCGAAGCCGAGGCCCAGGGCTGTCTCGAACAGGCCCACCACCCATTCCCGGTCGACGGCCAGGTTGACGAGCACCACCATGGCGGTGGCGAAGAACATCGCGTTGCCCAGCCCCCAGACGCCGCGCAGCACTGACAGCTGCACGATGGTGGAGCTGAACGAGGCGAGGATCGCGGCGAGGCCGACCACCGAGACGCCGGTGATGAGCACCGGCTTGAAGCCGAACCGGCCGCTGGCCAGCGTCGCCGGGATCATGCCGAGGGCCATGACCGCGATGTACGCGGTGAACAGCAACTCGACCTGCCAGGCGGTGACCCCGATCGCCTCGCCGATGGCGGGCAGGATCGGGTCGACGACGGCGATGCCGGCGATGGCCAGGAAGGCCACGAGTGTGGTGGCGTAGATGGCACTGCGGTTCGGTTCGGAACGCCGATCCACTCCGACTCCTCAGATAGCTGTATCGTACAGGTACTTATTCTGTATCATACAGCTATGAGCGATGACCACCACGAGAGCGCCCTCGGCCGGATCGAGACCGAGGTGGCCCTGCTGATGCGCTTCGGCGAGGCCACCCGGCGGGCCACCGGCACCGCCGAGCACCGGGTCCTGGACCGCGCGGCGTACGTCATCCTGCGCCACCTGTCCGACGCCGGCCCGCAGAACGTCTCCGCGCTCGCCGCCCGACTCAACCTGGACGGCTCGACAGTCACCCGGCAGGTGTCAGCGCTCCAGCGCGACGGCCTGATCACCCGTACCCCGGACCCGTCGGACGGCCGCGGCACCGTCATCTCCCCCACCTCGGCCGGTCTCCAGCGGATGGCCGCCGTGCAGGCTGCCCGCACCCGGCTCTACGGCGACATGCTCGCCGACTGGACCCCCGAGGACCGAGACACCCTGGCGGCCCTGCTGGGTCGCCTCAACCAGGCCCTGGTGAACCGCAACCGCCCCCGCTGACCAGGCGTGGCGGTGTCTCGGCCTCCCCCCGCTCGGTGATCTTGCACTTTCGGTTGCGGCACAACAGGTATTCCAGTCATATCGACGACAGCAAGTGCAAGATCGGCGCGATCTTGCCGCTCGGCGCGGGTCCGCGACCGACCGGGTTTCAGGAGAACGTGCGCCGCGCCCACGTTTGGAAGTCGGTGATCGGCAGGCCGAGAGCACGGGCCGCCTCCGGACGAGCGGGGCTGCCGATCTCGTTGATCTGCTCGACCGTGTTGACCATGGCGGGCAGCAGGCCGCGCTCGACGGCCTCCTGCGGGGTGAGCACGGGAGCGGTGATCGCCCGGCCGGTGACCTCGCTCAGGATGGCCGCGACCTCGGTCATGGTGAGCAGGTCACCAGCGAGTTCGATGTCCAGGCCGTCGAGCCTTCCCGGGTTGGTGAACGCTGTCGCCGCGGCTTCGCCGATGTCGTCGACGGCGATCCAGGGCATCCGCGTGTTTTCGGCGAAGCCCGTGATGATCGTGCCGGTGGACCAGTCACCGAAGAGGTAGGACCAGCCGACGAGGTTCTCCATGAAGGTCGAGGGCTTTAGTACCGTCCAGTGCGCGAAGCCACCCGAGCGGACCATCTCGTCGATCGCCGCCTTGCTCTCCCAGTAGTGCCTGTCCCACCGACCCTCGGCCCAGCCCGGCTGGCTGCGGTGGAAGTCGCCGGCACCCGAGACGCTGCTGTGCACGACGTGCGACACACCGGCCCGGCGCGCCGCCTCGACGACGTTGCGGCCACGGGTCACCTCGGCGTCGCCCTGCAGGTTCGTCACGTCGGGATACGGGATGGAGAAGAGGCCGTCCATCCCGTTCGCCGCGGCGACCAGCGAGTCGGCGTCGTCCAGGTCGCCGGTGACCAGTTCGGCACCTCGATCCCGCAGAACCTTGGCGCTGTCGGCGCCGGGATCACGGACCAGGGCACGAACGGGAACGCCACGGTCGAGCAGCGCCCGAGCCGTGGCCCCGCCCTGCTTGCCTGTCGCGCCGATGACGAGAACAGCCATGATGCCTCCCCCAGAAACAAGTGGGGTGTCCCCCCACTTTCCGTCGGCTACGATACGGGGGACCACCCCACTTCTGCAAGGCGGGCCATGAGAGCGGACGCGCAGCGCAACTACGACCTCGTCGTCAAGGCGGCCTCCGAGGCGATCGCCCGCGACGGCGCGTACGCCTCGCTGGAGGAGATCGCCCGATCCGCCGGGGTGGGTTCGGCGACTCTGCACCGGCACTTCCCCACCCGGTGGTCGCTGCTCCAGGCGGTCTTCCGCGGGTGTGTGCGCAACCTGGCCGCGCGCGCCGGAGATCTGCTCGCCGCGCCGGACGCCCACGACGCGCTGACGACCTGGCTGCACGAGGTCACCGCGTACGCCACGACAACCCGCGGCCTCGCGGATTCGCTCCTGAACGAGCCCCCCGAGGAGTCCGATGCCTGCGGCACGATGCTCGTCACCGCCGGTGAGCCACTGCTCCGCCGAGCCGTCGACGAGGGTTCGATACGGCCCGACATCACCATGGCCGACCTAATGATCCTCGCCAACGGCATCTCGCTCGCGGCGCAACCGATCGGTGCGACCAAGGCGGCACAACTGCTGACCTACGCCATACAGGGAATCGGGTCAGCGGACCGGCGCGAGGCGGTCCACAAGGGCCGGTGAGGCTCACGCTTCGTCGATCATGGAGTTGTGGTGGGGGACGACTGCCGTGAACAGCCATCAACCAGGCACCACAACTCCATGATCGACGCGGAAGGGCGCGAGGGGCGCGAGGGCCCGGTGCCCCGGGGCCGGGGTCAGGCGACCGGTTCGCGGGTTGGGTTGGCGTCGCTCTCGGTGCCCGGGGTGACGCGGGGGTCGCCCTCGTCGGCGAAGTAGTCGTCCGGCTCGGTGCCGTCGACCCCTTCCTCGACCTTCGCGGCCCGCAACGCGAGCGTCACCAGCGCCGCCACGGCCAGGTTGACCGCCACCGCCACGATGCCGACGTAGATCGTTTTGGTGGTGTCAGAGCCGAACTCCGACAGTGGGAACGCCGAGCCGCCGAAGTGCTTCCGGGTCGGACTGGCCACCTGGTAGAGCATCCACATGCCCAGCCCCATGCCGGCCGCCCAACCGACGATCAGGCCGGTGCGGTGGAACCACCGGGTGTAGAGGCCCAGCGCCACCGCCGGCAGCGTCTGCAGGATGATCACGCCGCCGATCAGTTGGAGGTCGATCGAAAACTGCGGGTCGAGGAAGACGATGCAGGCCACCGCGCCGACCTTCACCACCAGTGAAGTGATCTTCGAAACGTTCGCCTCCTGGGCCGGGGAGGCGTCCCGCTTCAGATACTCCTTGTAGATGTTGCGGGTGAACAGGTTCGCCGCCGCGATCGACATGATCGCCGCCGGCACCAGCGCGCCGATGCCGATCGCGGCGTACGCGACACCAGCGAACCAGTCCGGGAACTGCTGGTCGAACAGCAACGGCACGACGGTGTTGTTGTCCACACTGCCTGCCGAGGCGCCGGGCAGCGGTTTCACGCCGGCCGCGATGGCCATGTAGCCGAGCAGCGCGATCAACCCGAGCAGCAGGCTGTACGCGGGCAGCGCCGACATGTTCCGCTTGATCACGTCGCGGTTCCTGCTGGCCAGCACACCGGTGATGCTGTGCGGGTAGAGGAACAGGGCCAACGCCGATCCGAGCGCCAACGTCACGTACTGAAGCTGGTTGTTGCCGTTGAGCAGGATGCCGTCGTTCGGGTTGGGTGAGGCGTCGAACTTCGCGTCAGCGGCGGCGAAGATGTCACCCCAACCGCCCAGCTTGTACGGCAGGTAGATGACCGCCACCAGGATCACGATGTAGATCAGGCTGTCCTTGACGAACGCGATGAGCGCCGGCGCGCGCAGCCCCGACTGGTACGTGTAGGCGGCCAGGATGGCGAACGCGATGATGATCGGCAGGTGTCGGGCCAGCGCGTTGTCGCCGGTGACACCCATCGTCTTGAGCACCGCCTCGATGCCGATCAGCTGCAACGCGATGTACGGCATGGTGGCGACGATGCCGGTGATCGCGATCAGCAGCGCCAGCACCGGTGAGTCGAAGCGGTTGCGGACGAAGTCGGCGGGCGTGACGAACCCGTGCCGGTGCGACACCGACCAGAGCCGCACCAGCACCAGGAAGACGAGCGGGTAGATGACGATCGTGTACGGCACGGCGAAGAACCCGGCCGCTCCGGCACCGAACATCAGTGCCGGCACCGCCACGAAGGTGTACGCGGTGTAGAGGTCACCGCCGATCAGGAACCAGGTGATCCAGCCGCCGAAGCTGCGCCCGCCCAGCCCCCACTCGTCCAGGTGCGCCATGTCCTTCGGTGCCCGCCAGCGGGCGGCGACGAAGCCCATCGCGCTGACCAGGAGGAACAGCACGGAGAAGACGATGATCTCGGTCAGATGGTCGCGCCACATCAGGAACCACCCCGCTTCTTCGTCATCTGGTAGACCAACGTGGTGGTGCCGACGCCGAGCAGGATGAAGGCCAGTTGCAGCCAGTAGAAGCGCGGGAAGCCGAAGACCCGGGGCGAGTCGCCATTGAAGAACGCCGGGATCAGCGGCACCACGATGGGGATGAAGAGCAACCAGTTCCAGGGGCTGTGGTCCTTCGCCCTGGTCGGCGCCGTGGGCGGCGCCTCCGGTTCGGGTGCAGCCATCTGACACACCTCCGGGGAGTCGTGGCTCTCGATGTAACGGCCGGAGGCTACGACTCTGTGACGACGGTCACCCGACCCGCCCGGAGGGTGGTGCGCCGAACGGCCGGCCGGCTGCGCCGAACGGCGCGGCCGACCGGCCTACCAGGCGACTCAGTCGAGGGTGGAGAGGTGGGCGGTGTCGTTGACGGTGCGCACCGCCACGCCGCCGTCGGGCCACATGTCGAGCACCGAGATGCCGGCCGCGTCCAGGAAGAGCCGGTGCAGGAAGCCATCACCGGCCGCGAGGGCGTCGCGCAGCATCAGCTTGATCGGCGAGACGTGCGAGACCACCACCACCGTCTCACCGGGGTACGCGGACAGCAGCCCACTGACGACGCGGTGCGCGCGTTCGGCGACGTGGGTGAACGACTCCCCACCCGGCGGCGCGACCCGGGGTGAGGCGAGCCAGGCGTCCATCTCCCCCGGCCACTGCTGGCGTACCTCGGCGAAGGTGCGCCCCTCCCACTGGCCGAAGTCACACTCGATCAGGTCGTCCTCGGTGCGCACCGGCACGTCACCGAGAGCCCCGGCGATCGACGCCGCGGTGGCCGTACACCGGGACAGCGGTGAGCTGAGCACGGCCGCGACGGACGGGGCCAGCTCGGCCACCCGGGCGGCCGTGGCCCGCACCTGGGCCCGGCCACGTTCGGAGAGCGGCACGTCGCCGCGCCCGGAGTAGCGCCGCTGCTCGGTGTACGGGGTCTCGCCGTGCCGGACCAGGATCAGCCGGGTGGCGGTGAAGGTCGGGCGGGGCTCCCAGGAGGCCGGCGCGGTAGCCGGGTCGCTGCCTGTCGCGGGCTGCTCGGTGGCTGCCGTCGGCGCGGGACGGCTGGGGGCCGCAGCCGCCGGGGCCCGACCCGCTGCGGCGTCCATCGCGGCGTTGGCGAGGGCGTCGGCGTGCCGGTTCTGCTCACGCGGAATCCAGCTGAACCGGACCGCGCTGAACCGGCCGACGAGCGCGGCGGCCTGGGCGGCGAGGGGCCGCAGACCGGGGTGTTTGATCTGCCACCGGCCGCACATCTGCTCGACCACCAGCTTGGAGTCCATCCGGACGTCCACCTCGGCGGCACCCAGCTCGGCGGCGGCGGTCAGCCCGGCGATCAGGCCCTGGTACTCGGCGACGTTGTTGGTGGCCGTACCCAGCGACTCGGAGCGCTCGGCCAGCACCTCACCGGTCTCCGGGTCGCGCACCACCGCGCCGTAGCCTGCCGGGCCGGGGTTGCCCCGGGACCCACCGTCGGCCTCCATGGAGACCACGCGCGGCGCCACGACCTACAGGCCCGACTCGTTGGTGCGGACCATGATCCGTCGGCAGTCCTCGCAGCGAACCACGTCGTCGGGTGCGGCGGCGCGGATCCGGGCCAGGTCGGCACCGGACAGGTCCAGGCGGCATCCGCCGCAGCGACCCGCGGTGAGCAGCGCGGCACCCAACCCGGTGTCCGCGCGGATCTTGTCGTAGAGGGTGACCAGGTCGCTCGGGAGGTCGGCGGCGAGCGGCTGACGGGCCCCCCGCTTGAACTCCTCATCCTTGGCGATCTCGGCCAACGCGTCGTCGCGGCGCTGCTCGGTCGCGGCCCGCTTGTCCCGGGTCTCGGCCAGTCGCTGCTCCACGCCGTCCAGGACGCTCTGCGCGGTCTCCCGCTGCTCCATCAGCTCCAGCTCGGCGTCCTCCAGGTCACCCTGGCGGCGCTTCAGCGACACCAGCTCGTGCTGGAGCGCCTCCAGCTCGCGGGCCGGACCGGTGCCGGCGGCAAGCCGGTTCTCGTCCTTCTCCTTGCGGGCCCGAACCTGCTCGACGTCCTTCTCCAACCGGGCGATGTCCCGATCCAGGTCGTCCACCGCCACCTGGGCGCGAACCCGCTCGTCCTCCATCGACGACAGCTCCCGGGCCAGCGACTCCAGCTCGGCCCGCTCGGCAAGCGTGCGCCGACGGTGGGCGAGCTGGGCGAGGTTGGTGTCGATCGCCTGGAGGTCGAGCAGGCGGCGCTGCACCTGAGGGTCAGCCTTCACGGTCGGGCTCCTTGTCGTCCACAACGGGTGCGGCGGCGTGCACGGTCCACGGGTCGGTGTCCAGGTCGGACACCAGCGTCTCGACGGCCAGCGCCTCCTGGAGGAAGGCGGCCAGGTCGTCCAGCCACGGTCGTTCGGTCGCCCAGTGGGCGGCGTCGATCAGGGCGGGACCATCGGCGGCGAGGTGCTCGCCGGCCGGGTGGTGCCGCAGGTCGGCGGTGAGGAACGCGTCCACCCCGGCGGCGGTCGCGGCGCCGAGGAAGCTGTCCCCCGACCCGCCGCTGACGGCGAGGGTACGAACCATACGCCCGGGATCCCCCGCCGCGCGAACTCCCCAGGACGTGACGGGGAGCACCGCTGCGGCGTGCCTGGTCAGTTCGGCGAGGGTCATCGGCTCGGGCAGCTCGCCGATCCGGCCGAAACCCCTGTCGTCGCCGTGGGCGGGCGAGCCGGGCGCCGGCCGTTGCAGTGGGCGTAGACCGGTGAGCCCGAAACGGGCGGCGAGGGCGTCGGAGACGCCCGGGGAGGCCACGTCGGCGTTCGTGTGCGCCGCGTACAGCGCCACCCCGGCCCGGATCAACCCGTGGATGATCCGGCCCTTGAAGGTCGTCGCCGCTACCGACGACACCCCGCGCAGCAGCAGCGGATGGTGCGCGACGATCATGTCCGCGTCGGCGGCGAGGGCCTCGTCGACGGTCTCGGGCACCACGTCGACCACGCAGAGCACCCGGCGGACCGGGGCGGCCGGCTCGCCGAGCACCAGGCCCACCCGGTCCCACTCTTCCGCCCAGACAGGCGGAAAACGCCGTTCCAGCTCGGCCACCACGTCGCTCACAGTGGGCGCGGATCCACTTGTGCTCACGGCGGGCCAGCTTACCGGCGCGGAGGCCACCGGACGGTGACACCCGGCCCGGCCGCGTCGAGCCGGCGGACCGCCGGACGCGTCAGGCGGCGCTCCACGAGACGGTCTGCAACGCGGCCAGCGGCATCGCCCAGGGGAACGCGTCAGTGTGCTGCTCCCCCGTTCCGGGCGGATGCAGAGCGATCACATCGTCGCCGAAGAGCACTGTGATGCCCCACTCGGCCAACCGGGCCACCCCCGCCCGAAACGCCGGGTGGCAGGCCATCGCCGCGTTCGTGTACGGCACCGCGACGATGGGCACACCCTTGCCCTGGGCCTCGACCAACAGCCCGAGCGCCAGGGTGTCGGTGATCCCCGCCGCCCACTTGTTCACCGTGTTGACGGTGGCCGGGCAGACGATCATGGCGTCGGCGGGCGGCAACACGTCCGGGTCACTGGGATTCTTGTAGTGCGTCCGCACCGGGTGACCGGTCTGCCGGACCAGGGCCGGCTCGTCGACGAACTTCGCGCCGTCCGGCGTGGTGACCACGCAGACGTCCCAACCGTCCTGTTGGGCCAGGTCGACCAGACGGCCGACGTGCCGGGCCAGCGGCGAACCGCAGGCGATGACGTAGAGCACCTCGCGGCGCCCACTGTTGCGCGCTGCACCGGCCATCACACCGGCTCCGCGCTCATACCCCTACTCCCATGTGCTCAGCCAACTCCGCTACCGGAGAAGGCGGCGCACCACGTGTGCGACGAAGGATGTCGGACATCACCTCGTGCGCGATCGGCCGGCAGCGGATCTCCGACGGCGCGAGCCGATCACCGAGCAGCAGCATCTCGCCGGCGTTCGCCACGTCACCCAGTTGGGCGTACCCCCGGGCGATGTCGAGCAGGTGGTGGGCGCGACGCTCGGGCAGCAGCGCGTTGAACGCGGGTTCCGCGATGCGCAGCTGGTGCACCTCCACGGCCCGTCCACCGTCGCCCAACTCCACTGCGGCGGCGGCCCGGTGCAGTTCGACGTTTGTCGGGCCGAACGACGTCCAGTAGTGGTTGTGGTCCCCGCCGAGCAGGGTGGCGGCCTCCTGCGCACAGTTGATCAGATCGTCGACGCTTGCCGAGTCACCGATGCGGGACGCGGCCATCGCGCCCTGGAGGAGCAGCATCCCGTAGACGGAGAGCCGGGCCGGGGAGACCGGGTTGCTCCCGCCCGGTGCGAGCCGGTTGGCGATCTGGACGTTCAACTCCAACGCGGGACGGGCCCGTCCCATCGCGACGAGGGCGTTGCACACCCGGGTGGTGGCGATCCCGGCCAGCAGCGGGTCGTCCGCCCGCTGGGCCACCGCCATCGACCGGTCGGCAGCCAACCAGGCCAGCTCGCACTCGCCGAGCTTGCGCAGCACCGAGGAGGCGATCTGGTAGACCTGCGCGAGCAGGTGAGCCGCCTCGGCGGCCTGGTCACCGCCGTACGCCGCGTCGGCCGCCTGAGCGTCGCGCAGCAGCTTCGGCAGCGCCCGGGTGAGCATCCCGTAGCGGCCGTACTGGTAGGTGAGCCAGGCGTGGTTGACGGCCTTGCGCATGTCGTCCATCGGCGGAGGGTACGGCACCGCGTCGAAGTACGCGCTCATCGAGTCGTAGCGTTCCAGCGCCGCCCGGATCTCCTGCACCTCGAACTGGTCGATGCAGTTGAGAGCGTCGGCGCGCCGCTCCGGATCCTTACCCATCAGCAACTGCACGTCCATCTGGAGGATGTCGGCGATCTCGTAGAGGACGGAGAACTTGTCCAACCGGCGGACGCCGCGCTCGACCTTGTCCACCCAGCTCTTGGACTTGCCCAGCCGGTCCGCGAAGACCTGCTGCGACATCTTGCGTCGCCCCCGCCAGTAGGCCACTCGCCGTCCTATGGGTAGCTCGTCCATCTCCCCATCCTCCCCTGCCACCGACGACCAATCGAGTCGGGGCGATGTCCGCGGGTGCGGCGACTGCCGTTCGTTTTCAGGTTTTGCCTGGTCGCACAGGATGTACGTCAGCCATACGGCTGGTCCTCGTACTTTTCGTGCAAGTTGCACGAGCCGTTCGTCAACCTCAACGATCGTGGGTTACGGCAGTGACGGTGCTCGACATTCGACCTGGCGAACGCCAGAACCGACGAGAGGATTTGGCACACATGTGGGGAAATGTCGGACCACGCGTAGCCGAACTGTCGCCTCTGGAACGCGTCCGGCTGCGCCGCGTCGCCATCCGCTACGCCGCACACGGCTGGGAGGTGACACCCGGCGCCTGCCTGGCCCGCAGCCGCTTCGTCTGCGGCCGGGCCGGCTGCCCCACGGTGGGCTGCCACCCCGCCCTGGAGAACTGGGAACTGGCCGCCAGCGCCGATCCCGCCCGGGTGGCCACCTGGTGGCGGAGCCGACCGCACGGGGTGCTGCTGCCCACCGGCCGGGCCTTCGACGTGCTGGAGGTGCCCGCCCACCTCGGCCGGCACGTGCTCGACGCGGTCCAGATCCACCCCGCCGGCACCGGCGTACGCGGACCGGTACTCGTCACGCCCACCGGGAGGTGGATGTTCCTGGTCCGCCCCGGCGACCCGCTCCGACCGGAGTTGGAACACTGCTTCCACGTGGTCCGACACGGGCCAGGCTCGTGGATCCCCGCACCTCCCACCCGACTGCCGGAAGGCACCGTTCGCTGGGCGGTCGCCCCGGAACAGGCGCGCTGGCAGCTCCCCGACTCGTACCTCGTACAGAACACGTTGATCGGCGCACTGCGCGCCAGCGGAGTGACGCTCGCCCCCGACCTGCTCCCCGGCCACCTGCCGCTGCCCCGACGAGGCAGGTGAGATCGGCAGGACCGGCGATTCGATCAGGTGCCCGACAGCGTCGCCGAGGCGCCGGTCCTCGTTGAATGGAAGACGGTGCGAACGCGCGTCACGAACGGGGGAACGATGTCCACAAACGACAGAGCGCCTCACCCCGGCGGCACCGAGCCGCCCCGGCGCCGCCACCCAGGGCGCCGCTGGGCCGGCACCCGACCGTCCGGCTCCCGCCCCGGCCGCCCACGCCCCACCGGCTCCCGCCCAGCCGGCACCCACCGCCCCCTCCGCTAACCCGAACCAACCCAGCCCACCCGACCCTCCCCGCTCTCCCCGACCCAGCCCGAGCCCTCCGTTCGCGGATCCCGGCGATCTTGCACTTTCTGTCCCGACAATCTGCGCATAAAGGGACAGAAAGCCAACCGAAACTGCAAGATCGCGGGGGCTGGGCGGGGCGGGGGTTCGGGGGTGCGGGCTAGTCGGTTAGCGGCAGGTTGGTGGAGTGGTACTGGCGGGCGTTGTCGGTTATCGCCGCGTGGGTGTGGTCGTCCAGGCGGGCCAGCCAGTTGAGGCCGGGGGTGCCCATGGCCAGGGCAGCGGTGGCGTACGCGTCGGCCAACCCGAGGTCGGTGCCGACCACTGTCACCGATCGCAGCCCACTGGCCGGTGTGCCCCGGCGCGGGTCCAGCACGTGCCGGCCCCGCTCGTACACGCCCGACGTGGCCACTGCCAGGTCGGTTCCGGTGAGCACCAGGCAGGCCGCCATCGCGTCCCACGGGTGCCGGATGCCGATGCGCCACGGCTCCCCCGACGGCGACAGGCCCCGCACCCGGACGTCACCGCCGGCGTTCACGCAGTGGTTGACGGCACCGGCGGCGACGAGGCGGTCCGAGGCGACCTGGGCGGCCCAGCCCTTGACGAAGCCGGACGGGTCGAGCCGTCCGGTGGCGTACGCGTCGAAGAACCCGTCGGTGGCGCCCCACAGGTCGGCGCAGGTCTCCAGCACGTACCGCAGGTCCGCGGAGGCCTCGGAGTGCAGCACCTCACCCCTGTCGAAGCGGCACACCTCGCTGTCCGGCTGGTAGGTGCTGAACCGCGCGTCCACCTCGTGCATCCAGGCGAAGACCTCGTCCGCCAGTTCGCGCAGGGTCACCGGTGGGAGGTCGTCGGCGAGGTCAAGGGTGATCGTCGTACCCATGATCTGTTCGACCCGGCACAGCCCGGGTCGGGTCAGAGTGGCCCGCACCTCAGAATGCCTTCTCGATGGCGGACCGCAGGGACTTCTTGTAGGCGTCACTCGTCGCTGTGGCACCGGAAACGGTGTTGAGGTTGGCGCTCTGTTTCGCCACCACCTCGGCGCCGCTGCCGTCGTAGGCGGTACGAACGTCGCCGCTGTGGATGTCGGATTCACCTCCGCTGGGCAGCGACAGCGCGACGGCGTCGACGATCCGGTTACCGGAGACCACGATCTGCACTGTCACGAAGCCGTACGTCTGGCTGTCGTCAACCGCGTCGAAGGGCGCCCCGGTGACCCGGCGGGTGCTCGACTGGGGCGCCTTGGTGGTGGTCCGCGGGGCGCTGGGGGCCTTCGTCGTTTTGGTGCCCGACGGGCGGGCGGTGGTCTTGCCGGGCTTGGGTGACGTCGACGGCCCGGCGCTTCCCGATGGAGTCGGCGGGCCGGCGGCCGGGTCGGTGCCCGGTGCGGCCGGGGCGGCGGCGGGGTCGCTGCCCGGCCCGGAGGGGTTGACCGGCTGGGCGGTCGGCAGGTTCTGGGCGACCTGGCTGGTGCCTGGCGAGCCCTTGAACACCACCAATGCGGTGGTGCTGGCGGCCAGGCCGGTGATCGCGAGGAGCGCGCGACGCATGGGGATGCCCTTCCTACAGCTCGAACGTGGCCAGGTGGATCTGTCGTCGGGGCACGCCGGCCCGCCGCAGTGCCCGCACCGACTGTTCCACCAATCCGGGCGGCCCGCACAGGTAGACGTCGCGCCGGGCGACGTCGGGCACCAGTTGCCGCAAACCGTCGGGGCTCATCAGTTGCCGAGGGCCGGGGTCGTCGCGGGAGCCGATGACGTACCAGACGGAGGTGTCGCGTTCCTGGGCCAGCCAGTCCAACTCGCGGCTGAGCAGCACGTCGGCCGGTGTGCGGGCCCGGTAGATCAGCGCGGCACCGGGCGGCAGCTCCTCGAGCATCGCCCGGATCGGCGTGATGCCGCTGCCACCGGCGATCAGCAACGCCCGCTCGCGGAGCCGGTGCGCGGCGGTGAAGGTACCCGACGGGCCTTCCGCCCAGACCCGGGTGCCCGGTTCCAGGTCGCGCAGGTCGGCGGTGTGGGTGCCGACCACCTTGACGGTGACCCGCAGCCAGCGGCCGTTGGCGGCGGCGGAGACGGAGAACGGGTGCGACTGCCACCAGCAGCCCCGGGTGAGGAACCGCCAGCGGAAGTGTTGGCCGCCGAGCATCGCCAGCCGGCCGAGCCGCTCCCCGGTGAGGTAGATGGAGATGGTGTCGGGGCTCTCGGCGACGACGTCGGCGACGCGCAACCTGTACCGCAGGTTGAACGCCAGCGGTGCGATCACCCGACCCCAGAGCAGGGCGGCGACCACCAGCAAATAGAGAGCGATCCAGCCGGTGCGCACCGGTCCGGGCCGGTACAGCTGCGCGCCGTGGGTGAACTGGTGGCCGTAGCCGAGGAGCAGGATCAGGTAGCTGGACAGGTGCAGCGCATGCCACAGCTCGTAGGGCAACGCCCGGCGGATCGCCCGGATGCTGCTGAACCCGACAAGCATCATGATGCCGGCGGCGACGAACGCCGAGAGCATGTCCTCGTAGTCGCCGAGCAACGTGCCGACCTCGGCGAGGATCGACTGTTTACGCAGGTCGGCGTAGCCGACGAGGATCAGCGACATGTGCGCCAGCACGGTGACCAGCAGGGTGGCGCCGATGTCCCGGTGCCAGCGGGCCGTCTGCTCGCCGCCGATCCACCGTTCCAGCACCGGCAACCGGCTCATCATCAGCACCTGCACCAGCAGCAGGTAGCCGGCGATCAGGCCGGTGATCCGGCCGGCCGCGGTGACGGTGGCCGCTGTGGTCCGCAACGATCCGGCCGGGGTGCCCAGCCACCAGGGCAACAAACTGGCGAGCAGACCGACCAGGAGCAGCACACCCAGCAGCCGTCGGCCGCCGGGCCCGCGCCGGGCCGGGATCTGCGGGGGTACGGGTGCAGCCGACCGGCCGCCGTGCCGGGACGAGGTCCCGGTACGACGGCCGGCGGCGTGGGTGTGCGGATGCGTCACGCGTACAGCTTCATCGGGGCGTACTTCTGGCGGGGGAAGACCTTGTCGACCTCCGCGTTGGTGAGCCCGAACCGGCCCTGCGCGACCGAGCCGTAGACGTTGAACATGTTGTTGTACTCCGGCACGTCACCGGAATCCAGCTTGTCCAGGCCGTTCCAGGTGCCGAGCAGCGAACCGGCCAGCTTCTTGCCGGAGAGCACCGTGACGACGCCGCCGTGGCCGTGGTCGGTGCCGCCGGTGTTGGAGCCGACCCGACGGCCGAACTCGCTGGACACCATGATCGTCACGTCGGCGGCCTTCGGGCCGAGGTCGGTGAAGAAGGCGGCCATCGCGCTGGCCAACTCGTTCAGCCGGCGGTGCAGCTGGCCGCCCTCGCGGGTGCCCTGGTTCTCGTGGGTGTCGTAGCCACCCATGCCGACAGTGGCGACGCGCACGTTGGCGCCACCCTTGATCAGCTGTGCGAGTTGCTGGAAGGCGTTGCCGACACCCTCGTACTTGACGCCCTCGGCGGGCTGGTACGGCTTGGAGGCGAGCTGCTGGGCGGTGGCCAGCGCGCCCATGCCCTCCTTCACTGCCTCCTCGACCGGGTGGTTGATCCCGGTGAAGAGTCCCTTGATGGCCTTCTCGGTGGCGGCGCGGTACCGCTCGTCACCGTTGAGCCGCAGGGAGCCGACGCTGTTCAGCGAGAGCGCGCCGTTGTTGCCGACAAGCGAGCGGGGCAGCGTACTGCCGATACCGACGCTGCGGAACGCGGTGCCCTTGCCCAGGTTGTCGACCAGACCGTCGAGCCAACCCCGGCCGCCGGTCTCGTTGGGCAGCCCGCCCAGGTTGCAGGCGTCCGCGGCCTGGAAGTGGCTGCGGGACAGCCGCTCGTCGGAGACCGCCGGGATGAAGCCCAGTTGTCCGGCCGTCAACCACTTCTCGAGGGGCTTGAAGGCACTCGTCAACTTGAAGCCGCGGCCCAGGGCCAGCGAGTCGTTGCCGAGCAGCAGGTCGGGGCGGGCCTTGTTGAGCGTCGCGTCGTTGTCCGGCGCGACGAGGCTCAGCCCGTCCAGCCCCCCGTAGAGGAAGACGTGGATCAGGGTGCCGGTCTTGGTCGCCGCGAACGACGCCGAGGTGGTGACGAACTGGGCGGTGGCCAGCGCGGTGGCGGTGGCCGCGGCACCGGCGACGAACGTCCGCCGGGTCACGCCCCGCCCGTCCTGCTGGGCCTCCTCCAGGTTCTCCAGGGTGCGGTACCTGTCGAACTCGGCGGCGTTCTCCGCGGCGACGATGTCCGCCTCGGCACGCAGCAACGCCTCGGCCGGGTTGTCGGCCAGCCGTCGCACGTCGGGGCATTCGGGGTGCAGGGGGAAAGAGTTGTACACAGTCTTCTCCATCGGGTGCCTCACCGGAGGTGGTGCTGGGGGGAAGCGAGGATCGCCCGCGCGACGGCGGTGATGGCCCCGTTGAACGTGGCGTCGACCTTGGCGGTCGCCGCCACACCGGCCACGCCGAGGATGAGGTTCTTCTCCCGCGTGCTCAACTTCTGGCCCACCAGCCGCTGGGAGAGCGCGTCCACGTACGCCCCGGCCGTCGCCGGCGGCTTGGCCACCAGCTTCTCCGGAGCCGTGTACGTGAAGGTGGTGCGGTAGCCGGCGAGGATCTCGCCCGCCTCGTTCCAGCCGTTGACCATGGCACCGGCGGAGGTCCAGGCGACGTAGACGTCCGGGTAGCCGTCCGGGGTGGGTTGCCCCATCGGGTACTGGCCCAGCTCGCGCATCTTGTCGTGGATCTGGCGCAGCCCCCGGGCGTACGCGGTGCGCTTGCTGTCGCCGTTGTCGTGCTTCGGCGACGCCTCCGGCGACACACCCAGGGTGCGGTACGTGGCGACCAGGTACTCCATCGGCCGACGCACCTTCTGGCCCACACCGGCCCAGAACTCCGAGGAGCAGAACAGCGTCATCAGGACCGGCTTGATCATGCCCTTGTTCGTGGTGTACGTCTTGGCCAGCCGGTCCACCAGGGACTTCGGCGGGGTGTCCGAGACGAACCGGGTGGCGAGGCTCTGCGCCACGTACTTCGCTGTCGACGGGTGCGTCGCGATGTAGGTGATGTACGCGTCGATCGCCGCTTCGGCCTTCTTCGGGTCCGCCGAGTTGTTCGCGTGGGTGAAGCCGAGGATCTTCACCTTGCCGACGTAGTGCTGCTCCGGGCGGAAGACGTACTTGCCCTTGTCGTCGA
Source organism: Micromonospora sp. NPDC005710 (assembly GCF_040630995.1). Taxonomy (NCBI): domain Bacteria; kingdom Bacillati; phylum Actinomycetota; class Actinomycetes; order Micromonosporales; family Micromonosporaceae; genus Micromonospora; species Micromonospora sp. NPDC005710. Next base: position 166,523 of record NZ_JBEXYP010000007.1, on the reverse strand, counting down.
CACCGCGGCCGGTCTGCAACATGGCTGCCTGCCGGACGTCCGGCTCCTTGTAGCCGCCGTCGACACCGACCGAGTAGAGCTCGAGGTTCTCCCGGGCGAGGTTCTCGTTGATGGCGTCCTTGCGGGAGTCCTTCTGGTTCAGGTAGATCAGCAGCGCGGGGTGCTTGTTCGCGGCGACGAGCATCTCCGGGTAGCTGCCCAGCGCGTGCTTGCGCACGACGTCCTGGTCGAACGAGTTGCGGTACACCTCGCCGCCGTCGAAGTCCGCCGCGACGTGCAGGAAGTCGTTCCAGAAGTCGACCATCACCTCGAACAGTTGGCGCTTGGACCAGATCTGCCGGGCGATGGTGGCGTCGACCATCTCCCGCTCCGGGCTGGCGTCCTGCTCGTTGAGCTTGTCCCGCTGGTCGCGCAACTGCTGCACGGAGAGCTTCTGGGTCGGCAGCTCGGCGAGCTTCAGCTCACCCTTGCTCGGCTCCACCTTGTCCGGGTCCATCTGGGCGCGGATCCAGGCGTCCATGCCCTCGCGCTTGATGTCGGCGATCACGGCGGGCGTCGCGCCGAAGGTGGCACGCCGGGCCAGGTGCAGGATCGGGTCCTTGGCCAGCACCGTCTTGACTGTCACCTTGGTCGCCGCCGCGGCAGCGGCCGGCCCGGAGAAGGTCCGCCCGGTGGCCGGCGCGTTCTTCTTCAGCGCCTCACCGGCCCGGGAGCCCATGTAGCTCTCGTTCTGCTCGGTGTACGTACGCACCGTGCTGGGCTGCTGGCCGCTGGGCCGCGCCGCGGTGCCGTCGGTCACCGTGCTGCCGGTCGCGTCGCCGGCCGCCGCCTCGTCGCCGAAGAGGCCACGGATCTGCGGGGTCATGGCGAGCGCCGCGCCACCGGCGACGACGGCGGCGGTGCCACCGAGGGCCACCATCGCCTTCCGTCGGCCGACCTTGCGACCCGGCTCGCCGTCATCGTCGAGGGTGGGCAGTCCGGTGCCGGCCGGTCGTGCCGGGGCCGGGCGGCCGAGGCCCTCCGGGCCGACCCACTGCGGACCGCGCGGGGCGGGCGCGGGCTGTCCGGCGTACTGCTCACGCGGGTCGGCCTGCGCGGCGTACCCGCCCTGGTAGGGGTGAGGCGAGTCGTAGCCGTAGGGCGCGGGCGGGTGGGGGTCGCCGTAACCGTCAGCGCTGGGGTGCTGGTGTCCGTCCCAACCGCGGTCGTCCCGCGGTCGACGTGGTGGCACATTCTGGTCGGCCATGTACCAATCCCGATTTCTGATGAGCGCCGAAGCTGCTACCGGGCAGGTGCGGCAGGTGCGGCGACTGTTGCCTGAGGGGGTTGCTACGGCAAGGTAACCAAGGCCCCAGGGCCCTTCAAGGTGGCCGGAACCCACTCGTGAGGGCACTTAAGACAGCGCTCAGCGCGACGGCGGCGACAGACGGTGGGCCGGGCCAGCCCACAGACCTTCCCAGCAGGGCGTACGCGCGGCAGCCGAGCACGGATCGGACCACTTCGCCGTACGCGACACTTTCGGCGGCGTTCAACACCAAAGGCAAACTTAAGGTTCAGGTAAGCCGGACATGAGGCGCGCTCGCGTGGAGGAAAAGTAGCAGCAGCGGGCGAGCGTGAGCCACCACCGCAGCGGGTATGCCGCCGAACCGCTGAACGCGTGAGGGGAAGGCAGCGCCATGCTCAGCAAAGAGGATCAGCGCAGATTCGACCAGATCACCCGTCAGCTCCGGGAAAGTGACCCGGCCTTCTTCAACCGGCTGGACCACCGGGTCCGGGCCCGTAGAGGCCGCTACCTGATGTTGTTGACCATCGTGCTGTGGGCGTCGCTGCCGGCGATAGCCGTGTTCGCCGGTCGACTGACCGGCGCGATCTGCGCGGTGGTGCTGGTGGCCAACGCGGCCATCATGTGGCGGTTCCGCCGCCGCTGGACGTGACCGCTCGACCGCCCGACCGGGCGGCTGAACCGGTGGACGTGACGAGTCACCGGTCGGCCGGGCCGAATGCCCGGTACGCGCGGCGCAACCGTTCGAGCAGTCCCGGCCCGCCGATGGCCGGGGCCGGCGCGCCGAGTTGGCGCAGCAGCAGGTCGGTGCCGGTCACCAGTCGAGGCGGCCGGTCCGGCAGCGGCACCGGCGCCGACCAGAAGCGGTCCGCCGTCTCCGCCAACGGCGTCGCCGCCAGGCCGGCGAGCGCGCGCGCGGCGCCGACAGGTGCTGGCAGGTCCACCGCCGACACCAGGCCGTCCGGTTCGGACGGTGGGTCGACCGGCGGGATGGCACCGGTGGCCGCGGAGCGCCGGGCGCGGAGCGCGTCGAGCAACTCCGTGCGGGACCGGCCGCGCCAGTGCAGCAGCTCGAACGGGTCCGCGTCGAACGCCTCGGCCAGCAGGTAGAACGTCGCCGCGAGGTGCTTGCACGGCACGGCGAAGTCGGGGCAGTTGCAGCGCTGGGTCAACTCGTCCACCGCGGCGGGGAACAGCGGCGCTCCGGCGGCGGCGAACAGCTCCTCCAACTCGTCGGGGAGGTCCCCGGCGAGCAGCCGGGCACTGAAGAACGCCTGCCCGGCCAGCTCGTCCTCGAGTCGGGACCAGAGCGCCGTCGGGAACGGCTTCACCGCGATCGACACCTGGTACGGCTGCGGCCGGGAGCCCTGCACCACAGCACTGACCCGGCCGGGGCCGACGTCGAGGGTGAGCACCTGACCGGCTCGCGCGTACGACCGGCCCCGGGTCAGCCGGGTGCCGAGCGCGAACGACTCCAACACCTCGAGGAAACGCCGCGACCACCAGGACCGGCCGATCGCGCCCCGGGCGCTGCGTGCCCGCAGACCCCCGTCGACCCGACGCGGACGCCCGTAGTCGGCAAACCGGTCAGTGCTCACGCCGGTGCTCCACAGTGCTCCAACCGCTCACTCCACCACCGCGCCGGCCTCCAGGGCGAACAGGTCCCGCAACTGACCCGTGGACAGCTCGGTGATCCACTGCTCGCCGGTGCCGACCACCCGCTCGGCGAGGCTGCGCTTGTCGGCGATCATCGCGGCCACCTTCTCCTCGACGGTGCCGGCGCAGACGAACTTGCGCACCTGCACCCGTCGACGCTGCCCGATCCGGAACGCCCGGTCGGTGGCCTGGTCCTCCACCGCCGGATTCCACCACCGGTCCACGTGCACCACGTGGTTCGCGGCGGTCAGGGTCAGCCCGGTGCCACCTGCCTTGAGGGACAGGACGAACAGCGGCGGGCCCTCCGCCGACTGGAAGCGCTGCACCAGCGCGTCCCGCTCGGCCTTGCCGAGACCACCGTGCAGGAACAGCACCTCCCGGCCGAACCGCGCGGACAGATGACCGCGCAACATCGCACCGAACTCGGCGTACTGGGTGAAGAGCAGCGCCCGCTCCCCCGCCGCCAACACCTCCTCCAGGATCTCGATAAGCCGGGCCAGTTTGCCGGACCGGCCCTCCAGCGGCGAACCGTCGCGCAGAAGCTGGGCGGGGTGGTTGCAGACCTGCTTGAGTCGGGTCATGGTGGCCAGCACCAAACCGCGTCGCTCGATGCCGTCGCTGGTCTCGATCCGGGCGAGCATGTCGTCGACCACCACCCGGTACAGCGCGGCCTGCTCGGCGGTCAGGTTGCACAGCACCTCCATCTCCAGCTTCTCCGGCAGGTCCGAGATGATGGACGAGTCGGTCTTGAGCCGGCGCAACACGAACGGGCCGGTGATCCGGCGGAGCCGCTCGGCGGCCTCGGCGTCGCCGTGCCTCTCGATCGGCTCGGCGAACTTCTTCCGGAACGTCGCCGCCGGCCCCAACAGACCCGGGTTGGCGAACTGCATGATCGACCAGAGGTCGGCGAGGCGGTTCTCCACCGGCGTACCCGTCACCGCCACCCGCTGCCGGGCGGGCAACGCGCGAACCGCCTCGGCCTGCCGGGTCGACGCGTTCTTGATCGCCTGCGCCTCGTCCACCACCACCCGGTGCCAGTCGATGCCGGCCAGGTCGACGGCGTCGCGGGCCGCCACCGAATAGGTGGTGAGGACCAGGTCCGCGCCGTGCGCGGCCGCCGTGAACTCCGCCCCCCGCGCCCGCTCAGCACCATGGTGTACGTGCACCCGCAGCCCCGGGGTGAACCGTGCCGCCTCCCGCTGCCAGTTGCCGACCAGCGACATCGGACAGACCAACAGGGTCGGCCCGGCCTCCGGCGGGTCACCGGCGAGCAACGCGAGCAGCTGCACCGTCTTGCCCAGCCCCATGTCGTCGGCGAGCACACCACCCAGGCCGAGCGAGCGCAGGAAGGCCAGCCAGGCCAACCCTCGCTGCTGGTACGGCCGCAGCGTCCCCTGGAAGCCCGGCGGCGGGTCCAGCGGGGTGAGCCGCCGCTCGACCGCGCCGGCCAGCAGGTCGCCCAGCGCCCCGTCGGCCGTCACCTCCAGCACCGGCAGCGCGCCGGTGGCCTCGCCGTCGGCCAGCCCGAGGCGGAGCAGGTCGGCGACTGTCAACTCACCCGCGGAGCGGAGCAGGCGCAGACCTGCGGCGAGGCGGCCCGGGTCCAACTCCACCCACCGGCCGCGGAGCCGTACCAGCGGGGTCTTCGTCTCGGCCAACGCCGCCAACTCCTCGGCGGAGAGCGGGTGGTCACCGAGTGCGATCTCCCAGCGGTAGTCGACGAGGGCGTCCAGGCCCACCCCGGCCTCGGTGCCGCCCACAGTGCCCGGCGCGGTACGGCTGCGCGCCTTCAACCGGGCACCCAGTCGCGCCGACGGACGCTGCCACCAGGACGGCAGCAGCACCCCGAACCCGGCCGCGTGCAGCACCGGCGCACCCGCGCTGAGGAACCGGTGCGCGCCCTCGACGTCGAGTTCCATCGCCTCCGGGGCAGCGGTACGCAGCGCGACGTCCAGGTCCGGCCAGAGCCGGCTGGCCCGGCCCAACTCGGCGAGGAGCGTCTCCTGCGGGCTAAGGGTCCGACCGGCCAGACCACCGAGCGCCGGCGACGCCCGCCAGACCTCCGCGGCATCCACGTGCAGGCCGGGCTCGTCCGCCGCCTGCAACCCGAACTCCAACCGCCAGCGCCCACCACCGGCCGATTCGACTGCTGCACTGTCGACGGACCCCGGAGCACTGTTCGCAGGCCCCGACGCGCTGTTGGCCGGCCCTGGCGCGCTGTTGGTGGGCACCGCCCGGGTGGCCAGGATCGGTTCCGTGACCTCGTCGGGGGCCGGTTCCACCAGGCGGAAACTGGCCCGCACCGGGCCACCTGCGGCGTCGCGTTGCCACGTGTCCAACTCGGCGGCGAGGGTGTCCAGCCCGGCCGGGTCGATGGCGAAGTCCCGCTGCGGGCCGGCGAGCGCAGCCAACCAGGCCGGCGCCGGACCACCCGGGCGCAGCCCACGGGCCAGCGTGGTGGTGGCCAGCGCGGCTCGCGCGGCGGCGTCGGTAAGGGCGTCCAGCGCATCCGTGACCAACGCGGCAGCGGTCAGCTCAAGCCCGCCCGACCCGGCTGTCGCCGCAACGGCGGCGCTCCCGGTGGACCGCTGAGCAGCGGCGCCGCCGCCGGGCGTCGGCAGCGCAACGGCTCCACGTGGCAACGCGGAGGTAGGAGCTGGCAACGCGGCGGTGGCGGGTGCCGCAGCGGTGGCGGCGGGTGCCGACGCGGCGTTGGCGGGCGGCAGGACGGCGGCTCGGGCGGCCGGTGGCAGGGCCAGTGCCAGCGAGCGCGCCCAGGCGGCGTCGGTGCCGGTCAGCAGCGGACGCCAGACCGCCTGCGCGGGCACCTGCCCGGGAGTGCCTGACACCGCCACGCTGTTCTCAGGCATCTGGTCGGCCGTCGCCGTGCCGACGTCAGGTGACCAGTTGCCCGCCGGGGCGCCCAAGCCGGACGTCTCGTTGCCCGACGGCCTGCGCACTCCGGGGAGGACCCGGCCACGGGTCACCAGGTCGGCGGCGAAGTCAGCCAGCTCGGCGAGGTGGCGCAGGGTGGCCCCGGGCACCGCCGGGATGTCGTCCAGGGCGTGCAGAAGCGACAGGGCGTGGTCGGGGGCGTACACCAGGATGGGAACCCGCCACCCGGCAAGGGTGAGCCGACCGCGGGCCGCGGGTGCGACGGTGGTCCGGATCAGCTCGGGTGAGTCGGTGGGCGCACCCGCCAGGCTGGGCAGGGTGAGCAGCGCGGTGTCCGGTCTACTCGGCTCGGCGGCGTCGGCGAGCACGGTGGCCAGGTCGGTGTGCCCGGCGGCGAAGGGGTGCGGGCGTTCCCGGGCCGGTCGGCCCGAACGCCGAGCCGGCATCGGCGCGGTGCTGTCCTCGGCCCAGACGGCCAGGCCACCGGTCGAGCTGTCACCGGGCAGCCACAGCCCATGGATGACCAGCACCTGCTCCCCCTAGTACGCCGCCCGCCCCCAGCTTAGGCGGCCCACCCGACCAGACTCCCCCACCCACCGCCCCACCTACGCGATCTTGCACTTTGTGTCGACATTCTGCGAAGACTGCACCTTTTGTCACCACCGAAACTGCAAGATCGCCGGGGCGAGGGGCGGGGGCGGGGGCGGGGGCGAGGGGCGGGGCGGGGGCGGGAGCGGGTAGCGACGGCGGGCTAGCTTCGGGGCGTGGTTGATTTGCTGGTTCTTGGGGGGCTCGGGGTTGATGTGCGGGTGCGGGTGCCCGCGTTGCCGTTACCGGCCGCCGATTCCCACGCCGTCGAGCCGATCGAGCTGCGGATCGGCAACACCGGGGCCGGAGTGGCGTTGGCCGCCCGGGCGCTCGGCCTGCGGGTGCTCGTTGTCGACACCCTCGGTGCCGATCTCGCTGGTGAGCTGGTCCGGGCGGCGTTGACCCGGGCCGAGGTGCCGTCGCTGCTCGTCGAGCACCCGGGCGGCACCCGCCGGTCGGTGAACCTGGTGGACCCGGGTGGGCGGCGCACGTCGCTGTACGACCCGCGCCCGTGGCAGGGTGCTCCGCCGTTTCCCGCCGCCGAGTTGGCCGCACTGGTCCGCGACGCCCGACACGTCCACCTTTCGATCATGGATTGGGCGGTGCCGTTGCTCCCCGCCGTGCGGGATGCCGTTCCGGCGGGCGTGACCCTCTCCACCGACCTGCACGACTGGGACGGCGAGAACACCTACCATCGGCCGTTCGCCGAGGTCGCCGACCTGGTGCTGCTGAGTGGGGTGCGGTTGGGCCACCGGGCCGCGGCCCTCGCCGGCACGCTGGCACCCCGGACGGTGGTGGTGACCCGCGGCGCAGACGGGGCCGAGCTGTACCCGGGTGACGCGACTGTGGTGCCCGTGCAGCCTGCAACGCCGGCGAAGCCGGTGGTGGACAGCAACGGGGCCGGCGACGCCTTCGCGGCCGGGCTGATCGCCGGCCGGTTGCGCGGGGAGCCGCTGCCGCAGGCCGCCCGGTACGCAGCGCGGGTGGCCGCTGCGGCCTGCACTCACGACGGGATGGAGTACCCGTCGGGCCTGCTGCCCACCCGTTGACGGGTGCGCTTCAGAACGCGCCGGACTCGCCGTCGGTCAGCTCGCGCAGGATGTCGGCGTGACCCGCGTGCCGGGCCGTCTCCTCGATCATGTGCACCAGGATCCAGCGCACCGACACCTCACCGAGCTGCGGGTGCGGCACCACGTGGTCGAGGTCGACGGTCGCAGCGACCTCCCGGGAACGGGCGCAGGCCCGCTCGTACGCCTCGGTGAGCCCAGCGACGGTTTCCTGCTCGGCGAGCGTGAAACTGGCGACGGCGTCCTCCTTCGAGGTCAGGTAGACGGCGCCGGGCTCGGGGGCCAGCAGGGTCGGGAACCAGTTCCGCTCGACCAGGGTCAGGTGCTTGACCAGCCCGACGAGTGTGGTGGCCGACGGCACCAGTCGGCGGCGGGCGTCGGCGTCGGAGAGGCCGCGCAGTTTGCGCAGCAGCACGCCCCGGTGGAAATCGAGGAACGAGGTCAGGACGGCGCGCTCGTCGCCGGTGCGGGCGAGCACCGGACCGAGCATCGGATCGATCGTCTGCTCCATCCGCCGACCCTAGTCACGGGCCCGGCTCGCCGCTGCCCCGCTATCCGCTGCGGGCCGGCGCTGCGGCGGGCAGGATGGGCGCATGGCTTCATCCGTGCAGATCCTTCTCGTCGGCGGCACGGCGGACGGGCAGACCATCACCGTCGAGCTGGACAGCAACGGCCGTCCACCGCTGACCCACCACCACCTCGGCTCCGGTGGGCTGGCCGACGCGCAGATCTACGAGTTGGAGACCGCCCGCGAGGAGGCCCGCGAGTGGCGCTACCGGTGGACCGGCCCGGCGGTGTGACAGGCCCCGCTCAGACCCGGGTGAGGGTCTGGCTGCGCAGACTCTCCAGCACCCCTCGGGTGACCTCCGAGGTGCCCCGCGCCTGATCGCACACCTCCGCCACCCGGCGTGCGGTGGCTTCGGCGCGTTGCTCACGCTCGTCCCAGAGTCGGTCGACCTCGGCCAGCAGCGGCCCCTCGACCTCGCGTTCCACGCCGCGCAGCGCCGGCACCCCGAGCCGTTGGGCCAGGTCGAAGACCTTGCCGGCGTACGGCAGGGGCAGGAACGGCGTGCCGACCATCGCCGCGAAGATCAGGAAGTGCAGGCGCATGCCGACGGCCAGGTCGAAGTGGCGCATCAGCCCCAGCACCTGCTGCGGTGAGTAGGTGCCGTGCAGGATCCGGCCGCGATCGGCGGCGACCATGTGCGACAACACCCCGTGCGAGTGCCTGATGTCGTCGCGTTCCATTGGCACGAACAGCACGTACGCGTCGATCCGGTGCACCAGGAAGTCACCGATCTGGGCCAGGAGCCGGTGGTAACCGTCCACGTCGAGACGTTCGGCGGCCCGTCCCGGCTCCCGCACGCTGATCCCGACCAGCCGCTTGCCGACCGGTACGCCCTCCTCGGCGAGCAGTTGGGCCGGGAACTCCTCCGGTTGCAGGAGGAACGCCGGGTCCGCGGTGACGGTGATCGGGTTCAGCAGACCGGCTTCCTCGAGCACCATCCGGGACTCCTGGTCGCGGACGGTGACCTGGGTGGCACTGGAGAGCGTTTCCCGGACCATGCCGGTGTCCACCCCGTCGCTGAGCGGTCCCACCCCCACCGCGTACGTGATCAGCGGCAGGCCCCGCTCCTGGGCGACCCGGACCACCCGCAGGTAACGGCGGGCCTCCCGGTCGTAGAGGATGCCGCCGCCGCCCAGGATGAGCAGGTCGAGCTGGGCCAGGACCAGGGCCGAGTCGGTACGGCTCACGCCCTCCCAGGGCACCGCTTCGACGTCCGGATGTGCGGCCCGGGTGTGCTCCGGGTTCCGAGAGAAGACGATGATCCGGGCGTTCGGTTCCTGCGTGCGCAAATCGGTGAGCAGGCCGGTGAGGATCGCCTCGTCGCCGAGGTTTCGCCCACCGTACGAGCCGAGCACACCGATGGTCAGTCCGGCGCCGTGCGTCATCCGTCGCTCCTCCCCAGGTGCGGTCCGCGCCGGTTTCCCGCTCGGCAGGTGAACAGTCCTGCCGAGAGGACCCGACCCAGGGCTCACCGCCGGTTCAGCTCGACGGGGTGAGGCGCTTGACCATCTGCTGTGAGGTGACCTCGAAGCCCAGGCTGCGGTAGAGGCCGACCGCCACGGTGTTCACCCAGAAGACGTTCAGACCCAACTCGGGTACCCCGTGCTGGGCGAGTTCGGCCTCGATGAGCTGGATCATCCGCCGCGCGTACCCGCGTCCCCGGTGCTCCTCGTGCACCTCGATGTTGTGGATCCACGCCTGGTTCGGGGCGGCGGCCGTGGGCAGGCTCACCCAGATCCAGCCGACCTCGGTGTCGCCGACCCGGCCCGTCCGCAGCAGCGAACCCTCCGTGGCCGCGCCCTCCGGCAGCGACTCCCGGACCTGGCTGACCGACCGTTCGAGGGCCGATTCCGGGGTCATCCCCCGGTGGGCCACCAGGTCCTCGGCGTACCCCTGCTCCAGTGCCCTCAGCAGGCGGGCCAGGTCCTGCTCCGTCACCGGCGTCAACGTCAACTCCACCACGTCTCTCCTTTCGTCGTTGTCCGCGCGGGTAGTGCAACAGAACAGACCCGGACGCGCCAACCGTTTCCCCGCCGGACGCCGGCGGGGGTGCGCGGTCCGGCGACGATGGCACTGTGCGGATCGCCCACGTCAGCGACAGCCACCTCACCAACCCGGAGGGGGTGGCCACCTCGGTCGGCACCACAGTGGCGCTGCTGCGCGCCGCTGGGCACCGGGTCGTGCTGTACTGCCCCGGCCCGCTGTCCCGGCGTCGCCGCCGGTCGGGCGAGGTGCCCTCGCTGTCGGTGCCGACCCGGCCGTACCGGCTGGCGTTGCCCCGCCCGCCCCGAGCACCGGTGGACGTCGTGCACGTGCACACCACCGGTCCGCTCGGCGTCGCCGGGCTGCGCTGGGCCGCGACCCGGGGCGTACCGACAGTGCTGACGTGGCACACCGACGTCGTCGCGTACGCCGCGCACTATCCGGAGATCCCGATCGGGGCCGCGTACGCCGGTCTGCGGTTGGGTCTGCGGTGGCGGGCCCGGGACCTGTGGGCGCTCGCCCACGCCGGGCCGGGTCGACAGGCCCGGCTGGTGGCGCTCGGGCGGACCCTGCTGGCCCACAGCACCGTCCTGGTCGTCCCCTCGGCGAAAACCGCGACGATGATGGCGGCGATGGCGGGGCGCACGCCGATAGTGGTCCTGCCGACCCCGGCCGCCGCGCCACATCCCGATGCCGACGACCGGCGGCGGCTGCGGGCCAGGCTGGGCATCCCGGCGGACGCGCCGGTCCTGCTGTCGGTGGGCCGGGCCGCGCCGGAGAAGAACCCGGAGCTGCTGCTGGCCGCGTTCGCCCAGGTCCACCGCGAGTTGCCGGCCGCCCGGCTGGTGCTGCTCGGGGCCCGCCGGCACCGGCTCGCGGTCCGTCGGCTGGCCCACCGGTACGGCGTCGGCGGCGCGCTGCACCTGCTTCGTCCGGTGCCACGCCACCGGGTCGGCGCCCACTACCGGGCGGCGGACGTGCTCGCGTTCGCCTCCACCACCGACACGCAGGGTCTGGTGCTCGCCGAGGCCGAGGCGTACGGACTACCGGTGGCCATTGTGGACGCCCGACTGGCTGAGCGGCCCGGCACCGGCACCACCCGGCCGGTCGCCGAGCCCACCCCGACGGCGTTCGGGGCGCTGCTCACCCGGCTGCTCACCGAGCGGGAGCTGCGCGCGACAGTGATCCGGGACGGCCGGACGGCGGCGACGGGTTGGTCCGAAGAGCGCTACCTGACCGAACTGGTCAAGCTGTACGCGTCGCTCCCGCCGGTCGGCCCGACGTCGGGATGACCCTCGGGGTGCCTTCGGCGGGGCCGAGGACCGTTATCTCTACCCGTTCCTCGACGTACCCCGGCTCGGGTATCCCACAGTCGCCCGCAACGCCCTGCTCTTCGGCGTCACCCTGCTGCTGGTCGCCCTGACCGCCGTCCGGCTGACCAGACGGCGCACTGGTTGAGCAGGCGGGCGAGGTCAGGGTTACGGCGATTCCAGGCGGCGGGCCAACTGGGCCAGGTCGGCCAGGCGCAGGTCGCCGTCGAGCCCCTTCAGCGCCGCGGTCATCGCCCCCGCCGCCCGCCCGGCCCGCAGGCCGACCTCGGCGTCCTCGACGACAAGGCAACGCCCCACGGGTACGCCCAACAGCGCCGCGCCCCGCAGGTAGCCCTCCGGGTCCGGTTTGCCGACGCTGACGTCCTCCACAGTGACCACCACCGGTGCCGTGATGCCGGCGGCGCCGAGCCGGGCCTCGGCGAGCCGCCTGTCGGCGCTGGTCACCACCGCCCAGGGCAACCCCAACCGGCCGAGCGCGTTCAGCAGCTCGTGCGCCCCGGCGGTGGCCGTCACGTCGGACAGGTCGTCGTACTGCAACGCCAACTGCAGGGCCGCCGCGACGGCGACAGCGGCCTCGTCCAGCGCGGGCAGCAGCCGGCTGATGGTCCGGTCGGCCGGGCTGCCGTGCGCGATCGCCAACGCCGCCGCCGGGTCGACGCCGTACTCGGCGGCCCACCGCTCCCAGGCCCGCTCGACGGCCGCATCGGAGTCGACGAGGGTGCCGTCCATGTCGAACAGCACCGCGCCAACGCCTGCCAGTTCCACGGCCCCACCTCCCACGCCGGCCACCCTCCCCCACCCCCATGATCCGCGCAACTTCCGCGTTCCTGCTGTCCGGCCGGCCGTTGAGGCAGCAGGATCCGCGTAGTTGCGCGGATCATGGATGCCCGCCCGGCTCGTTCGGCCGTCGACTGTCGCGGGTATCGGACCTGGCGCTCCGGGCGAGACCTCCGATGGCCGCCAGACGGAAGGTCGCCGCCGTGAAGCTGACCCCTCGACCCGGGGCGCGCCCGCCAGCCCTCGATCCCTGGCAGCTCAGCAGGTCGACATGCCGAGTGCTGCCCTGCTGAGCTGCCACGGATCGCTTGTACATGTCGGGCTGCCAACAGAAACGCCACGCACCGATCGCTGGTCGGATCAGCCGGGTGATCCGGCTCGGGCACGCCGTCGGCGAAGAGGTGGATGCCGCCTCAACGTTTTGCGTTGGTGGTGCAGGGTGGGCGCGGCAGGTTTCGAACCTGCGACCCCCCGCTTGTAAGGCGGGTGCTCTCCCGCTGAGCTACGCGCCCGGATCGCCCGTGTGGCGGGCCGGTGGCTGGCAAGCTTACCTGCCCGCCACCGACCCGGGCGCACGGCGTACCCCGGTCAACTGGTGGCTTCGGCGATGGCCTTGCGCCAGCCCTGCTGGTCGCGGGCCTCGCCCGGGCCGTTCATCTCGGCGAAGCGGACCACGCCGGTCCTGTCGATGACGAAGGTGCCGCGGTTGGCGAAGCCGGCCACGTCGTTGAAGACCCCGTACGCCTGGGCGACGCCGCCATGCGGCCAGAAGTCGGCAAGCATCGGGAACTGGTAGCCCTCGCGATCGGCCCAGACCTTGTGGCTGTACGCCGAGTCGACGCTGACGGTCAGCACCTGGACGTCGTCGTTCGCGTACTCGCCGAGGTTGTCTCGCACCTCGTGCAGCTCACCCTGGCAGGTGCCGGTGAAGGCGAGCGGGTAGAAGACCAGCAGGACGGTACGCCTGCCCCGGAAGTCCGAGAGTCGGACCTCCTGGTTGTTCTGGTCCTTGAGCACGAAGTCCGGTGCCTCGGCACCAACCTCGATCGGCATGCGAACTCTCCTCGCGTCGAGTCGGGTGAACGGCACCGGTCGGCGACCCGGCGGTGGGCGGACCGTCGGGTGAGCGGAGCGGGGCCGGCTACTTCTTGGCCTTGGCCCCTCGACGCAGCACCAGACGTGCGCCGCTCCAGTCTCGGCCGGCGTTGACGGTCGAGGTCTGCTGAAGGCCTGCGGTGGGCGCGGACTCCGCGACCTCGCTCGGTTCGACGTGCCCCTCGCGCCCCGCCTTCGGGGTGAGCAGCCACACGACGCCGTTGTCGGCCAGCGGGCCGAGGGCATCGACGAGCAACTCGAAGAGATCGCCGTCGCCGTCCCGGTACCAGACCAGCACCGCGTCGACCACCTCGTCGGTGTCCTCGTCGACCAGATCTCCACAGCGGTCGGTCAGGGCGTCTCGGAGATCCTGGTCGACGTCGTCGTCGTACCCCATCTCCATGACGACCATCCCCGGTTCCATCCCGAACCGGTCCGCCAGGCTGCGTACCCCGTCGGCGGCCTGACCAGCGGTCGCGCTCACTGTCGCGTGCCTCCTCATCTCGTCCCTGCTCGCGGCGTCGGTGCGACGCCGTCAGGCAGAGTCCACACAGTTGTTGGTCTGCGCGCAAGTGGCGCACCGGGTGGAACGGAATTTACCGTGCCAGCAGCGTACGGGCACCGTCGGTAATGGCTTCCGCGGAGACCAGTACGTGACGTGCTGCCGGACCTAATGGTACAAACGAGTCAACTCCCGCCACTCGACGCGCGGCACCGACATATCCGGCGTCGACCAACGCGGCGATCACCCCCTCGCCGACCCCGCCGGAGCGGCGCGTCTCGTCCACGACCAGCACCCTTCCGGTCGCCGAGGACTCCCGGATGATGTCGGCCACCGGCAGCGGGGCGAGCCAGCGCAGATCCACCACGCGGGTGCCCACCCCCTCCTCGGCGAGGACGGCAGCGGCCCGCAACGACATCCGCACCCCGTTACCGAAGGTGATGATGGTGAGGTCGTCCGCCGAGCCGACCCGGTAGACGCGAGCCCGTCCGACCGGCACGTGCTCGGCCACCCACCCGCCCGGCTCCGGATAGCCCGCCAGCCACTCACCGTCACCCTCCGCGTACAGATCGCGGGTGTGGTAGAGCGCTATCGGTTCCAGGAACACGCACACACTGCCGTCCACCGCCGCGCTCGCCAGACAGGTCCGCAGCATGGGCGCGGCATCGTCCGGCCGCGCCGGCACCGCGACCACCAGACCGGGCACATCCCGGAGTACGGCCACCGAGTTGTCGTTGTGGAAGTGCCCGCCGAACCCCTCCTGGTACGCCAGGCCCGCCACCCGCAGCACCATCGGGTTGCGGAAGGCCCCCTGCGAGAAGAAGCGCATGGTGGCCGCCTCACCACGCAACTGGTCCTCGGCGTTGTGCAGGTACGCCAGGTACTGGATCTCCGGCACCGGCAGCATCCCGGCCAGCCCGGCACCCAGGCCCAGCCCCAGCACCGACGTCTCGTCGAGCAGGGTGTCGAAGACCCGGGCCGCCCCGAACCTGTCCCGCAGGCCCTTCGTCACCCCGTACACGCCGCCCTTGGCAGCGACGTCCTCACCGAAGATCGCCATCTGCGGGTGGTCGAGCATCCCGTCGGCGAGTGCGGAGTTGATGCTCTGCGCCAACGTCATCGGCCCGGCCAACTCCGGCGGCTTGCCACCGAACGCCTCCGCCCGGGCACCCGCACCCGGCCCGCTGGCCCGCGCCGCGGCGTCGGCCACCGCCCGCGCCACCCGCACCGGACGGCGAGGTGCCAGCGCCGACACCACGTCCGCCGCGGACGCCAACTTCGGCTCGCCCAGCACCTCCTCCGCCAACCGACGCACCTGCCAGCCGGTCTCGTCGTACCTGGCCAACAGCTCCTCGCCCGTCGCCACCCCGGCCTCCACGAGCAGCCGCGCGGTGGCGGCCACCGGGTCCCGGTCCAGGTCCTCGGCCAGCTCGGCGGGGCCCCGGTACGCCGACTCCGCATCCGCCCCGGCATGACCCATCAGCCGCACGGTGCGCAGGTGCAGCACTGCCGGCCGCCGGTTGCGGCGTACCCACGCCGCGGCCTCCGCCGCCACCACGTACGTCCCCACCGGGTCGACCCCGTCCGCCTCGAAGTAGCGGATGCCCGGCTTGGCCCGCAGGGTCGCCGCCACCCAACCCTCCGGTGACCGGACACTGATGCCCAGCCCGTTGTCCTCACAGACGAAGAGCACCGGAATCCGCAGGCCGGCATGGTCGTACCACCCGGCGGTGTTGAAGGCGGCCGTCGCGCTGGCGTGGTTGACCGAGGCGTCGCCGAAGGAACACACCACAATCGCGTCCGGCGGCCAGGGGGCGTGCGCGGCGCCCGCGCCGCTGCCCACCCGCACCCCGACTCCGGTACGCCGTCCAGCGCTGTCCAACCGGCGCAGCCGCTCGACAGCAAGTCCCATCCCGACCGCGCGGGGCAGGTGCGAGGCGATGGTGGAAGTGGTCGGCACAATGGCCAGGTCGGCCCGGCCGAACACCTTGTGCCGGCCCCCGGCGATCGGCTCAAGGCTGGACGCCACCATCCCGCGCAGCACGTCCCTGGCCGCCTCCGCGTACGCCCCGAACCCGTCGGCCGCCGCGGTCGGTTCGGTCCCGGACGGTTCCGGTTCGGACATCTCCCGATCGGCTGTCGACCCGGGGTCACGGTCCGCCGGTCGACCGTCGGTCGGCTCGGGGTCGGCGATCCGGGCTGCGGCGGCGGTCCTCGCCGGATCGACGATCCTGGCGTCGTCGACGATCCTCGTGCCGTCGGCGGCCCTCGTCGGGTCGGCGATCCTCGTCCCGTCGGCGGTCCGGGCTGCGTCGGCGGTCCTCGTCGGGTCGACGATCCGCGTCTCGTCGGCGGCCCAGGTTGGGTCGGCAGTCCGGGTTGGGTCGGCGGTCCTCGTCTCGTCGGCGGCCTGGGACGGGTCGGCGGCGGCCTGGGCGGCGCGGAGGCAGTAGAAGGCGCCCGAACGGTAGTGCAGCAACGCCGGATCGGTGGGACGCAGCGCGGCGGCGACCGCGGCGTTACCCTCGTGCCCGGCCGAGCCGATCGTGTAGAAACCCTCCCCGAAGCTTCGCAACCAGCGGCCGGCCAGGTCGAGCTGCCGGCTGGTCACCTGCGCGTCGAACAGGTCCAGCACCTGCGCGCCGGTCAGTGGGGCGTCGTCGGTGACCGGGTCGGCGGGGTCACGCCGCCGCTCGGCGGCGGGCAGCGCCGCCAGCGTCTCCCGGAACCGGTCGTCGAGATCTTGCGGGGTGGTCACGTCGGACAGCATTACCGACGGAAGCCCTGCTCGCCCAGTGGGACACGGCCGGCACTGGTGCTCTCACTCCGCCTCGAAGGACTCCGGACAGCCGCCGTCGGACACCTTCCAGACCAGCTCACGAAGGGTACGCAGCTCCTCGTCGCTCAGCCCGGACAGGAGTCGGGAGTCGGACATCACCTCGATCACCTGGGCCCGCACGACGCGACCCTCCCCGGTCACCAGCAGTGTCTTCTGCCGCCGGTCCGTTGGGTCGGTACGCCGCTCGACAAGCCCGGCCTGCTCCAGCTTGTCGACCAGCACGGTCACGTTGGACCGGTCACAACCGAGCTGACCGGCAAGATCCCGAGCCGGCAGCGGGTGGTCCGGGTCCAATTCCCGCAGCGCCCGGGCCGCCGCCGGGGTGAGCCCCAACTCGGCGAACGCGGAGCCCTGCCGGTGTCGCAGCGCGTCGGTGACATGCGCCATCCGCCGCTGCACCTCTGTGGCGAGACCGGCCCGATCCACCGGCCCGCCCACTGCGGAATCCACCTGCCGCGTCACGACCACATCGTACGGTGAACACGCGTCCACCCAGCTCATCGATCAGGCCCAGGCCCACCGCCCAGACGGACCGCACCTTCGCTGGATCGCGATCCGCCTACTGCCGCGCGACCTCTCCGCCGCGCGCAACATCCTGGATGTAGTGGCCTGCCCAGCCCTCCGACCCCACTACAACCACGATCGAGCACGATCTTGCCCCCAGCACCCGCGCCCACCCGCCCCGCCGGCCCACAGCAACCTCTTCCGCGCCGATCTTGCAGTTTCGGTCGTCGAAATGCGCGGGATGCCCCTTATGTGAGGACAGGAAGTGCAAGATCGGCGCAAAGAGGGGCGCGCGGAGGCAACACGGAGGGCAGGGCGTCAGGCGGGGAGGAAGGAGAAGCGGACCTGGCGGGTCGGGTTGTCGCCGTTGGTGTCGACGAGGCAGACCGACTGCCAGGTGCCCAGCGCCAGCCGGCCGTCGAGCACCGGGAGGGTGGCGTACGGCGGAATGAACGCCGGCAGCACGTGGTCTCGGCCGTGGCCGGGTGAGCCATGTCGGTGCCGCCAGCGGTCCTTGGTGGGAAGCAGGTCGTCCAAAGCGCTGAGCAGGTCGTCGTCGGAGCCTGAGCCGGTCTCGATGATCGCCAGGCCGGCGGTGGCGTGCGGCACGAAGACGTGCAGCAGGCCGTCGCCCTCACCGGAGACGAACTGCTGGGCCTCGGCGGTGATGTCCCGGACCGTCGGCCGGGAACCGGTCTGGACAGTGATGACGTCGCTGCGCATACGTCGCATTCTGCCGTAGGGCGAGGTCAGGAACCGCCACCACCACCGCCGGAGTCACCGCCGCCGGACCAACCCCCACCGGAATCAACGCCGGATGAGCCTCCGCCGGAGTCACCGCCGGACCAGCCCCAGCCGGACCAGCCGCCGCTGGAGTCGGTGCTGCCGCCGGAGCCGTTGCGGTCACCGCTGGAGCTGTCGCGGTCACCGTCCCGCTGACGATCGACGTGCCGACCACCGCCGACGTCACCTGTGGCCCTCGGGTAGGCGGGGTACCCGGGGCCGTTCCGGTCCGGGCGGCGTTGATTTCGGGATTCGTGGGCGAGTCGAGCCTCGCGGCTCGCCTGCCACAGCCTGACCACGCCCAGGACACCCACCAAGGTGCCGAAAGCCCCTGCCCCCTTCAACGCTCTGTCATCGGAGACGAGCCCGAATACTCCGGTCGCCACTCCCACGACTCCGAAAAAGATCATGGTCCCGTGAAGCGCGACGATGTCTCTTTCCATGGCTGTGACGGTAGGAGGGGCGGGCAAACCGCTCAGGTTTCGTCGGGCCGTCGCGCTAAGTTACCGGTGAGTACCTGTGTTCAGCATCGCGTCGGGGGGACCTAGACGTGACGACGGGTGCCACCAGGGGGCAGGATGGCGCTAGAGACCTATCCCACACACAACCGAGGGAACGCCTGTGGCTACGGAACGCAAGCGCCCGGTGATCAGCGACGGCCTACCGAGCCAGCTTCCGGACATCGACCCTGAAGAGACAAGCGAATGGGTCGAGTCGCTTGACGGTGTCATCGACGAACGCGGCGCCAAACGCGCTCGCTACGTCATGCTGCGCCTGCTGGAGCGGGCCCGTGAGCGCCAGGTCGGGGTTCCGCCCCTGACCACCACCGATTACATCAACACCATCACGTCGGAGCGCGAGCCGTGGTTCCCGGGTGACGAGCACGTCGAGCGGCGGATCCGGGCGTACGTCCGGTGGAACGCCGCCATGCTGGTGCACCGGGCGCAGCGCCCGGAGATCGGCGTCGGCGGGCACATCTCCACCTTCGCCAGTTCGGCGTCGCTCTACGAGGTGGGCTTCAACCACTTCTTCCGGGGCAAGAACCACCCGGGTGGTGGCGACCAGATCTTCTACCAGGGCCACGCCTCGCCCGGCATGTACGCGCGGGCGTTCCTGGAGGGGCGGCTCAGCGAGCACCAGCTCGACGGGTTCCGCCAGGAGCTGTCGCACCCCGGTGGCGGGCTGCCCTCGTACCCGCACCCTCGGCTGATGCCGGACTTCTGGGAGTTCCCCACCGTCTCGATGGGTCTCGGTGGTCTGAACGCGATCTACCAGGCCCGGTTCAACAGGTACCTGCAGCACCGCGGCATCAAGGACACCTCCCAGCAGCACGTCTGGGCGTTCCTCGGCGACGGCGAGATGGACGAGCCGGAGACGCTCGGCGCGATCGGCGTGGCCGCCCGCGAGGAGCTGGACAACCTCACCTTCGTGATCAATTGCAACCTGCAGCGGCTGGACGGCCCGGTCCGGGGCAACGGCAAGGTCATGCAGGAACTGGAGGCGTTCTTCCGGGGTGCCGGCTGGAACGTGATCAAGGTTGTCTGGGGTCGTGAGTGGGACCCGCTGCTCGCCGCGGACACCGACGGCGCGTTGGTCAACCTGATGAACACCACTACCGACGGCGACTACCAGACCTACAAGGCGGAGTCGGGCGCGTACGTGCGGGAGCACTTCTTCGGCCGTGACTCCCGGACCCGCAAGATGGTCGAGCCGCTCAGCGACGACGAGATCTGGAACCTCAAGCGGGGTGGGCACGACTACCGCAAGCTCTACGCGGCCTACAAGGCGGCCACCGAGCACACCGGTCAGCCCACTGTCATCCTGGCGAAGACGATCAAGGGTTGGACCCTCGGCTCGCACTTCGAGGGCCGCAACGCGACCCACCAGATGAAGAAGCTGACGCTGGAGGATTTGAAGACCTTCCGGGACCGGCTCTACCTGGACATCCCGGACTCGGCGCTGGAGGACAACCCCTACCTGCCGCCGTACTTCCACCCGGGCGAGAAGTCCGAGGAGTTGGCGTACCTCAAGGAGCGGCGCGAGCAGCTCGGCGGGTACCTGCCGTCCCGGCGGACCAGCACGAAGCGGCTGGCCATCCCGGGCCCGGAGCGGTTCGCGGACATCAAGCGCGGCTCGGGCAAGCAGAAGGTGGCCACCACGCAGGCCTTCGTCCGTCTGCTCAAGGACGTGATGAAGGACAAGGAGTTCGGCAAGCGCTGGGTGCCGATCATCCCGGACGAGGCCCGTACCTTCGGTCTCGACTCGATCTTCCCGACCGCGAAGATCTACTCGCCGCACGGCCAGCGCTACACCTCGGTCGACCGCGAGTTGTTCCTGTCGTACAAGGAGTCGACCTCCGGGCAGATCCTGCACGAGGGGATCAACGAGGCTGGTTCGGTGGCCTCGTTCACCGCGGCCGGCTCGGCGTACGCCACGCACGACGAGCCGATGATCCCGATGTACATCTTCTACTCGATGTTCGGGTTCCAGCGGACCGCCGACGGGCTGTGGGCGGCGGCCGACCAGATGGCCCGGGGCTTCCTGCTCGGTGCCACGGCGGGTCGGACCACGCTCAACGGTGAGGGTCTTCAGCACGAGGACGGGCACTCGCTGTTGATCGCGGCCACCAACCCGGCGGTGGTGGCGTACGACCCGGCGTTCTCGTTCGAGATCGCGCACATCATGGAGCAGGGTCTGCACCGGATGTACGGGGACGCGCAGGAGAACGTCTTCTACTACCTGACGGTCTACAACGAGCCCACCCTGCAGCCGGCCGAGCCGGCCGACGTGGACGTGGAGGGCCTGCTCAAGGGCATCTACCGCTACTCGCCGGCACCGCAGGTCGACGGCCCGAAGGCCAACCTGCTCGCCTCGGGCACCGGGATGCAGTGGGCGCTGAAGGCTCAGCAGCTGCTCGCTCAGGACTGGGGGGTGGGCGCGAACGTCTGGTCGGTGACCTCCTGGACGGAGCTGCGCCGCGACGCGGTGGAGACCGAGGAGTACAACCTGCTCAACCCGGGCGCAGAGGCGAAGGTTCCGTACATCCAGCAGAAGCTGGCCGACGCGGAGGGCCCGAAGGTCGCGGTGAGCGACTTCATGCGGGCGGTGCCGGATCTGATCTCCCGCTGGGTACCCGGCGACTACACGTCGCTCGGCACCGACGGGTTCGGCATGTCGGACACCCGGCACGCGCTGCGCCGGCACTTCCACGTCGACGCGGAGTCGATCGTGGTGGCCACGCTGCGGCAGCTCGCCCGCAGCGGCGCGGTGGCGACAACGGTTCCGGCCGAGGCCGCCAAGAAGTACGCGATCGACGACGTCAACGCCGCCCCGGTCGGTGAGACCGGCGGCGACAGCTGACCGCAGCACCACTGAGGAGGGCCCGGCGCGCATGCGCCGGGCCCTTTCGGTGTACGGAGCGGCGGTGGCCCGGGAGCCCTGGCGGGGATCCGGACCACCGCCGTCGCGGGTGACGCCGGGAGGATGGCGCTCGTCAGCCGACGGCGGCCAGGTCGGTGAGCCGGGCCAGCGAGTCCTCCAGGTCGGCGCCGACCCGACGCAGTCCGAGGCGCAGCAGGGCCGCCTTGACCGGGCCGGCCGGCCAGCGGACCACGATGAGGCGCACGATCGTCCCGCCCTCCTCGTCGTCGCCGGTGAGCTGGACGTAGATCTCGGTGCGCGCCTCCGCCCGAGATCCAGCGCCCTTGGCCCGTTCCCGCCAGCCGATGAGTGTCGGCTCCTGGTAGGCGATCACCTCGGCCTCATGCGCCGAGCCGCGCCCCGCCTGGACCAGTTGTCGCCGCCCGAAGCCCTCTCCTGAGAGCACTTCGGCCGCGCGGACCCCGGCCAGCCAGGCCGGCAACTGCTCGGCCCGCTGAACGACATCCCAGACCACTTCAATTGGCGCCGCCACGTGCGCACTGCGTTCCACGAGGATCATTTCCGTCTTTCCTCCGGTGAGGACATCCCACGATATCGGCACTCTATGCGTTAAATCGGACTTACCTGGACGGGTTCGGAAAAAGACACGCCGATCAACCATTGCGGAATGCGCCAGCCCGGCCTATGGCGCATTCATCGAGAGCGCCCTAAAGTCCCGAGCACGTTTCACGTTCTCCGGGAGGGCGCATGTCGACAGCACCGATGCCCCAGTTCCCCACCGGCTTCCGCTGGGGCGTCTCCACATCGGCCCACCAGATCGAGGGCGCCGCCACTGCCGACGGCCGGGCTCCGTCCATCTGGGACACCTTCGCGGGCACCCCCGGGCGGATCAGCGACGGCAGCAGCGGTGCGGTGGCCTGCGACCACTACCACCGGCACACCGAGGACGTGGCGCTGCTGGCCGGTCTGGGGGTTTCCGCGTACCGCTTCTCCATCGCGTGGCCCCGGGTCCAGCCCACCGGCACCGGCCCGACCAACCCGGCGGGTCTGGACTTCTACGACCGGCTGGTGGACGAGCTGCTGGCCGCCGGCGTCGACCCGGTGGCCACCCTCTACCACTGGGACCTGCCGCAACCCCTCGAAGACGCCGGTGGCTGGCTGCACCGCGACACCGCCGCCCGGTTCGCCGACTACGCCGAGAAGACCGCTGCCCGGCTCGGCGACCGGGTCCGGCTCTGGATCACCCTGAACGAGCCCTTCATCCACATGAGCCTCGGCTACGGTATGGGCGTGCACGCCCCCGGCCGGATGCTGCTGCTCGACGCCTTCCCGGTCGCCCACCACCAACTGCTCGGGCACGGGCTCGCGGTCGCCGCGCTGCGGTCACACACCGCCAGCCCGGTGGCGATCGCCAACAACTACTCGCCCGTGCGGGTGCTCGGCGACAGCGACGCCGACCGGGCCGCCGGGACGGCGTACGAGGCGCTGCACAACAGGCTCTTCACCGACCCGCTGCTCGGCCGCGGCTACCCGGAGCTGCCCGGCCTCGACCTGGGCGTCATCCACCCCGGCGACCTCGACACGATCGCCACCCCGATCGACGTCCTCGGGGTCAACTACTACAACCCCACCGGTGTACGGGCAGCAGGGGACGGCTCGCCCCTGCCGTTCGACCTCGTCCCGCTCGACGGGTACCCGCGTACCGCCTTCGACTGGCCGGTGGCCCCCGACGGGCTGCACGAGTTGCTCGGCTGGCTGCGCGACACGTACGGCGACGCGCTGCCGCCCATCGAGATCACCGAGAGCGGCTGCGCGTACGACGACGCACCCGACGCCGACGGGCGGGTGACCGACACGGAGCGGATCGCGTACCTCGACGGGCACCTGCGGGCGGTCCGGGCCGCCATCGACGACGGGGTGGACGTCCGCGGGTACTTCGTCTGGTCGCTGCTGGACAACTGGGAGTGGGTCGAGGGGTTCACCAAGCGCTTCGGTCTGGTGCACGTCGACTACGCCACCCAGACCCGTACGCCGAAGTCGTCGTACACCTGGTTTCGCGGCGTGATCGCGGCCAGCCGGCCGGGGTCGGCGCGGTGACCAGCCTCGACCCGACGCCGCCGGCGCTGCCGGCGGCGCTCGCCGAGCCCACGGTGCCGGTGCGGCCCCGCTGGATCGGCCTGGTCTTCGCGGCCAACCTCGGCGTGTGGATGGCGTTCTTCACTCCCATCCAGGTGCTGTTGCCGCAGCAGATCGAGCAGATCGCGCCCGGCCACAAGGAGAACATGCTGGCCGTGGTCACCGGCCTCGGCGCGCTGGCGGCGGTGCTTGCCAACCCCCTCGCGGGCGCGCTGTCCGACCGGACCTGCCTCCGTATCGCCGGCCGCGAGTTCGGTCGTCGGCACGTCTGGACGGCGGGCGGGGCGGTGCTCGGCGCGGGGGCCCTGCTGCTGCTGGCCCAACAGCGGACCATCCTCGGAGTCGCCCTCGCCTGGGTCGCCGCGCAGGTCTGCTTCAACGCGATGCTGGCCAGCCTCACCGCGGCCATCCCGGACCGGGTTCCGGTGCGCCAGCGCGGCGCGGTGTCGGGTTGGGTGGGCATTCCGCAGGCTCTCGGCCTGGTCCTCGGCGCGGTGCTCGTCACCGCCGTGGTCAGCGGCAACGCCGCCGGCTACCTGGCCATCGCCGTGGCCATCGTGCTGTTGTCGCTGCCGTTCGCGCTGTTCACCCCGGACGAGCCGCTGCCGCGTAGCTTCCGGCCGGCGATTAGGACGCGGGAACTGCTGGCCTCCATCTGGATCAGCCCTCGCCAGCACCCGGACTTCGCCTGGGCCTGGATCACCCGCTTCCTGGTCCAGTTGGGCAACGCACTGGGCACCCTCTACCTGCTGTACTTCCTCAGCGACGCGGTGCACCACCCCGACCCCGAGGGCAGCCTGCTGGTGCTGATCCTGCTCTACACGCTCGGGATGATCCTGACCGCTGTGGTCGCCGGACGGATGTCCGACCGCTCCGGCCGACGCAAGATCTACGTGATCGTCTCCGGGCTGATCATGGCGGTGGCGGCGCTGCTGCTCGCTGTCGCGCCGGTCTGGCCGATGGCCATCGTCGCGGCGTTGCTGCTCGGCGCCGGCTACGGGGTCTATCTCTCGGTGGACGCCGCGTTGATCACGCAGGTGCTGCCCCGCGCGACCGACCGGGCCAAGGACCTGGGCATCATCAACATCGCCAACTCGGCGCCGCAGGTGCTCGGTCCGGCGCTGTCCGCCCCACTCGTGGTGTACCTGGGCGGCTACACCACGCTCTACGCGGTCACCGCAGTGGTCACCCTGCTCGGCAGCGCCCTGGTCGTCAAGATCCGCTCAGTCCCGTGAGCCAGGGGCGTCGCCCTGGGGGCGGTGGCGGAAAGCAGTCGCCTACAGCCGTAGGCTGGGGGACGTGACAGTACGTGTGCGTTTCGCCCCCTCCCCGACCGGTATGTTCCACGTCGGCGGTGCCCGCTCGGCGCTGCAGAACTGGATCTACGCCAAGCAGCAGGGCGGCGTGTTCGTGCTGCGCATCGAGGACACCGACGCGGCGCGCAACAAGCCCGAGTGGACCGAGGGCATCCTCTCCGCGCTGGACTGGATCGGGATCTCCCGGGGCAGCTACGAGGGCCCCTACTTCCAGTCGGCGAACGCGGGCGAGCACCGGGCCGCCGCCGCCCGCCTGCACGAGTCGGGCCGCGCCTACTACTGCGACTGCACCCGCGAGGACGTGCAGGCCCGCACCGGCTCGCAGTACCAGGGCTACGACGGCTACCACCGCGACCGTGGCCTCGGCCCGGGCCCCGGGCACGCGCTGCGCTTCCGTACGCCGGACGAGGGCACGACGGTGGTGGTCGACCTGATCCGCGGTGAGCCCACCTTCGAGAACAAGCTCATCGAGGACTTCGTCATCGCCCGGGGTGACGGCTCGCCGGTCTTCCTGCTGGCGAACGTCGTCGACGACATGACCATGGGGATCACCCACGTGATCCGGGCCGAGGAGCACCTGCCCAACACGCCCAAGCAGCAACTGCTCTGGGAAGCCCTCGGGGTCAAGCCGCCGGTCTGGGCGCACGTGCCGGTGGTGGTCAACGAGAAGCGGCAGAAGCTCTCCAAGCGCCGGGACAAGGTCGCCCTGGAGGCGTACCGCGACGAGGGTTACCTCTCCGGTGCGATGCGCAACTACCTCATGCTGCTCGGCTGGGCCCCGTCCGGCGACCGGGAGATCGTCCCGTGGTCGGTCATCGAGGACGAGTTCCGCCTGGACGAGGTGAACCTCTCCTCGGCGTTCTTCGACGAGAAGAAACTGCGCGCGTTCAACGGTGAGTACATTCGCGCGCTGCCGGTGGCCGAGTTCATCGACGCGTGCCAGCCGTGGCTGACCGGCACCGGGACGATCGCGCCGCCGCCGTGGCAGCCGGAGGAGTTCGACGCCGACGCGTTCGCCGCCGTGGCGGCGCTGGCCCAGACGCGCATCGCGGTGCTCAGCGAGATCGTGCCGAACGTCGACTTCCTGTTCCTGGCCTCGCCGTCGATCGACGAGGCCGCGTGGACCAAGACGATGAAGGACGGTTCCGCCGAGCTGCTGGACGACGCCGTGGCGGCGTTCGAGGCGCTGGAGTCCTGGGACACCGATTCGCTGAAGTCGACGCTGGAGGCGGTCGGCGCCGAGCGGGGCCTGAAGCTCGGCAAGACGCAGGCGCCGGTGCGGGTCGCGGTCACCGGCCGCACCGTGGGTCTGCCGCTGTTCGAGTCACTGGAGGTGCTCGGTCGCGAGCGCACGCTGACGAGAATCCGCGCCGCCCGCCTACGCCTGGTCTAACCCTCCCGAGCCCCGCCCTCGCCCCGCCCTGCCCGCCCTGCCCCGCCCTCTAACGCGCCGATCTTGCACTTTCGGTTGTCGAGATGAGCGGGATGCCCCTTGTGCCGGGACAGTAAGTGCAAGATCGGCGAGCCAGGGACGGCGCGGGGGCGGCGGTGCGGGGCGTTGGCGTGGTCGTCAGGCTCTGCGGCGGCGGAACACGAGGCCGGCGGCGAGTGCGGCGAGCACCAGTAGGCCGCCGAGAGCCCAGATCCACCACCGACTGCCGGAGTCGGACTGGTCCGACGCGGCTGGCACCGGGGAGGCCGTCAGGCTGCCGGGTGTGGCCGACGCTGGCCCGGCCGAGGCTGAGGCCGTCGCAACCGTTGACGGGTCGGCCGAGGGTGCGCCGGCCGACGCCGACGGACCGGCGGCCGGCGGTGACGCGGACGGGTCCGCGGAGGTGCCGGTGGTGAGGGTGAACCGCACCTCGCCCTTCACCGGATGCCCGTCGGACGACGCGAGCTGGTAGCCGACGATGTAGAGCCCCGCGGCGGCCGGCTTGAACGGCACCCGCACCCGACTGCCGTCGAAGGCGGGAGTCCCGCCAGCGACCACATTGTCCGGTCCGGTTATTGTGATCTTCGTCGTAGTCGGCGACGGCTTGGCGAGAAACCGCAACTCGATCCGCGCGGGTGCCGTCGCCACGCGAGCGCCGTTGCGCGGGTTGCTGCCGGTCAGCTCGTTGTGAGCGGCGGCCGGCGTCGCCGGCATCAAAAACGACACACCGAACGCCACGCCGAGCACCACTGGCACGACCCGCACCGTCCGTGTAACCCTGCCCCCCATGAACCCCTCCGTAAGGGTACGATCCGCCCGCTGATCAAACGGCTCCTCATTAGTCGAGCAGAGATCGCAGATAGTTCCAAATACTGTTCCGAAAGCTGCAACTCATCGACGTTCTGCGGAGTCTGTAGGAGTGGACGCGACCATCTGGTCGATGCCGCACCGGCAGGTCGGTCCGGAGGTCACGACGAAGCCATCCATCGAACGGGGCGAGGAGGCGGGATGGTCCGACACATGAGGCGGTTGGCCGCCGTGTTGGCGGGCACTCTGGCGGCGACACTGCTGTCGCTGGGCACCGCCGGCTCGGCCTCGGCGGCGCCGAAACCGGCACCCGCCGGAGTGGACATCACCGGCACGGGACTGTCCACGCCGCTACGGATGCACGCGGACAAGGAGCCGGCCCTCGTGGGCGCGGTCATCGACCAGGTCAACTTCCTCGCTCGCACCGGCATGCCGACCGGTCCGAAGGCGGCAAACCTCGGTCCGAAATACACTGTCGTGGTGCTCGCCGGCGACACGCCTAAGCAGACCTACGATCTCTACCCCAAGGCGATCGGCGGCCCCCGTGTGTACCGGCCGGCGAAGCAGCCGGACGGCCGCAAGACGAGCGCCGGCTGGTTCCTGGGTCGGCTCAGCATGTCCGAGACCCTGCGCACCGCCGGTGTGCCGCTGGAGCGACAGTTCGACACCGTCAGCGGCGGCGCGGGCGGCGGCGAGCGGGTGCTCCCGGAGGACACCCTCGACCCGGCGAAGGACCTCGACGAGGCGCTCGGTGACCTTCAGCGCCTGCTGCTGCTCAACGTCGGCGTGATGCTGACCATCACCGTCGGCCTCGCCGGGATCGCCCTGCTGATCCGCCGCCGCACGCGCTGAACCCGCACACACGCACTGAACCCGCACAGAGGCATTGACGCCCGACGCACTCGCTGATCAGCGAGTGCGTCGGTGTGTTCAGCACCAGCGGCGCGGTGGGCGCTCCCGGCGGGTGGCCCGTGGGCGCGGTCGGACCGCACCATGCCGATGCGCCCCGGCCCAGCCGGGAAGTTCGCTAAGGCAACCAGAGGGAACGTCCAGATCGGGCTCGGCGGAGCGCTGACGTGGGATGTCCTCATCGGCCCGGCCGACGAGTGGCTCCCCCGGGTGCGATGGCGCGCCGCCGACCCCCCGGCGGTGCTTGCCGGCCGCCTGCGGGTCGTGGTGCCCCGGCCGGCAGGGCTCGCCCTGGGCGCAGCCGTGCTCGGCCTCCCCGTGCGCCATCCCCGGTCTCCTCACGCTCGTCCCACCCTCGGGTGCTCTCCCCGAGGTGCCCTGTCACCGTACTGGCCGGGACCGACGGGCCGCGCGCAGCGTACCCGGGGTCCGGACCGGCTGGGCCGCGAAGACGCCGCTGAGCGCGGGGCGCGGTTACGCAGTTCACAGCTTCTTCTCGTGCCGTTCAGAGTGGGGCCTGGACGTCCCGTACGCCTTGGCGCTCTTGCGGACGAAGGCGCAGGGCAGCCCGGTGTGCCGGCCGAGGGCGCACGAACGTGCCGGTCAGCCGACAGGTGGTGTCGATCTCGCGGGCCAGCGCGGCAAGGGTTTCCACATCGGTCACGATGATCATTATCGGGTTGGTGGGCGACGGTAGGGGTACCCCTTTCGGCCCATGGCGGTGCGATCGGGGTCCTCCCCCGGTCGGAGTTGGGCGGGCGGCGGCTGTGGTGGGATCGAGGCATGCGTCCGCCACCGTGGCTCGACTCCGGCTCCCGAGGCCGTGACGTTGTGCTGGCCGGCGCGTCGCTGGCCGGTGGCCTGGTGCTGCACGCCCTGGGTTGGCAACCGCAGATCCGTCCGGACGCGGACGTGCCGTCGGCGCTGTTCCTCCCGCCGCTGCTGGCGGTCTGCGTCGCCGTCGGCCTGCGCCGGGTCGCACCGCGCGCCAGCCTGGCCGTGGGGACCGGCGCGCTCGTGGTCGACACGGCGTTGGGCAGTTCGCTGGGCACGGTCCTGGTCTACACGCAGGTGCTCTACGACGCCTGCGTGTACGGCCCGCCCCGGCTGTGGCGGTGGTTGCTGCGGATCACCGTGGCGCTGAGCCTGATCGGGGTGGTCGGCGGGGTCCTCGGGTACGGCCGGCGGGGGGCGGCGCTCGGGGTGCTCGTGGTGCTTGTCGGGCTGCTCCCGGTGCTGACCGGCATCAGTGTGCGGCAGTATCGCGACCAGGCCGCCGCGGAGCGGGCGCGGGCCGAGCAGACCGCCCGGCTCGTCGAGTTGGACCGTCGGCAGGCGGTGAGCGCCGAGCGGGCCCGGATGGCGCGGGAGCTGCACGACGTGGTCGCGAACCACTTGAGCGCGGTGGCCATCCACGCCACCGCCGTGCTCTCCGTACCGGGGTTGGATCGAGGTCAGGTGGAGTCGGCGTTGCGGGTGATCCGGGAGAGCAGCGTGCAGGGCCTCGCCGAGATGCGACAGATGATCGAGGTGCTGCGCGAGCCGGGAACCAGCGGCGGGCCGGTCACGCCGGAGGTGGTCAGCGCGCGGCTCGCCGAGGCGGACGGGCTTGTCGAGCGGGCCCGGGCGGCCGGCCTCGCGGTGCGGTTCCGGACCGCTGGCACGCCGGGCGCGCTGCCGGTCGGGGTGGATCTCGCGGCGTACCGGATCGTGCAGGAGTCGCTGACGAACGCGCTCAAGCACGGTACGGGCGAGGCGGAGCTGACCATCGCGTACCGGCCGGCCGAGGTGGTGCTGACTGTGGAGAACCCGGTGCGTGGGAGCGGGGCCGGGTTGGCGGGTGCCGGGGCCGGGCTGATCGGCATGCGGGAGCGGGCCACGCTGCTGGCTGGCCGGTTCACCGCCGGGCCGCACGACGGCCGCTGGCAGGTGCGGGCCGCCCTGCCCACCGGGGAGACCGGGTGACCGGGTTCGCGCGGTCGCCGGGCGGCGAGGTGGCGGCGACGGTACGGGTGGTGCTCGCCGACGACCAGCCTGCGGTACGGGCCGGGCTGGCCCTGATCCTCGGTGGTTCGCCAGGGATCGAGGTGGTGGGTGAGGCGGACGACGGTGACGCGGCGGTGCGGCTGTGTCGGGAGTTGCGTCCGGACGTGGCGGTGGTGGATGTGCGGATGCCCCGCCGGGACGGGATCTCCGCGACCCGGGCGATCGTCACCGACGGGCTCGCCGACGTGCTGGTGCTCACCACGTTCGACCTGGACGAGTACGTCTTCGGGGCGTTGCGGGCCGGCGCGGCCGGGTTCCTGCTGAAGGACACCGACGCGGACGGACTGGTCAGCGCGGTGCGGACGGTGGCGCGGGGCGACGGGTTCATCGCGCCGACGGTGACCCGCCGGTTGATCACGGCGTTCGCGGCCACCGCGCCGGGGGCGTCGGCGGACGCCCGGGCCGCGCTCGACACTCTCACCCCGCGCGAACGGGACGTGCTGGCCTGCCTCGGGCTGGGTCTGTCCAACCAGCAGATCGCCGATCGGCTGGTGTTGGCGGAGAGCACCACCAAGACCCACGTGAGCCGGATCCTGGCGAAGCTGGACCTGCGCAGCCGGGTGCAGGCCGCGATCCTGGCCCAGGAGGTGGGCCTGCCTCCTCCCCCGCAGTCGTGACACCGCTCAAGTGGGCACGCCGCGCTGACCGGTGCCGGCGCGGTTGGCCTGCTCACGACGTGTCAGGCTAGGGCGGTGAGCACGCCTGGCGGTGGAGAGCTGTCGGCCACGCTGCGCCGGATCGAACGATCGGCGGGGGTGTTGGCCACCTCCAGCGTGGCCCGGATGGACGAGACCCTGCCCTGGTTCCGGGCACTGCCGGCCGACCAGCGTTCCTGGGTGATGCTCGTCGCCCAGGCGGGCGCCCGTTCTCTGGTGCAGTGGCTGCGCGAGGGCGGCGGCACGGCGGACAGCACCCAGGAGGTCTCGGACGACGTCTTCGACGCCGCCCCGCAGGCGCTGGCCCGGTCGATCACCCTGCAGCAGACCGTGGCGTTGATCAAGGTGACGATCGACGTGGTCGAGGAGCAGGTGTCGCAGCTGGCCGCCGAGGGCGAGGAGCAGCTGCTGCGCGAGGCGGTGCTGCGCTTCTCCCGGGAGATCGCGTTCGCCGCCGCCCGGGTGTACGCGCGGGCCGCCGAGTCGCGCGGCGCCTGGGACGCCCGGTTGCAGGCGCTGCTCGTGGACGCCCTGTTGCGCGGTGACTCGCCGGACGTCCTGGCCAGTCGGGCCGCCGCGCTCGGCTGGACCGACGCGCCGCCGGTGGCGGTGGCTGTCGGTCGGTCTCCCGGCGGGGAGGTGTCCGCCGTGCTGCACGTGGTGTACCGGCAGGCCCGCCGGATCGGCGTGGAGGTGATCGGCGGCGTCCACGGCGACCGGTTGGTGATCGTGCTGGGTGGCGCACCGGACCCGCTGACCGCCACCGCGAAGCTGCTGAGCGCCTTCGGGGATGGCCCGGTGGTGGTCGGTCCGGCAGTGCCGAGCCTGGACGAGGCGACCGAGTCGGCGCGGGCCGCGCTCTCCGGGTTCCGGGCCGCGCCGGCCTGGCCCAGCGCGCCCCGGCCGGTGCCGGCCGCGGACCTGCTGCCGGAGCGGGCTCTCGCCGGGGACGCGGAGGCCCGTCGGCGGCTTCGTCACGATGTGTACGGGACACTGGTACGCGCCGGTGGTGAACTGCTGGCGACCTTGGACGCCTTCCTGGCCGCCGGCGGCACGTTGGAGAGCGCGGCCAGGGCTCTGTTCGTGCACCCGAACACGGTGCGTTACCGTTTGCGTCGGATCGCCGAGGTGACCGGGTTCTCGCCGCTGTCACCGCGGGACGCGTTCGCCCTTCAGGTCGCGCTGACCGTGGGTCGGTTGGATCCGGTTCCCCCGCCGGTCCCGACTCAGACAATCACCCCGGGAACCCGGAAATCGGCCCAAACAGAGGATGATCCCCGCCGATCTTTGTAGGAAACCTCCAAAGGTTCTAGTGCGGTTTGGTTGATCGCGGCACCGCGTGGGGGGCGGTTATCCGGGAGAGTCATAGTCGTGCTCGCCGTACTTAGTCCCGGCCAGGGTTCTCAGAAACCCGGCTTCCTGACCCCCTGGCTCGACCTGACCGGCACCGAGGCGCGACTGCGCGAGTGGTCGGTCCTGGCCGGGGTCGACCTGCTGCACCTGGGCACCGACGCCGACGCCGACGAGATCAAGGACACCGCACGTACCCAGCCGTTGCTGGTCGCCGCGGCGTTGCTCGCGGCCGAGCACCTGCCGCTGGACGGCGTCGCGCTCACCGCCGGCCACAGCGTCGGCGAGCTGGGTGCCGCCGCCCTGGCCGGTGTCCTGTCCGCCGACGCCGCGATCAGCCTGGCCGGCGTGCGCGGCCGGGAGATGGCCGCCGCGTGCGCGCTGGAGCCGACCGGAATGGCCGCCGTGCTCGGCGGCGACCCCGACGAGGTGATCGCCGCGATCGAGGCGAACGGGCTCTACCCGGCCAACCGCAACGGGGCCGGGCAGATCGTCGCCGCGGGCGCCCTGGACGGGCTGGACAAGCTCGCCGCCGCGCCGCCCGCCCGCACCAGGATCATCCGACTCCAGGTGGCCGGCGCGTTCCACACCCCGTACATGGCTCCGGCCGAGACCGCGCTCGCCGCGGAGGCCGCCGGGATCACCCCCGCCAATCCGGCCCGGACCCTGCTGTCGAACCTCGACGGCACCGCTGTCGACGACGGCGCGGCCATGCTGCAACGCCTCGTCCGTCAGGTCACCGCGCCGGTGCGCTGGGACCTGTGCATGCGTACGCTGGCCGACCTCGGGGTCACCGGCGTGATCGAACTGCCCCCGGCCGGCACCCTCGCCGGCCTGGTCAAGCGGGAACTCAAGGGCGACGGCGCCCCGGAGATCGTCACCCTCAACACCCCGGACGACCTGCCGGCCGCACGGGACCTGATCGCCCGTATCGGAGGCCGTTCATGACTGGCAGTCGCATCGTCTCGATGGGGCACTACCAGCCCTCCCGGGTGGTGACCAACGACGACATCGCCCAGCTCGTCGACACCAACGACGAGTGGATTCGCGACCGGGTCGGCATCGTCAGCCGGCGGATCGCCGACAGTGAGACGGTCGCCGACATGGCCGCCGCCGCCGCCGGCAAGGCGCTCGCCAACTCGGGCCTGACCGCCGCCGACATCGACCTGGTCGTGGTCGCCACCTGCTCCTCCATCGACCGCAGCCCGAACGTGGCCTGCCGGGTCGCCGGCAAGCTGGGCATCACCGCGCCGGGTGCGTTCGACCTCAACACCGCCTGCTCGGGCTTCGCCTACGCGCTGGGCACCGTCGACCACGCCATCCGGGCCGGGGCGTCGCGCAACGCGATAGTCATCGGCGCCGAGAAGCTGTCCGACTTCACCGACTGGACCGACCGCTCCACCTGCATCATCTTCGCCGACGGCGCCGGTGCCGCGGTGGTCTCCGCCACCGCTGACGACGAGCCGACCGGCATCGGCCCGGTGGTCTGGGGTTCGGCGCCGGACAAGAGCGATGCGGTACGCATCGAGGGTTGGCGCCCGTACATCCAGCAGGAGGGCCAGGCGGTGTTCCGCTGGGCCACCACCGCTATCGCGCCCCTCGCGCTTCAGGCCTGCGAGCGGGCCGGGGTCGACCCGTCGGAGCTGGCCGCGTTCGTGCCGCACCAGGCCAACGCCCGGATCATCGACGGCATCGCCAAGCGGCTCAACATCCCCGACGCGATCATCGCGAAGGACATCGTCGAGTCCGGCAACACCTCTGCGGCAAGCGTGCCGCTGGCCCTGTCCAAGCTGGTCGAGCGCCGGGAGGTGCCCTCGGGCGCACCGGTGCTGCTGTTCGGCTTCGGCGGTGGCCTGACCTACGCCGGTCAGGTCGTCCGCTGCCCCTGATGACCCCCTCGGGCGCGTACGCGTCGAGGAGCGGCGGTCGGCGACGCCGGCCGCCGGAGAACCCCGATGAAAGGAACCAACCGCAATGACCCGTGACGAGATCACCACCGGCCTCGCCGAGATCCTCGAAGAGGTTGCCGGAGTGAACCCGGACGACGTGGCCGAGGGGAAGTCCTTCACCGACGACCTCGATGTCGACTCGCTCTCCATGGTGGAGGTCGTGGTCGCGGCCGAGGAGAAGTTCGGCGTCAAGATCCCGGACAACGAGGTGCAGAACCTGAAGACCGTCGGCGACGCTGTCAGCTACATCGCGGCGCAGTCCTGATCATGAGTCGTTCCGACGTCGTCGTCACCGGGCTCGGCGCGACGACCCCGCTCGGCGGGGACGTCGCGTCGACCTGGGACGCCATGCTCGCCGGCCGCTCCGGGGTGAGTGCCCTCACCCAGGAGTGGGCCGAGCAACTGCCGGTCCGGATCGCCGCCCAGTTGGCAGTGGAGCCGTCCGAGGTGCTGGACCGGGTCCGCCTGCGCCGCCTGGACCGTTCCGAGGCGATCGCGATCATCGCGGCGCAGGAGGCCTGGGCGGACGCCGGCCTCGCCGGCTCCGACCTCGACGGAGAGCGGTTGGCGGTCAGCGTCGGCTCCGGCATCGGCGGTGCCACCACCCTGCTCGCCCAGGACGACATCCTGGAGGCCTCCGGGCCACGGCGGGTCTCCCCGCACACCATCCCGATGCTGATGCCGAACGGTCCGGCCGCCTGGGTCGGGCTGGAGCTGGGCGCCAAGGCCGGCGTGCACTCGGTGGCCAGCGCCTGCGCCACCGGTGCCGAGGCGATCGCCCTCGGTCTGGACATCATCCGTTCCGGCCGGGCCGACGTGGTGGTGGCCGGCGGCACCGAGGCGGTCATCCACCCGCTGCCGATTGCCGGGTTCAGCTCGATGCGGGCCATGTCGACCCGCAACGACGACCCGGAGCGGGCCTCCCGCCCCTGGGACCGGGGCCGGGACGGCTTCGTCCTCGGCGAGGGCGCCGGCATCGTGGTGTTGGAGCGGGCCGAGCACGCCGCAGCCCGGGGTGCCCGGGTGTACGCGCGCCTCGCCGGCGCCGGCATCACCTCCGACGCGTACGACATCGTGCAGCCGCACGCCGAGGGCGAGGGCGCCGTCCGGGCCATCGCCAAGGCGATCGCGGACGCGGACATCGCGAAGCGCGACATCGTGCACGTCAACGCGCACGCCACCTCGACCCCGGTCGGGGACATGCTGGAGATCGGCGGGCTGCACAAGGCGCTCGGCGACCACCCGGTGCTGTCCGCCACGAAGTCGATGACCGGTCACCTGCTCGGTGCGGCGGGTGCGCTGGAGTCGATCGCCACCATCCTGGCGATCCGCGACAGCGTCGTCCCTCCGACGATCAACCTGGACGACCCGGAGCCAGGCCTCACCCTGGATGTCGCCGCGCACAAGGCCCGCCACATGGAGATCCCGGCCGCGTTGAACAACGCGTTCGGCTTCGGCGGCCACAACGTGGCGCTCGTCTTCGCCCGTCCCTGAGATCCTCCGCAAGGGCCCCTCCTCTGGTCGAGGAGGGGCCCTTCGCGTCGTTCAGCCCCGGTTTCGGGGGTGCTGTTTCGCGGAGCGCTCGTTGCCGTGGCGGTAGTTGCCGGTCCAGCGGGCCATCACCAACTGCGGGTCGTCGTCGACCTCGGCCAGGAACTCCGCGGCCCGCGCGCCGCGCAGCGTGCCGGCGACCCGTCCGTGGTGGGTGATCACCACGATGCCGTCCGCCCGTTGCGTGTGAAGGAATCCCGCTGCCGCTCCCATGGGGTGAGGTTGGCAGACCGACCGAGGGCGGGGCGACCGGATTTCCATCGCGGCCGGTCAGGTCCGACAGGTCGTGGCGGGCAGCCCGGGGACCGTCACCGGGGCCCGGCCGCCCGGCCGGGCCTTGCCGGCGAGCACTGCGGCCAGGGCCGTCATCGACGCCCGACTGGACGAGTACGTGGCGAGCAGCGTCGGTGACTTGGCGTCGGCCAGCACGTACGGGGTGTCCATGGCGACAGTGACCGCCGCGTCGGCCCGCAGGTCCTTGGCGCCGTCGCCGTAGCCCACCAGGTGCACTATCGTGCCGCCGCTGGGCTTGACCTGCACCCCGGCGGCGGTCAGCGCGGCGGTGAGGGTGGCCCGGGTGCCGTCCCGACCGCCGGACGACGTGACGGTGACCGGTCCACGTACGGCCGCGCCGCAGGTGCCCCGCAGCTCGGTGACCGCGGCGGCGGCCAGTGCGTCGGCGGCCGCCCGGTGCGCCGGGGTGTTGAGCGTGGACATCTGCGCCGCCGGTTGCTGCGCTAGCTGGAACTTCATGGTCAGCACCCGGGTGACCGCGTCGACCAGCCGGGTGCGGGGCAGTGATCCGCCGCGCAGCGCGGCGAGTAGCCCGTCGTACGCCTGGCCGACGTTCGGGGTCATCAGGATGAGGTCGTTACCGGCGTTGAGCGCCCGGACGGCCGCCTCACCGGGAGCCCAGCGCTTCGCGGGCGGCATGTTCATCCCGTCGGTGATCACCACGCCCTTGAAGCCGAGCTGGCCACGCAGGACGTCGGTGAGCAGCTTGTGCGAGAACGTCGCCGGGGTCCCCGGGTCGATCGCACGCGCGTCCAGGTGACCGGACATCACGGCCATCGCGCCCGCGTCGATTCCGGCGGTGAACGGCGGCCACGCGCCGCTCTGCAACGCCGCGGCGGACTGGGTGAGCACCGGAAGATCCTTGTGCGAGTCGTCGGCGCTGTGGCCGTGCCCGGGGAAGTGCTTCAGGGTGGCCGCGACCCCGGACGCCTGGAGGCCACGAACCGCGCCGCCCACCTGACTGGCGGCCTGCTTCGGGTCGGCACCGAACGACCGGGAGCCGATCACTGTGCTGCGGGTGGCCAGCACGTCGGCCACCGGGGCGAAGTCGATGTTGATGCCCATCGCGGCCAGTTCACTGCCGGCGGCCCGCCAGGCGGCCTCGGTGAGCTTCGGGTCACCTGCCGCGCCGGCCGCGAGGGCGCTGGGCAGCACGGTGACCCCGTTCGTCACCCGGGTGACGACGCCGTACTCCTGGTCGGTGCCGACCAGGAGCGGTGCGGGACCGGCGGCGAGCCGACCGGCGGCGGCACGCAACCCGGTGGTGAGTTCGTGCACCTGCTTGGGGTTGTCGACGTTGGTGGTCTCCTGGTTGCCCTTCGTCGGGTCGTCGGCGCTGAAGCCGACCAGGATCAGCCCACCCAGTCGGTACTTGGCGATCATCTCGGCGGGGGTGTCGACAGCGGCGAGGGCCTGGTTGCCGGCCGCCGAGCCGGCGGAGACCTTTGTCGCCGAGTCGCCGTAGGCGTACGGCATCAGCACCTGGCCGACCAGGTCCTCGTCGGAGAGCGTCGCGACAAGCGCGGCGGCCCGGCTGGCGGGGTCGCCGGGCGGCGGCGCGGCCGGGACGCTCGGCGCCGCGGACGTGGAGACCGGGCTGGGCGTCGGCGTGGGGCGGGGCGAACCACCCGAGCAGCCGGAGACGAGCAGGGCGGTCAGGGCGGCGACAGTGACGGGGACGCGCCACGGGCGATTCGACACGCCACCCATCCCACCAGGTTCTCCCTTATCGGGGCAACTTGACCTTACCGGTCGCAGGCTGCGCCGGCGGCACGCGCGCACGTCGCCGACTCGCGGACCGTCAGATCAGCCGACCCGAGTGAGCAAGGTCACCGGTGCGCCGTCGCCCGCGTACCGGTAGGGCTCCAGGTCAGCGTCCCACGCCGTGCCGAGTGCCTTGTCGAGGGCGTGCGCCAGGGCCTCGGGGGCCCGGGAGGCCGCCATCAGCGCCCGCAGCCGGTCCTCGCCGAGCTGGATGTCGCCGGCCACGCCGACCGTTGCCCGGAACAGGCCACGGGCCGGCACGTACATGAAGCGTTCACCGTCGGCGCCGGGACTCGGCTCCTCGGTGACCTCGAAACGGATCATGGGCCACTGCCGTAGGGCAGCAGCCAGCTCGGCGCCCGTCCCCGGACGACCGGTCCACCCGCACTCGGCCCGGCGTGCGCCGGGGTCGACGGGCTGAGCCGTCCACTGCAGGTTGACCGGCGCGGCTAGGACGCGCGCGATCGCCCACTCGACGTGTGAGCACACGGCGAGCGGGGTCGAGTGGACGTATACGACGCCACGCGTTGGCACGGTGACCTCCCGGAGAGCGAGGTGCGTCTTCCCCTACGACCTCGTCCACCCAGGTGGCTGCTGC
Source organism: Micromonospora sp. NPDC005710 (assembly GCF_040630995.1). NCBI lineage: Bacteria > Bacillati > Actinomycetota > Actinomycetes > Micromonosporales > Micromonosporaceae > Micromonospora > Micromonospora sp. NPDC005710. The sequence goes on along the minus strand of NZ_JBEXYP010000007.1, from coordinate 128,464 downwards.
AACACATGATGACTCGTGTGACGCGTGGTGCGCCAGGGAATCGGAAAAAACGCCGGGTGGAATAGCCGGACGGGTGGTCGCCGTTGCCTCTCAGGACACCGCGACGACCAGCATGATGTCGTGGTCCTGTACAGTTCCACCGGCGGCTTATGCCGCGTTACACCTTCGCGGGCCGAGTCACGTACGACCCGCACACAGCCCCCGGACGTCCAGTCCTCCCGTACGTCTTGCAAGGAGTACCTCCGTGGCGAGCAACACCTCTAAGACCGCGCGCGCGTCCGTCCGGGCCGGCCAGGCTGGCCAGGGTGGCGCCCTCAGCGTGCTGGGCGAGTTCAAGTACCTCATCCCGCTCAACGGCGGCAAGCACGCCTACGTGCGGAACCTGACCAACGGCAAGACCGCGCACCTGCGCACGGACTCCGACGCCTTCGTCGAGGAGATCCGCGTGCTGGCCGCCGCCGGCCACGCCAACAAGATCCGGGCGGAGATCAACAACCTGGCCGCCACCTACCCGGGTGACGGCTGGGAGGCCACCGAGAAGCGTCTGGTCGCGGCCGGCGTCTTCGAGGGCTGAGCCCTCCCCCACCGCACCACCGAAACCGCCCACCGGGAGTTCCCGGCGGGCGGTTTCGCGTGTCCGACGCTCAGTTCGGATCGAGCAGGGCGACCTCACCGGTGGCCAGTTCGTAGAGGCCACCGACCACTGCCACCCGACCGGCGTCCACCGGCCCGGCCAGCAGGGCGTCAGCGCGCAGGGTGCGCACCGTGCGCCGGACGTGCCGGCGGATCGCCAACGGCAGCACCGCCGGATCGTCGATCCCCGCCTCGGTCACCGCCGGGGCGATCTCGTCCACCAGGTGCGCCAGGGACCCCCCGGGACGCTGCCCGGTGCGCAGCGCCGCCACGGTGGCCTCCACCGCACCGCACCGCTCGTGGCCGAGAACCATCACCAGCGGTACGCCGAGCTGACCGACCACGTACTCGATCGAGCCGCAGACCGCGCGATCGAGCACGTGTCCCCCGGTACGGATCACACAGATCGCACCGAAGGTCTGGTCGAAGATCGCCTCCAGCGGCACCCGGGAGTCGATGCAGCCCAGCACCACGGCGTACGGCTGCTGGTCGCCGGACGCCGCGGCGGCGGCCGTGACGTCGTGCCCATGCACCGGCTGACCACTGACGAACCGGCGATTACCCGCGAGCAGATCGGCGAGCGCGGCGCGGGGCGTACCGCCGGCCTGCCGCCCCTGCCCCGACGTCGCGCCCATGGGCGCTCCCGACGACCCCATGCCGTTCAGCTTGGCCCCCCGCCGTCCCGGCCGGGCGCAGTCGGGAATGTTCGCCACCGTGCGATTGGCGTGGTGTCATGACGGGTAGCCGGTGTTACCGCCGGGTATCGGAGGTGCTGGTGGTACTGGGCGGGCCCTGGGGAGGTGGCGATGCCGGAGCGGTTCGAGGTCGGTCTGCCGGACGGCGTACGGCTCAACGTCGAGGCGACGGGTCCGACGGACGCCCAGGTGACGGCCATCCTGCTGCACGGCTGGACGCTTGACGGGCGCGCCTGGCACCGGCAGGTCGACGCACTGACCGCGCCGCCGTTCGACGGCACGGTACGGGTGGTCGCCTACGACGCGCGGGGGCACGGACGGTCCAGTTGCATGACGTTGCCGACGGCCACAGTGGCCCAGTTGGGTGACGACCTGGCCGCGGTGATCGACGCCGTGGCGCCGAGCGGCCCGGTGGTGCTGGTCGGGCACTCGATGGGTGGCATGACGATCATGGAGTACGCGCACCGCCATCCCGCGCACTTCGCCGCCCGTACCGCCGGACTGGTGTTCGTCTCGACCACCGCCGAGGGGCACACCCACACCGTCTACGGGCTCTCGCCGCGGATCGCCCGGTTGATCCGGCTGGCCGAGACGACAGGCGCCGGCGTGCTGGCCCGGTGCGGCTCGTGGCGTGCGCCCCGGGCACTGCTGAACGCGCTGCAACCGAGCATCAGGTGGATGCTCTTCGGTGACCGGTGCGAGCCGGCCGACATCCGCCTGGTGACGTCGGCGGTGGCTCGGGCCTCGCTGCGCTCGATCGGCGGGTTCCGCGCCTCCATCGGCACCCAGCACCGACTGGACACCCTTGCCGCGCTGGCCCACCTGCCGGCCGCCGCCCTGGTCGGCGACCGGGACCGGTTGACCCCACCGCCGTGCGCCGAGTCGATAGCGGCGGCTCTGCCGGCCACCGAACTGACCGTCTGCCCGGGCGCCGGGCACATGCTGATGATGGAACGCCCGGACGAGGTGAACGCCGCGCTGACCGGTGTGCTGCGACGGGTGCTTCCCGGATCGCCGCCGGCCCACCTCGGCGCGTCGCCGCCGGCTGACCGTGCCGCGACCCCCGCCGAGACGGGTGTCTGAGCGTGTTCGCGCACCTCGGGCGCGGCGGGTCGGGCCCGGGGCCGTACCCTTCTGCGGTTGGCCCGCGCGGTTCCCGCCGCCTGCCGGCGACCTTTGAAGGAGCATGCGTTGACCGACCAGACCGGCCTCGAGCAGGAGATCGCCGTCGAGCAACGACACCTCGACCGGGTGTACGCCCGACTGGCCGAGCTGCGGCAGTCGGCTGTCCGCGCCGAGCGTGACGGGTACCGGATGGCCCGGGTGGGCACGCACGGTGCTCTGGTCGAGCGCGACGCGATGGTCTTCCACGCGGCACAGCGACGGCACGTTCTGGACGCCGAGCACGAGGGGCTGGTGTTCGGCCGGCTGGACCTTCGCGACCGTCAGGTGCTGCACGTCGGGCGCCTCGGCATCCGCGACGAGGACGCCCGCACGCTCGTCGTCGACTGGCGTGCGCCGGCCGCCGCCGCCTTCTACCAGGCCACCCCGGCGCAAGCGCTGGACGTGGTGCGGCGGCGCACGATCCAGTCCCGCGCCGAGCGGGTCACCCGGATCGAGGACGAACTGCTGGACCCGTCGGCCACCCCGGAGGGGATGACTGTCGTCGGTGACGGCGCGTTGCTGGCCACTTTGTCCAAGGCCACCGGCCGGGGCATGCGCGACATCGTCGCGACGATCCAGCGGGAGCAGGACGAGGCGATCCGCTCGCCCGGCTCCGGGGTGACGATCGTGGCGGGCGGCCCGGGCACCGGCAAGACGGCTGTCGCCCTGCACCGGGCCGCCTTCCTGCTGTATTCCGACCGGAGCCGCTACGCGGGCGGCGGCATCCTGGTGGTCGGCCCGTCGTCGGTCTTCGTCGAGTACATCGGCTCCGTGCTGCCGTCGCTGGGTGAGGACACCGCGACCCTGCACTCGCTGGGCACGCTCTTTCCGGGGATGACCGCCACCCGCCCCGACCCGCCCGAGGTGGCGGCGGTGAAGGGCTCACTGCGGATGCGCCGGGTGCTCGAGCGGGCGGCCCGCGACGCGGTGCCGGGCGGCCCGGGTGAGCTGCGGTTGCTCTACCGGGGCACGTTGCTGCGGCTGGACCGGGCCGCGCTGGACCGAATCCGGGACCGCGCGCTGCACCGCGGCGCACGGCGCAACGAGGTGCGTCGGGCCGGTTTCGACGGGGTGTTCGCCGCGCTCTGGGCGCAGGCCCGTGAGCTGAGCAGCGGTCGACTGCCGGAGCAGCCGGCCTTCGAGGCGGAGATCGCCGAGCGGCCCGAGTTCCGGGAGTTCCTGAAGGCGTGGTGGCCCCGACTGCACCCCCGGCACGTGCTCGGCTGGCTGGCGAAGCCGGACCGGCTGCGCCGCTACGCCGGGGGGATCCTCTCCTCGGCGGAGATCCGGCTGCTCGACGCCGCGTACCGGAACCTGGACCAGGACGGGCTGACCATCGCCGATGTGGCCCTGCTGGACGAGTTGGACGCGCTGCTCGGTAAGCCCGCGCAGCCGGCCCGGGCGCGACGCGACCCGTTCCAGCTCGCGGGCGGCGTCCGCGAGCTGAGCACCCTCGGCGAACGGCAGCGGGCCGCCCGCGCGGCGGCCCGGGAGCGCCCGGAGGACTACCGGGAGTACGCGCACGTGGTGGTGGACGAGGCGCAGGACGTCTCGCCGATGCAGTGGCGGATGGTCGGTCGACGCGGCCGGCTGGCCTCCTGGACGGTGGTGGGCGACCCCGCGCAGACCGCGTGGACCGGCGATCCGGAGGAGCTGACCCAGGCCCGCGACCAGGCGCTGGGCCGGCGCAAGCGACACGATTTCACCCTCACCACCAACTACCGCAACTCGGCGGAGATCTTCGCGGTGGCGGCGGCGGAGATCCGTCGGCTCTATCCCGACCTGCCGCTGCCGACGGCCGTCCGCTCCACCGGGGTCGATCCGGTCGAGCTGGCAGTGTCCGCGGCAGAACTGAGGACCGCGACGGTCGAGGCCGCCGCCGGCCTGCTGGCCGAGGTGGAGGGCACGGTAGGGGTGATCACGCCGGTGCCCCGCCGGGACGAGGTGGCGGGTTGGCTCGGCGCGCTCGGGGCGTCGAGGTTGCAGGTGGTGACCAGCCTGGAGGCCAAGGGCATGGAGTACGACGGTGTCGTGCTTGTCGCCCCGAGCGAGATCCGGGCCGATCCGGGCGCCGGGGTACGGACCCTGTACGTGGCGCTCTCCCGGGCCACCCAGCGGCTCACCACCATCGACCCGACCGGCTGACGTCTGCGGACTGCCGCCGGCCGGGAGCGCTGCTCGCACACTTGCACACATAGCGATGTGAACATACATTTGACCGGGTCCCGACCAGCGGCGGAAGGTGGTTCTCGTGGGAGCAGGTCATGACCACCACCACGGGTCCGTCGCCAATGCCGCACACCAGCACCGAGGTCGACTCTGGGCGGCGTTCGGGCTGCTCGCCACCCTGATGGTGGTCGAGGCGGTGGCCGCCCTGCACACCGGCTCACTCGCCCTGCTCTCCGACGCCGGGCACATGTTCACCGACGTGCTCGGCATCGGGATGGCGCTCGCCGCGATCACGGCGACCCGGCGGGCCACCGGCGACCCGCAGCGCACCTTCGGGCTCTACCGACTCGAGGTGCTCGCCGCGCTGGCAAACGCCGTCCTGCTCTCCGGCGTCGCGATCTACGTCGTGATCGAGGCGATCCGCCGCTTCGGCGACCCGCACCAGGTCATCACCGGCCCGATGCTCGTGGTCGCCGTGCTCGGCCTGCTCGCGAACGTCACCGCCTTCGCCCTCCTGCGTGCCGGGGCCCGGGAAAGCATCAACCTCCAGGGCGCCTACCTGGAAGTGCTCGGCGACCTGCTCGGCTCGCTCGGCGTCATCGGCGCGGCACTGCTCATCACCGTCACCGACTGGTGGTGGGCCGACCCCCTCGTCGCAGTCGCCATCGGCGTGTTCATCCTGCCGCGCACCTGGCGGCTGGCCCGCGCCGCCGTCCGCATCCTCGTGCAGGCCGCCCCGGAACACCTCCAGGTCACCGCCGTGCACGACCGACTGGCCGCCGTTCCCGGTGTCGTCGAGGTGCATGACCTGCACGTCTGGACACTCACCTCCGGCATGGACGTGGCCTCCGCACACCTGACCATGGCACCCGGCGCGGAGGTCGGCGCGGTGCTCACCGCAGCGCGTACCGCGCTGCACGACGACTTCCGCATCGAGCACGCCACCCTGCAGATCGAGCCCGGGGCCGCCTCCGGCGCGTGCGGCTCCATCGAATGGTGACCTGGCCGTCATTTTCTGTCATGACGCACGCACCGTCCGTCACATTGGCTGCAGCCGCCCCACCGGCACCGGTAGGCTCGGTTCCGACCTCCACCAGGAGGCGCCTCCCGGCGCCGGTGGTGGTCGCCGCCTAATCGCCCTCCTGGGCGAACCGGGGAACCATGTTCCTGGGGTGTATCCGCGTCAGCGGTAGGGATCTTCCGTCCCGAACCCGTCAGCTAACCCGGTCGGCGGCTGACGGAAGGACATGCGCAGTGGCACCAGCACGACCACCCGCCGCCCGACTGGCGGCCCTGATCGTCGCGATGTTCACCCTCGGCGTCGCGATGCCGGCCGGCACCGCCTCGGCCGCTCCCCCGACCGGCCTGCGAGCCGCCGCACCCGACTCCGACGAGGAGGGCGGCACCCCGGCGTTGCGCGCCCAACTCGAGGCGGCCAGCAAGGGCTACCTGGACGCGAAGCGCGCCCTGGACACGTCCGTACGACGGCAGCAGGAACTCGCCACCCAACTGAAGACCATCGAGGTCGAGATCGAGCAGCGCAACGGCAAGGTCGGCGAGATCGCCGAGGTGGCGTACCGCACCGGCCGGCTCGGCGCGATGTCGGCGCTGCTCAACAGCAACACCCCGGAAGGCTTCATGGACCGCGCAGCCGCGCTGGACGCCGTGGCCGCCAACGAGGACCGGGTGCTGCGCGACCTGCTGGCCAGCAAGGACAAGGCCAACCGCACCCGGGTCGCCCTGAACGGCGAGATCAACGAGCAGCGCAAGCAGGTAGCGGTGATGGCCAAACGCAAGGACCAGGCCGAGCGGGCCCTGACCGTGGCCACCACACCCAAGCCGCAGACCACCGCCGACGCCGGCTCCAACCGGGGCACCTCCAGCGCCAACGCGAAGGCGGCGCCGCGCAACTCCGACGGCTCCTGGCCGTCCGAGTCGTGCAGCGTCAACGACCCCACGCCGGCCAGCGGCTGCATCACCCCGCGCACCCTGCACGCGCTCAACCAGGCCAAGGCCGCCGGCTTCACCAGGTACGTCTCGTGCCACCGCCCGAGCGGCTCCGGTGAACATCCGAAAGGCCGGGCCTGCGACTTCGCCGCCCAGAAGAACGGCTTCGGCGGAAACGCCACCGGCGGCGACAAGACGTACGGCAACAACCTGGCCGCGTACTTCATCCGCAACGCCGACCGGCTCGCCGTGCTCTACGTGATCTGGTACAGGCAGATCTGGCTGCCCAGCAGCGGGTGGAAGTCGTACAGCGGGGCGCACGGAACCCCGTCGACCGATCACACGAACCACGTACACCTGTCGGTCTACTGACCCACGCGTCGTGATGCCTGTGAGTCATCGTGATGACTCACAGGCATCACCTGCGTCCGGGAAGGGACTACGTCGCCGGGCGTACCCCTGATGTCGTCGCTCGTCGGACGACCCGGCAAGGGCCGGCGGGCAGCATCGCGGTATGCCTCGGATCCGACCCACCACCCGCAAGGCGCTGCTCACACTGCACCTCGTCACCTCGCTCGGCTGGCTGGGCGCCGACCTGGTGCTGCTCACCCTCGGCATCGCCGTCCAGCGGGGCGCCGACCCGGCGGTGGTCTATCCGGTGACCGCCCTGGTCGGCACCGTGCTGTTCGCGCCGCTGAGCGTCCTGGTCTGGCTGATCGGCGTCGCCAGTTCGCTGCTCACCCCGTGGGGCCTGCTGCGCCACCGCTGGGTGCTGGTGAAACTCGTACTCACCACGGTGATGGTCGGGCTGGTGCTGTTCCTGCTCACCCCGAACCTGCGCCACGCCGGAGCGGTCGGTGCCGCCCTGCCCGCACGCGAGCGCGCCGACCTGGTCATCGCGCCGGCGGTGTCGACCAGCCTGATGATCATCGCGACGGTGCTGTCCACGTACAAGCCGTGGGGCCGGCGCACCACCGCTCGAACCGCCCGCCCGAGCCGTTATCGCGCCTCAGCAAAGATCTAGCGGCACCCCGCCCTGCCCCGCCCCGCGCGACTCGTCGATCTTGCACTTACTGTGCCGACATTTGGGGCATCCCTCGGATATCGACAACCGAGACTGCAAGATCGGCGGCAGCGGGCGGGGTGGGGTTCGGGGGTGGGTTAGGGGTGGGGGGGATTGTTGGGGCGGTCGAGGGCCGCGCCCAGCCGGGTGGCGAGGGCTAGGTGAGCGGCCCGGGCCTGGCGGAACGCGTAGCGGAACAGCGGCGTCGGCGCGGTCAGGGTGATCTCGACATCGATGCGGACCAGGCCGTCCGCCTCGGCGTGCAGTCGGGTGTGGTTGCGCACTGTCGTGGCCGGCCACTGGCGGGCCACCATGACGATCTCGTCGGCCTCGCTGACCAGCACGTCCGCGTGGTAGGTGGTCCGGAAGCGCAGCGGACCGGCCGCCAACCTGTCGTTGATCGTGTAGCTGGCCAGGGCGCCCGGCCGGGGCGGCACCTGGCGGACCCGGACGATCAGCGGATGCAGTTCGCCCTGCCGGGTGAGGTCGCTGAGCAGTGCGGCCGCCTCGGCGAGTGAACACCGGGCCTGGACGGTGTAGCTGAACGTGTCGCTGCTGAGCACACCGTCTCCCGCCGTCGTTTGTCGCCCGATCGTGCCGTACCGATGTCTGCCTGGCAACGCCCGGAGCCCTCAGCATCGAGCCGGAGCGGCCCGACTGGACGGCCTGGCCAGCGTCGGTCAGGTCAGATGACGGTGGCCGAGGCAGGCCGCAGAGCGGGTACGGACGTGGCGTTGCTGGCCGCAGGGTACGCGTCGGTGACGGCCGTCCGGGTGGTCACCGAGGCGACCGACATCGACCTGACCGGCTTGGACGAGCAACCCTCACTGGGTGCCGCGGCGCGCTCAGGCGCCGGGGAGCACCTCGGGGGTGACCGCGCCGGCGAAGTAGGGCTCCGGAGCACCGAAGAGGCCGAGCAGGCCGGTCACCCAGAGCTGGCGGTGCACGAAACGGCTCGGCTGTGTGACGGCCAGCTTGACGTCGCTGACCTCGGCGGTCTGGAAGCCGGCGACCATGGCACTGATGCCCACCGAGTCGATGAAGGTGACCAACCTCATGTTGAGCTCGATGCGCAGGGGGCGGCCCTTGGCCAGCACCTCTGCGATCGCTTCGCGCACCTCGTACGCTGTGTCGACGTCGATCTCACCCCGTGGGGCGATCTCCACGACACCTCCGGACAGGACCGACTTCACGATCGACAGGCTCACGCGAGCACCTCCACCCGCCCGTCCCCCGGGCGCCTCATCAGTACGCGGGCCGCGACCGAGAGTATTCCTCCGACGGCCTCGGTCGCCACCCCTCGGGATGAGCAATTCGCGGATCCGGGCCCACAAAGCAGCCCATATCCGTACTTTTCAGTATCTGATTACTCAAGACTTTTTGTTATTTGAGCGCCGCCGATCGGTCGTGACCGGCGCGCCGCCGGACCAGGGTAGCGGTCCGGCGCCGGCTCAACCGACAACCGGCCCACCACGACCGCCGCCCCGCGTGCCGTCGGCGTGTCGCCACCGCCGGTCGGCGCGATCCGCGCCAGTGGTTGCCGACGCGCCCTAGCATCGGCCGGGACACCACAGCGACGGAGAGGATCTTCGATGATCAAGCGACTTGCTGGGCTGGCTGGCGTCGGTGTTCTGCTTGCCCTCGTCCTGGCCTGCGGTTTTGGTGGCGGGGACGACGATGACGACGATGACGACTTCGCCCGGGGCGTGGCCGTCTCAACGGTGCGCTGAGACGGCCACCCGCCGAGCTGCCGCTGCTCCACGGTGGTCGGGGTTTGCGTCCGGTTGACGCGGGGCACTGCGGGGTAGGCGACACCGTGACGCGCTGGAAAGACGCCGAAGTCCGAAGTGGCCGGCGGCTTCGGTACCTGAGGAGGTAACCACGATGTTCGGAACCAACCTGCTGGACCGCCGCAGCAAGCCGGAGCGGATCGCGGACCAGGCCTGGGAGCATCTGCTCTCCGCCGTCAGCTACGCCGGAGACAGTGTGCGGGACACCGCCCGCTCGGCTCGCCAGAACAGCAGCGACCTCGCCGACGGGGCGGGTGACCTGGTGGGATCGGCGGCCGAGGAGGCTCGACGCCGCGCCTCGCTGGCCTTCGACGCGCTCGCCGGCCGCCAGCCGGCACTGCCCTGGACGCTCCTGATCGGCGCCGCGCTCGTCGGCGCGGCGGTCGGCTGGGCCGTCGGCTCCGCCGCGCGGGCCGCCGGCAGCCGGGACGACCGTGCCGTCGAGGACGTGGAGTTCGTCGACGTCGACCGTCCCAGCTCCCCGGCAGTCTGAACGACAGCACCACGGCGGGCCCCGATCGACTCAGGTCGAGCGGGGCCCGCCGTGGTGCCGGGGTGGAACCGGTCCGCCGGGTGCCGGACCCCTCAGGCGGCCCGGCGGACCGGTGTCTGGTGGTGACCCGAGCCCTCGGCCCGGATCACCTGCTCAGCGACTGGTGCAGGTGACGGCGGCCGGGGACGTGTTGCGTCCGGTCCACGAGCCGAGGAAACCCGCCGTGGTGCTGGCCCCGGCGGCGAGCGCGCCGTTCCAGCCGCTGTCCCGGACCGACACGGCCGCGCCGGTCTGGGTGTGGGTGCCGCCCCAGAACTGGTCGATCCGCTGCCCGTCGGCGAAGGTCCAGCCCAGCGTCCAACCGGCGATGGGGGCGCTTCCGGTGTTGCGGACGACCAACTCGGCCTGGAAACCGCCTGACCAGGAGCCGGTCACCCGATAGGTCGCCGCGCAGCCGGCAGACGGCGGGGGCGTGGTCGGGGGCGGAGTGGTCGGGGGCGGCGTGGTGGGCGGGGGCGTGGTCGGGGGCGGCGTGGTCGGCGGGGGCGTGGTGGGCGGGGGCGTGGTGGGGGGCGGCGTGGTGGGGGGCGGCGTGGTGGGGGGTTCACCGCCGGCGCGGTCGGCGACCAGGATGCCGCGACCGTTGGTGCCGAGGTAGACCCGTCCGTAGACGCGCGGGTCGCCGGTGAGTGCCTCGGTCGGATTGCCGTACTGGTGGCGGTCGTCGTTGACGCGTACCCAGGTCGTGCCGGCGTCGTCGGAGCGGTGCACGCCCGGTTGACCGTCGACTGTGCCGTAGAGGAACACGGCGGGGTTGGTCCTCCCGGGTGCCGCCTTGCCGAAACCCACGTTGCCGGAGGCGCTGACGCCGGCCAGCCTGGTGAAACTGGCACCGGAGTCGGTGGAGCGCCACAGACCGCCGGGGCCGGCCAGCCACAGTTCGCCGGCCCGGCCCGGCAGGGCCTTGAACCGCACGTCGGTGCTGGGCAGCCCGGTCGCCGCGGTCGGGGCAAAGCTGGCTCCGCCGTCGGTGCTCAGGTAGAAACGCCCGCCGCTAAAGCCGTAGAACCGGGTGGGGTCGACCCGGTCGGACTCGATCGTGGCGTTCGCCGGAATGCCCGTGGACGCTGCCCAGGAGTTGCCGAACCCGACCGAGTGGACGACCCGTTGGCCCGCGTCACCGGGAGCCCACACGAAGCGGCTGCCGTCGGCCGCGGCGGCCACCGTGCCGCCCACGTTGACCCCGGACGGTTCGGTGCCCTGGAACCAGGTGGCGCCACCGTCGGTGGAGAAGGCGACATGACTGTCGTTGGGCCGGTCGGCGTCGGTGAAGCTGCCGGCGCGTACCAGCACGGCGGGCTTGCTCTCGGCGTAGTCCAGGCTGGTGGTGGTCGTGAAGACCGGCTGGGTGAACAGCATCGACGGGATCGCGTCCAGGTCGGTGTGTCGGAAGCCGCCGACGTCGCCGAGCGCGCTGATCAGGGGTGCGCCGCTGGGCGGGCTGATCAGGTCGAGGACGGCGGTCTCCTCCAGCCCTCTGACCATGGGCCGGAGGGTGAGCTGACCACCGGTGTCCCACCTGGTCAGGTCGGTGGTGCCGTAGATGGTGGCGCCGGTGCCGTACATCATGCGGTTGGAGTCGTGCGGGTCGATCTCCACCGACTCGTTCATCCAGCCGAGCTTGGGCGTGTCCTCCGGGGGTGCCGGGTTGAGGCCGAAGGTCAACCAGGGCACCGAGCTGATGTCCATGGTGTAGCGGCGTGACCTCTGCGGATAGTTCGTGAAGTCCCAGATCCGCGTCCAACTCGCCCCGCCGTCGGTGCTGCGGAAGAAGATGGCGTCCGGCCACCAGGAGACCTGGGTGGCCACCATCAGGGTGTTCGGACGTTGCCGGTCGATGGTCAGCCCGCTGTAGCCGAAGTAGGCGTCGGCGCTCGTGGAGGGCACCGGGCTGATCCGCGTCCAGGCACCTGTGGACCTGGTGAACTTCCAGACGTCTCCCTTGCCGCCGTCGTACGGGCCGCCGGTGTCGCTGGTGGCGATGTAGAGGTGACCGCCGACCGGGTCGACGACGCCCTTGTGGGCCAGGTACCCGGTGGGTTGACCGGGGATGCGCGACCAGGTGACGCCACCGTCGGTGCTGCGGTAGACCGGGTTCTCCTTGTCCGCCACGCCCACGTAGATCGTCTGCGTGGTGGAGCCGGCGGCGCCGGTGCTCTTGTCGAAACTGACCCAGGTCAGGCCCTGGTTCTGCCCGTTGTAGCCGTTCGGGTCGCCGGGGTCGGCCCGGTAGTTGCCGACGTTGGGGAAGGCGGCGACGCGGGCCCAGGTCACGCCGTGGTCGGTGCTGCGCCAGAGCCCGTTGCCGCCCTCGGCGCCGTAGTACACGATGCTGTTCCGGTTGGGGTCGACGGCGAGCCGCTCCCCCATTCCCCGGCCCGGCATGTTGCCACCGTTCTTGAACGGCAGCTCGGTGGCCTGCCAGGTGGCACCCTTGTCGGCCGAGCGCAGGATCGCGCCGTTGTTCGGGTCCCAGCCGTTCGTGTACATGCCGACGGCGGCGTACACCCGGTTGGTCTGCACCGGGTCGGTGGCGATGCTGACCACGCCGTTGTAGCCCCACCGGTCGGCGCCGACCCAGTCGAGCAGCGGCGTCCAGGACTGGCTGGTCTGGTCCCAGCGGTACGCCCCGCCGATGTCGGTGCGCGCGTAGATCAGGTTCTTCTCGGTGGGGTTGAAGACGATGCCGGGTACGAAGCCACCGCCGCCCACCGGGACGTTCTTCCAGGTGTACGCCTCAGCTGCGGCCGGGGTGGGGGCCGACCCAGCGGCGGTGAACGGGACCGCCACGACTGCTGTGGCGGCGGCCAGCACGGACACGACAGTGCCGGCGAGACTTCTCCGCATCTGCGGTTCCTCTCGGGTGGAGCCCCGGGGGACGGGGTCGATCGCCTGGGATGCGCCGTGGCCCGGGGGACGAGCACGACGACGGGGACGGGAAGAGCTGCCCTGGCTCCACCACCCGACGCGACGGCTCCCGCGATCGAGGAACGCGATTACCGTAACCGAAAGCAGCCCACTATGGAAGCGCTCCCATCATCGATGTTCGTCCGTTCGTCCGACAGGTTGCGCCAGGTCCGACCCGGCCGTCACCCGGTCCGGGCGAGGACGGCTCACCCGGGACGGCGGGACGATCGCGGCACGGCGGACCTCCGGCCGCGGCCACCACCCGGTCCGCCACCGGAACAGCGGAGGAGGGACAGATGGCCATCGCGGAGATCAACCGCACCGACCAGGACATCCAGTCCGCCGTGCTCGACGAGCTGACCTGGGAACCACGGGTCCAGCCACACGAGATCGGCGTGACAGTCGCCGAGGGCGTCGTCACCCTGACCGGCCGAGTGGACAGCTACGCCAAGAAGTGGGCCGCCGAACGGGCCGCCCACCGGGTCGCCTCGGTCCGGGCGGTCGCCAACGACGTGGCAGTGCAGCTCACCAACGACACCGAGCGCTCCGACAGCGACCTGGCCGCCGCGGCCAGCCACGGGCTGGAGTGGGACGCGTTCGTGCCCATCGAGAAGCTCCAGGTCACCGTCTCGGCCGGCTGGGTGACACTGCACGGCGACGTCGAGTGGGAGTACCAGCGCCGCGCCGCCGAACGGGCCGTCTCCCGGCTCACCGGCGTCCGTGGGGTGAGCAACGGCGTCGTCGTCCGACCGGCCACCGCACCGGACGGCCGCGACCTTGCCGACCGGATCGTCGACGCCCTCGCCCGGGCCGGAGCGACCGAGGCCGAACGGATCAGCGTCCGGGTGCACGGCGACACGGCGATCCTCGCCGGCTTGGTGCACTCGATGCCGGAACGGGTCGAGGTCGAGCAGGTCGCCTGGTCCGCGCCGGGCATCCGGGAGGTGCAGAACCACATCGCCGTCGCCCCGGTGCTGCGCTGACCGGGCGCGGGCCGCCCGAGCGCGGAACCACCCGGGGTGGGTGAGGCGGCCTCACCCACCCCGGAAGCAGGCTGGCCACATGAGTGATCCGAACGGGCTGATCCAGCCGGGGCGTACCGCGCCCGGTTTCACACTGCCGGCGACCCCGGACGGGGCTCTGCTGGGGCCTGAGCAGTTCCGTGGACGGCCGGTCGTGCTCGCCTTCTACCCCGCTGACTGGAGCCCTGTCTGCGGTGACCAGATGTCGCTCTACCAGTCGGCGGCACCCGTCTTCGCCCAGTACCGAGCGGCGGTGCTCGGCCTGTCGGTGGACAGCATCTGGTCGCACCGGGCGTTCGCGGAGAGCCGGGGCATCGAGTTTCCGCTGCTTGCCGACTTCGAGCCGAAGGGTGAGGTGGCCCGCAGCTACGGGGCGTACATGCCGAAGGGTGAGGCGGCCCGCGCGCTCGTGGTGCTGGACCCGGAGGGGACGGTGACCTGGAGCTACCTGTCCCCACCCGACGTCAACCCCGGCGCCGACGGCATCTTCGACGCGCTGGACCAACTCGCCGCCGAGCGGAAGGTGATGGCCGGATGAGCACGCCACTGCAGGTGACCGCCCGACTTCGGGACCCGGTGACCACCGAGGACCACGTGCGGGGGCCGGCCGACGCGGCGGTGACAGTCGTCGAGTACGGCGACTTCCAGTGCCAGTTCTGCGGTGCGGCGTACCCGAATCTGCACGAGTTGCTGCGGCAGCGGGCGGACACCGTCCGGTTGGTCTACCGGTACTTCCCGATCGCCAACGTGCACCCGTACGCCGAGCGCGCCGCCGAGACGGCCGAGGCCGCCGGGGTGCGGGGCCGGTTCTGGGAGATGCACGACTGGCTCTACGAGCACCAGGACCAACTCGACCCGGTGCACCTCTCGCTCGGTGTCGAGCAGGTCGGGTTGCCGCCGGACGAGTTGAACGCCGAGGTGGAGAACCGGGCGCACGCGGACCGGGTGCGCCGGGACTTCGTGGGAGGCATCCGCAGCGGGGTGAACGGCACCCCCACCCTGTTCGTCAACGGTGTCCGGCACGAGGGCGGGTACGACCTACCCGACCTGCTGACCGCTGTGGACGCCGCCGCCAACCCCTGACCCGCTCAGATCAGTCGCAACTCGCGCGCCCGCCGGACCGCCTCGCGCCGGCGGGTCGCGTCGAGTTTGCGGTAGATGTTGCGGACGTGGGTCTTCACCGTGTTGACCGACAGGGACAGCTCACTGGCGATCTCCACGTTGGACAGGATGCTCTGCAGGTACCGCAGGATGGTCAACTCCCGCTCGGTGAGCGGCTCGTCGAGCGTGCCTCTCGGCCCGACGGCCGGCCCGGCGGTGCTCTGCCCCGCGCCCCGCACCAGGTCACCGACCAGCGCGAAGTGCGCGGTGCCCGCGTCCAGGTGCGCGGCCAGCAGATCCCGCACCTGTGGTGCGGCGCGGGTGAAGACCCGTCGGCAGCCCTGCGGGCCGGCCAGGTCGAGCGTCTGCTCCAGGATGCGCCCCGCCCGACGCCCGTCCCCGGCGCCCTCGGCCAGCACCGCGTCCAGCAGCCCCGCGTCCAGGCGTACCGGTAGCGGCCAGGCAGTGGCGGCCGGGGCCTGCCAGTCCGGCAGGGTCCGCCCGGCGGCGGCGGGGTCCCCGGCCAGTAGCTGCACCTTCGCCATCGCCACCGCGAGCCCCGGGTCGGCCCCGTCGTCGGCGGCACCGGTCAGCAGGTCACGGGCGGAGTCCAGGTCGCCCCGCGCGGCCCGCAGTTCGGCTTCGGCGGCCCGCAACAGAGCTGTCAAATCGGCGGCGGACGGTGTGTCGGCCAGCGCCTCCCGGGCCAGCACGAGCAGCCGCTGGCCGGTGGCGGGGTCGCCGGAGTCGCGGTGCAGGTGCGCCCGGCACAGCGCTGCCACGGCTGCGGCCACCGGTTCGCCGGCAGCGCCGGCGCTCCAGTCGTCACCGATCTCGGGGTCGCCGGACCAGCCGCCCGCCACGTCGAGCGCCGGAAGAGCGAGGGCGAGGTTCGCGGCGGCCTCTTCGGGTTGGTCACGCAGCAGTGCCACCACGGTGAGAGCCAGGTACGCGTAGCCGCAGTCGAGCCGACAGGACCAACCCCGACAGGGCGGCATGCCGAGCGAGTCCCGGGCGGCCTGCTCGGCCGCCCGCAGCTCGCCGCGCACGGCGAGGAGCAGCGCGGCACGGCTCGCGGCGACCAGCTCGGTTCGCGGCCGGCCGGCTTCCCGGGCCGCCGCCCGGGCCCTGACGAAGCGGGCGGTGGGCAGCGCGCCGTCGGCCAGTTCGACGAGCCCCAGCGCGGTGCCGGTGAACGCCCGCAGGTCCAGGTCGTCGGCCGCGCCGCCACCACCGGCCGTCGGCGCGGAACCGGTCGCCCCGACCGGCACCCGGGTCGGCGTGGCCTCCGCGGGGCGGGTGCGCAACAGGCGAGCGGCGGCGGCCCGGACCTCGGCCCGGTCGTCGCCGAGCCGGGCCACTGTCAGCTCCAGCGCGGTGACCAGCCGCAAAAACCGGTCCCGGCGCGGCACCGGCAGACCGGCGGCATGCCCGGCGGCGACCCGCAGGTGCCCGGCGGCAGCCGGGAGGTCACCGGCGTACGCCCGCTCGGCGGCACACGCCAACGCCACCTCCGGGTCGGCGCGGATCACCTCGTTCGGCGGCGGCGCGGATGCCGGGGCGTGCACCCGGTCCCGGTCGTAGCGGGTCAGCTCCGGCCAGTGTGCGACGAACAGGTCGCCGGCCAGGTCCCAGCGGCCAGCGGCCAGGGCATGCCGCAGAGCGTCGGCGGGCCGGCCGTCGCCCGCGTACCAGTCGGCGGCCCGGACGTGCAGCTCGCGCAGCTCGTCGACGGGCAACCGGCCCAGGTCGGCGCGGAGCAGGTCGGCGAGGAGTGACTCGCACCGGTACCACGGCGGCCGGGTGTCGTCCCGGTGCAGCAGACCACCGGTGCCGGCCAGGTCGGCAAGCACCTGACCGGCGTCGGGTCGGCCGGTCAGGGCTCCGGCCAGGTCGGCGCAGACGCTGTCCACGACCGCGGTACGGCGGAGCAGGTCCGCCTCGGCCGGGGCGAGCGTCGCGAGCACCTCCTCGTGCAGGTAACCGGCGATCTCCGGTTGGTCTCCGCCGAACTGCGCCACCCAGCGCTCCGGGTCGGGCTGTGCGCGGACCGCCAGGGCAGCGATGCGCAGCGCCGCCGGCCAGCCGCCGGTGCGTTCCCGCAGCCGGTGCACCGCCGTCGCCGGAAGCGCGGCGGCGTGGGCGGTGAGCAGGTCGGCCACCTCGTCGTCGGTGAACGCCAACTCGTCCGGGCCGATCTCGGTCAGCTCGCCGGCCAGCCGGAGCCGGTGCAGTGGCAGGTGCAGTCCGGCCCGAGCCCCGATCACCAGTCGCAGCCGGCGGCCGGCATGCCGGAGCAGGAACTCCAGGCCAGTCAACGCCGCCGGGTCGGCAACCCGGTGCAGGTCATCCAGGACCAGCAGCACCGGACGGTCGGCGGCGGCCAGCCTGGCGGCCAGCGCCTCCAACTGGTCGGGGCGGGGCGGCCCTTCGGGGACCGGGCCGTCCTGCGCCGACCCGGTAGCCGATCGCAGCGCCGCGGCGAGGTACGCCCACAGCCGGTCGGCGTCGTCGCCGGACTCCACCGACATCCACGCCGAGACCGGATCGTCGGCGGAGGACACCGACAGGTCACCGGAGTCCGGCACCACAGCGCCCGGCTCCACGTCGGGCGGAGCAGCACCCAGCCGCACCCAGGAGGCGAGCAGGGTGGTCTTTCCCCAGCCGGCGGGGGCGGCCACCACCGTGACAGGTCCGGTGCTGCCCTCGTCCAAGCGCCGCAGCAGGCGGGGCCGGGCCACCACCGGCTGCGGCGGCACGGCCGGCGTCAGCCGGGACGCCAACAGCGGCGGCCCCGGAGCCGGCTCGACCCGTACGTGATTCTGTTCCGGCACCCGGCCCCACCCCCACCACGCGCTCCGCCCCCGGTCGGCGAGCGGTTACCCGACGCGGGCCGGTTCACCCCTTCCGGGCGAGCGCGCTTCACCCGACCGCGACCGACGATCGGGGGACGTGAACCGGGAGGACGGGTGGTACCGATGGGACGGCTGACGCGGGTGGGACCCGCCCTGGGCGGCGCTGCGCTGGCCGGGGCGGCGCGGTTGCTGCGCGTACCCCATCGAGGTGGCCGACCGGGCGCGGACGGCGACGCCCGGGCGCCGGCCCGGTGGGAGGTGGTGACCGTCGACCGGCCGCCGGAGCAGGTGCTTCCGCACGGCCGTTGGCCGGAGCCGCTGCGCCGCCTGGACGGTGCGGTGGAGGTGCGGGTGCGGCCCGCGCCCGGCGACCGGGGCACCGAGCTGGCCGCGAGGCCGCTGGCCGGCGTCACCCCGCCCACCGGGCTGGCCGCGCACCTGGTCGGGGACGACACGGGTCTGCTGGTCCGCCGGGCGTTGCGCCAGGTCAAGCAACGGGTGGAGGCCGGCGAGGTGCTCCGCGCGGACCGCTCCGCGCTGGACCGCCCCGGAGCCCACGGGTGAGGGCGCTGTGCTGGGTGGCCGCCGGCGAGCTGGCGGTACGCGAGGTGCCCGACCCGGAGCTGCGCAACGAGCGGGACGTCATCGTCCGGGTCCGGCGCAGCGCCACCAGCGGGGGTGACCTGCCGCTGCTGGCCGGCCGGCACCCGCTGCTGCGGGCCGGCGACGTGTTCGGCGCGGAGTTCCTGGGCGAGGTGGTCGAGGTCGGCCCCGGGGTCCGCCGACACCGCGCCGGCGATCGGGTGGTCGTCGGCGCGGGAGTGGCCTGTGGCGGCTGCTGGTACTGCCGCCGGGGTCTGCACTCCTGCTGCGACAACGCCCGCGCCGACCTGGCCAGCACCGACCCCGACCGGGCCCACTCCGACGCCGGCTGCTTCGGGCGGCCCCGCGCGGCCGGCGGCTTCGCCGGCGGTCATGCCGAGTACGTGCGGGTGCCGTACGCCGACGACAGCGCGTTCCGGGTGCCGGACGCCGTCGACGACGACCGGGCGGTGTTCGCCGCCGACGCGGCACCGACCGGGTGGCTCGCCACCGAGTTGGGTGCGGTGCGTCAGGGCGACGTGGTGGCGATCTGGGGCGCCGGCGCGGTGGGCCAGTTGACAGCACGGGCGGCGGTGCTGCGCGGCGCCTCCCGGGTGCTTGTCGTGGACCGGCACGACGACCGGTTGCGGATGGCCGAGCGGTACGCCGACGCCGAGCCGCTCGACTACCGCCGCACCGATGTCGCCGCCGAGCTGCGCGACCGCAGCGGTGGGCGCGGGCCCGACGTGTGCGTGGTGGCGGTCGGCACGCCGCCGGCCCGTTCGATGGTCGACCGGTTCGGCGGCCAGCACGCCGACCGACCGGACGCGCTGCGGGAGGCGGTGCACTCGTGCCGCAAGAGCGGCGTGGTGGTGGTCCTCGGCGGGACGGGCGGGTTCGTCGACGCGTTCCCGCTGGGTGCGCTGGCCGAGCGGCGGCTCACGCTGCGCGGCGCCGGTCGACCGGATCTGCGGAACGTGCCGATGCTGCTGGACCGGATGGCCCGCGACGAGTTGCCGACCGAACACCTGGCCACCCACCGGCTGCCGCTGGCCCGGGGCCCCGAGGGGTACGCGCTGTTCCGGGACCGGGCCGACGGCTGCGTACGCACCGTGTTCACTCCCTGACCCCCCGATCGTGATCACCTCATCGTCGCCGGCAGATGGCAGACTCCGGGGATGGCGGTGGAGCGAACGTACGACGTGGTGTTGTTCGGGGCGACCGGGTTCACCGGCGGTCTGACGGCCGAATACCTGGCCCGACACGCGCCGGCCGAGCTGCGTTGGGCGCTGGCCGGGCGCAACCCGCAGCGCCTCGCCGCCGTACGGGATCGGCTCGTCGCCATCGACGCGGGCCTCGCCGACCTGCCGCTGCTCACCGCCGACGTGACCGACGCCGACTCCCTTCGGGCGGTGGCGGAGAGCGCCCGGGTGGTGGCCAGCACTGTCGGCCCGTACGTCCACCACGGGGAGCCGCTCGTCGCGGCCTGCGCCACGGCCGGCACCGACTACCTGGACATCACCGGCGAGCCGGAGTTCGTCGATCTCATGTACGTGCGGCACCACGCCGAGGCGACCCGCACCGGCGCGCGGCTGGTGCACGCGTGCGGCTTCGACTCCGTCCCGCACGACCTGGGCGCCTGGTTCACCGTCAAGCAGTTGCCCGCGGACGTGCCGATCACTGTGGACGGGTACGTGCGGGCCGGCGGCCGGTTCTCCGCCGGCACCTACCACTCGGCGCTCACCGCGTTCTCCCGTACCGGGCAGGCCAGCCAGGCCGCCCGGGACCGTCGGGCGGTCGAGCCGCGCCCCACCGACCGGCGGGTCCGGGCGGTGCCCGGCCGGCTCGCCCGCTCGGCGGAGCTGGGCATCTGGACCGTGCCGCTGCCGACCATCGATCCGCAGGTGGTGCGCCGTTCGGCAGCGGCCCGCCCGGAATACGGTCCGGACTTCCGCTACCGGCACTTCGCGGCGGTGAAGCGGCTGCCCACGGTGCTGGTCGGCGCGGCCGGGCTCGGCACGCTGATCGGGCTGGTGAAGCTGCCGCCCAGCCGGCGCTGGCTGCTCGGGCGGCTCGCGTCCGGGCAGGGGCCCACCGCACAGCAACGGGCGTCGTCCTGGTTCCGGGTCCGGTTCGTGGGCACCGGCGGCGGGCAGCGGGTGGTCACCGAGGTGGCCGGCGGTGATCCCGGCTACGACGAGACGGCGAAGATGCTCTCCGAGTCGGCGCTGTGCCTGGCGCTCGACCAGCTGCCGCCGACCGCCGGCCAGCTCACCCCCGTCGCCGCGATGGGTGACGCGCTGCTCGACCGGCTCGTCCGCGCCGGCCTCACCTTCCGGGTGCTCGAGCGTTCGGCTTGACCCTCGACCGGGTCGAGGGGGCAGGATGCCCGACGTGAGCGACCTGCACAGCATCGGCGAGCTGGCCCGGGCCAGCGGCCTGACCGTCAGCGCCCTGCGCTTCTACGATTCGGCGGGGGTGCTGGAGCCGACTCTCGTCGACCCGGTGACCGGCTACCGCTGGTACGCCGGGGAGCAGATCGCCCCGGCCCGGCTGGTGGCCGGGTTGCGGCGGATCGGCATGCCGGTGCCGGAGATCGCCGCCGCGGTACGCGCCGAACCGGCAGTGGTGCACCACCTGCTCGACGCGCACCTGCGCCGGCTCGCCGACGGGCTCAGCGACGCCCGCCGTGAGGTCGAACGGCTCCGGGCCCTGGTGGACCCGGCCCCGCCGACCGCCACCACGCTCCTGCTCTCCCCCGCCGCTCTGGCCGCCGCGCTCGACGCGGTGCGCTTCGCCGTCGGCGTCGACAGCGAGTTGCCGATGCTCGCCGGCGTGCTGTTCGACGTGGAGCCCGACGGTGTCCGGTTCGTCGCCACCGACAGGTTCCGGCTCGCGCTGGCCCGGGCCGGGGCCGACGTCGACGGTCCGCCGGTGCGGGTGTTCGTGCCGGTGGCCCTCGTCGACCAGCTCCGGCCACTGCTCGACACGGCCGACACCTGGCCGGTACGGCTGACCGTGGCGGGCGCGGATCTGCGGGTGCGGGTGGCCGACAGCACGGTGACCGGCACCGCCCTGCCGTACGACTTCCCCGACTACCACCGGCTGCTGCGCAAGGCCGTCGGCGAGCGGCCGACCGCCCGCCGGATTCCGGTGGACGTGGCCGCGCTTCGCGCCGCGCTCGCCGACCCGGCGGCCCCCCGGGTCGCCCTCGACCAGGACGGTACGACCCGGCAGGTCACCGTGCTCGGCGTCGACGACCAGGGTGGGCTGCGACTGCTTCCCGCCGCCGACGTGGGCTCCGACGCGCTGCGCGTCGGGGTGGACGGCGGCTACCTCCTGGACGCGCTGGACGCGGCGGGCGCGCCGCAACTGGTGCTGGAGCTGGACGGACCGATCGCCCCGCTGGCCGTCCGCCGGCCGGACGACGCGGACACCTACTCGGTGCTCATGCCGATCCGGCTCTGAGGCGGCGGCCGGCACTCCCCGTCCGGGGACGAAAAGCCCGCGACGGTAGCATCTGGTGGTTCACCTGTGAACCCCGGACGGAGGCGTACGGAGCAGCATGCTCGACATGGAGTTGATCCGGAAGGATCGCGAGGCGGTGGCGACCGCGCTGGCGAAGCGTCTGGATCCCGCCGAGGTCACCCGGGCCCTGGACGAGATCCAGCGGCTCGACCAGGAACGCCGCGCCCTCATCACGGGGATCGACGCCGAGCGGCAGCGCCGCAAGGCCGAGGCCCGGGCGTACGCGCAGGCGAAGCGGGCCGGCGAGGAGCCGCAGGCCGCCGCACCGGAGTCCGAGCGTCAGCAGCTCGCCGAGCTGGAGTCCCAGCTGGACGAGGTGCAGGCTCGGCTGCGTGACGCGATGAGTGAGCTGCCCAACCTGCCCAGCGACGACGTGGTGGCCGGCGGCAAGGAAGCCAACCGGGTGGTGAAGACCTTCGGTGAGCCTCCGGTGATCGAGAAGGTCCGCGACCACGTGGAGTTGAGCCGTGCGCTGGGCCTCGTCGACTACGAGCGCGGCGTCAAGCTCGGCGGGTCCGGTTTCTGGATCTACACGGGCATCGGTGCGCGCCTGGAGTGGGCGCTGCTGAACTACTTCATCGACCAGCACATCAAGGCCGGGTACGAGTTCCTGCTCCCGCCGCACCTGCTGCTCGACTCGGCCGGCTTCGCCGCCGGGCAGTTCCCCAAGTTCTACGACGACGTCTACCACCTGGACTCGGCGTCCGCCCCGCGTGGCCAGTTCCTGCTGCCCACGTCGGAGACGGCGATCCTCGGCGCGTACCAGGACGAGATCCTGGAGACCCCGAAGCTGCCGCTGAAGGCGTTCGCGTACACCCCGTGCTACCGGCGGGAGTCGGCCGGCTCGCACTCGGACGAGCGCGGCACGGTGCGGGGGCACCAGTTCAACAAGGTGGAGATCTTCCAGTTCACGTTGCCGGAGCAGGCCGACGCGGCACTGGAGGAGATGCTCGACCACGCCGAGAGCCTGGTCGAGGGGCTGGGTCTGCACTACCAGCGCACGCTGCTCTCGGCCGGTGACGCCAGCGCGTCGATGAAGAAGACCCTCGACATCGAGGTGTGGATGCCGAGCACCGGCAAGTACAAGGAGGTGTCGTCGGTTTCCTGGGCCGGTGACTACCAGGCCCGCCGGGCAGCAATCCGTTACCGCGAGCCGGGCGGCAAGCAGACGCGCTTCGTGCACACCCTCAACGGGTCGGCGCTGGCCACCAGCCGGCTCTTCCCGGCCATCCTAGAGCAGTACCAGCAGGCCGACGGCAGTGTCCTGATCCCCAAGGCCCTCCAGGATCGCCTGGGAACCGACCGCCTGACCCCGCGCTAGACCCCGTCACCCCGTCGATCTTGCAGTTTCGGTCCCCGTTGTGGGGCTGTCCGCGGCTTTTGTCGCCACCGAAACTGCAAGATCGACGGGGCGGGGGCGGCGGGTCAGGGCTGCGGCGAGGAGGAGGACCGCCAGGGCTGCGAGCAGCAGTGCTGGGCCTGCCGCGTCCAGGGCGCCGGCCACCGTGTGTTGCAGCTGGGACGCCGCCTGGATGATCGGGTCGCGCAGGGCGTCGCGGCGGTCGGCGGCGAGCCTGATCTCGTACCAGCCGTACCAGGCGACGTAGCCGCCGGCGAGCAGCAGCACCAGCCCACTGAGGCGGGGCACCAGCGCGCCCGCGACGCGCAGCCGGGCCACCAGACCGTCGCGCAGCAACGCCACCCCGAGCGCGGCGACCGCGACCACCAGACCCATCCCGAGGGCGTACGCGCCGAACAGCGCCAACCCCTGACCGGTCGAGCCGGCCTGGAGGCTGGTCACCACGATGGCCAGGAACGGCGCGATGGCGCAGCCGAGCGACGCCAGCGCGTACGCCGCGCCGAACATCGCCATCGACGGCCAGGACCGGGTCAGCCGGGGTGCCCGCGCGGACCAGCCGGGGGCGGGCAGCCGCCGACCGGCGAGCAACCAGCAGCCGGCCACCACCAGCAGCACGCCGAGCGCCACGGTCAGCCACGGCAGCCGGGGCCGCAGCCAGCCGGCCAGCGGCGCGAGCGCCAGGCCGAACGCACCGAACACCAGCACGTACCCCACTGTCAGCCCGGCCGCCGCGGTGAGCGCGCGGCCGACCGCGCCGCGGGTGTCCGACGTCCCGGCGACCAACAACGAGAGGTACGCGGGCAGCAACGCGAAGCCGCACGGGTTGACCGCGCCGAGCATGCCGGCGGTCAGCGCGAGCAGCAGTGCGCCGGTCACGCCCCGGCCAGTGCGGTGACCTTGGCGGTGAGCGCCTCACCGTCCAGGAAGCCCTTGTGGACGACCGCGCCGTCCCGGTCGATGATCACGAAGATGCTCTGCTCGGTCACCTTGAACCGCTTCCAGAGCGCGCCCCTGGTGTCCTCGATCTGTGGCGTCGCGCCGAGGTCGAACTCGGTGACGAACTCCTTCATGGCCTTCCGCTCGCCCAGCCCGGCGACGCCGACGATCGGCACTGTGTCCCGGTACTTCGGTGCGATCTCGGCCACCGTCCAGGCCTGACTGGCGCAGGTGGCGCACCACGGGGCCCAGAACCACAGCACCACCGGTCTGCCGGCGAGCTGCGCCGCGTCGAACGCGGTCCCGCCGAGGGTGGTCCCGGTGAAGCGCAGCACGTCCGGGACCGGAGCCGGACCGGCGGGTGGGGCGGTGGTGGGTGCGCTGGTCGGCGTGGTCGGTGCGCCGGTCGGGGCGGTGGCCGATCCGGCGGCGGTGGGCCCACCCGGTGCGGTGCCGGTACAGGCGGCGCTGCCGGACAGGGCCACCACGAGCACCCCGGCGGCGGCGGCTCGACGTAGCTGCCCGGTCCCTGTCCACGCCATGCCGATCCGCATCCGCTTCTCCGTTTCGGTCCGGAAGGGACTCTTTCTGGGCCCGTGGCTTCGCTATTCGGCAGTGGCGAGTCGGAGTGCCAGCTCCGGGCAGAGCTTGACCGCCTTCAGCGCGCCCTCCCGCAGCCACGTCGGCACGGGGGTGGCCGGGAAGGCGGGAAATCCGTTCGCGTCGAGCCGGATGAAGTCCGGTACGACGTGCGCGCACAGGCCGTGTCCGTCGCAGCGCGACCAGTCCAGGGTGAGCTTCTGCGGGTTCGCGTCGGGGGCACCCGGCAGCCCCATCACGCCCTTGACCCGTCGGCCGCAGCCGTCACCTGTGCTGTGCAGACGCAGGTCCTCGGTGAAGACCTCGATCGCGGAGAGCGCGAACCGGGCGGTGCCGTCCGGGTGGCTGCACGCCCCCCGGCCCTTCACCTCGCCGGCGGCGGCGCGCACCACGTCCGCCGGTTGGCTGCCGGCGACGGCCAGGTCGACGGCGCGGGCCAGGTCGGGCAGGCCCATCTTGCACGGCCCGCACTGGCCGGCGGACTCGCCGGCCAGGTAGCGCACCACCTGGGCGGCCTCACCGAGCGGGCAGGTGTCGATGCCGATCGGGATGATGATGCCCGCGCCGAGCGTGCCGCCGACCGCTGCCAGGCCCTTGCGGGACACCTCGGCCGTGTCCGCCGCCTCCGGGGTGATCCACTTTCCGTGGTAGCCGCCCATCAGGATGCCCTGGACCTCGGGCACCTCGCACAGGTCGAGGACGTCGCGCAACGGCATGCCGGCGGTGCACTCCACCACCGCCGGTCGGCCCGCCGCTCCGGTCACCGTGAGCAGCACGGTGCCCGGCTCGTCGTCGGTGCCCAGCGCGGCGTACTCGTACGGGCCCAGGCGGGCGCCAACGGCGAGCTGGGCGAACGTCTCGGCGTTGGAGAGCAGGGTGGGCAGGCCGCTGACCCCGGAGTCGCTGGAGCGCTTCTTGGTGCCCGGCGGGATGTGCGGGAGCCCGTTGATCCCGTTGACGAGCGCGCCGCCCTCGCCGGAGATGAACCGGTGCGGCACCGTGACGATGGTCGTCTGCACCGGCATCCGGCGCTCTTCGAGAGCCTCCATCAGCGAGTCCCGGCCGACCCCGTCGTCAGCGACGCCGATCACGATCTCCTCGGCGTCCAGCGCGTACGCGGTGAGCGCCGCGCCGTCCAGGACCAGGTGCGGCGCGCGGGTCAGCAGCACCTTGTCCTTCCAGCTGGCCGGCTCCCCCTCGCTGGCGTTGACCACGACCACGGCGGCGAGGTCCTGCCGCTCGCAGGACTCCAGCACCGCGCGCATCTTGCGGGCGAACGGGAACCCGGCCCCGCCCTTTCCCTTGAGCTGCATGCCCTCGGCGAGTTGGAGCAGCTGCGCGGGCTCCATCGGGCCGATCGGGCCGTGCACCTCCTCGTGCGCGAGCAGGTCGAGCCGGCCGTACTCGGCGAAGCCTGCGGTGAGCCGGGGCTCGCCCACACAGGCGACGGGTGGCACTGCTGTCCGCATCACTTCGCCTCACCCCGCAGCCCGGCCCAGTACGCGCCGTCCACCGCGTCGGCGCTGGCCTTGCGCCGCTTGGACCGGCCCTCGCCGGCTGCCCGGCGGGCACGGCGGGACGCCAGGTCGACCAGGGTCGGGGTGTCGTCGACGGGCGGCGCCACCTCGTCCGGCACGTACCGGGCCGGCGGGCGCCAGTAGTCCGGCTCCTCGGGCAGGTCGTCCTCGACGCTGTGCCGGGCACTGCCGCTGCGCGGCGCCGACGAGATGGGGCTGCCGGAGACCGGGCCGGCCGAGATCGGCTCCGCGGAGACCGGGCCGGCGGAGATCGGCTCGTCGGCCTGCCAGCGGCGCGGGCTGTCCCACGGCTCCTCGGCCTCGTCGAGGGCCGGCTGCGGCGGCGCCGAGTAGCGGCTGCCGTCGTCCTCGCTGCGGGACCGGCGTCCGGACCGTTCGGCGACCGGCTCGTCGGCACGCCGCCGTCGGGTCGGCACTTCCTCGTCCCGGGTACGGGAGCCGCGTCGCCGGGTCACCGGCTCCAGCTCTTCCTCGTCGCGTCGGCGGGTGCCGGTCTCCTCCACGCTGCGGCGAGCCGATCGGGTGGTGGTGGTGGTCTCCTCGGAACGCCGGCTGCGCGAGGACCGTTCGGTGTCGCGGCGGGCGGCGGGCTCCTCCTCCCGCCGACGTCGACTCGGCCGGGTCGACTCGACGAGGGAACCGGGTTCGGGCACCACCGGGACGGTGAACCGTTCGGGATCACGCCGTGCGGCCGGCGCGGCCCAGGTGGCGGTGGTGGTCTCCGCCCAGGCGGGACGCTTGTCGGCAGCCTTGCTGCGTCGACCCAACCCGGCCAGCAGCGATCGGGCGGTCTTCGCCTCCTCGGCGCGGCCGGCCATCACCGCGTTGCGCACCGCGGCCTGGTGCTGCTCGCGGCTGCGCCGACCGATGGTGACCGAGAACCGGACCAGCAGGGCCAGCACCACGAGCAGGATGCAGCCGAGGTAGCTGAACACCACCCAGGGCTTCGCGGCCCGACCGGCGTTGAGGCCGTGCAGGATGGCGAACGGCCAGGCCAGGTACGCGGTGGAGTGCAGCGTGCGCCACAGCCACTTCGGACCGACGCCGGCGAAGCGGGCCCGGATGATGCCGGTCCAGATCACGCTGACCATCAGCAGTGCGGCCACCGTGCCGAGCCCGACGTAGAGCCCTCGCCCTCCGACGAACGGCACCAGCGCGTCGGTCGGCGCCGCCCGCCCGGTGGCGACCTTGGTGAGGACGTGGAAGCCGAGCCCGGCCACGCCCAGCACGCCGGTGGCCCGGTGCGCCGACTGCAACAGCACCCGGTGCGAGATGCGCAGCACCAGCCGGTCGGTGGCGAGCAGGCCGAGCATCACGGTGAGGCTCAGCGCGACCAGTGAGACCACGCCGGCGAAGAACTCGGTGAAGAAGAAGCCGTACGCGTACGCCGTCTGGCCGGCTCCGGTCAACATGACCGCCGCCCAGAGCGCGGCGAACACCGACGCGATCAGCAGGGCGCTCGCCGACCGCGACGGGGTCCGCACCCCCCGACTGCTGGTGCTGGTCCGGACCGTCGCCGCCTTCTTGTCCTGCTGTGCCCGGGCCATCTGCTCCTCGATCGTCTCGCGGCGGCGTACCACCGGCCGACCCCTGCTCCCCCATCCAGTACGGACCGGCGGGGCGTGCGGATCACCTGCCGGCGGAAATTTCTCTGCCGGAATCGAACCGAGGGGCGCGGCAGTGCGTTGTACCCGCTTCCACCCACGGACCTGAACAGTGACCACCGTCCATGCATTGACAGTGGCTGCAACACGCTTGTAACCTTTCAGCAAATTTCAGCCAGGCTTGCAAGATTCCGGCAAGCCGGCTCTCCCCCACCGCACCACCACCCCCGCTCCCGCTCCCGTCAGGAGTCCCCATGCACCGACGTCGACGCGGCACGGCGCTCCTCGCCCTCGGCCTGATCGCCAGCCTGCTCGTTCCCGCCACCGTGACGGCACCCCCGGCCGTCGCCGCCCCGTCCGGCGGCAAGAAGGTGATCGTCCAGCTCTTCGAGTGGAACTGGCCCTCGGTGGCCAGCGAGTGCCAGAGCACCCTCGGCCCGAAGGGCTACGGCTACGTACAGGTCTCGCCCCCGCAGGAGCACGTGCGGGGCAACCAGTGGTGGCTGGCGTACCAGCCGGTCAGCTATCGGGTCGAGTCCCGCAAGGGCACCCGGGCCCAGTTCCAGTCGATGGTGAACACCTGCCACGCGGCCGGGGTCAAGGTGATCGTCGACGCGGTGATCAACCACATGTCCGGACAGGCCAACGGCGGCACCGGCTGGGCCGGCTCGTCCTACTCGCACTACGACTACCCGGGCATCTACCAGACCCAGGACTTCCACCACTGCGGGCGCAACGGCGGCGACGACATCGCCAACTACAACGACAGGTACGAGGTGCAGAACTGTGAACTGGTCAACCTCTCGGACCTGTCGACCGAGTCGGACTACGTCCGTACGAAGATCGCCGCGTACCTCAACGACCTGCTCGCACTCGGTGTGGACGGCTTCCGGCTGGACGCCAGCAAGCACATGCCGGCCGCCGACATCGCGGCCATCAGGGGCAAGCTGTCCCGCTCGGCGTACCTCGTGCAGGAGGTCATCTACGGGGCCGGCGAGCCGGTCCAGCCGACCGAGTACACCGGCAACGGTGACGTGCACGAGTTCCGTTACGGCAAGGACCTGGCCCGGGTGTTCCGCTCCGAGCGGTTGGCGTACCTGCGCAACTTCGGCGAGGGCTGGGGGCACCTGCCCACCGGCCCGGCCTCGGTGTTCGTCGACAACCACGACACCCAGCGCGACTCCAGCGGGGTGTTGACCTATCGGGACCGGGGCATCTACGCGCTGGCGAACGCGTTCATGCTGGCCTGGCCGTACGGCTCCCCGACCGTCATGTCCAGCTACACCTTCAGCAACCGGGACGCCGGCCCACCGTCGGACGGCGCCGACAAGACGCTCAACACCACCTGCTACTCGGGCTGGGAGTGTGAACACCGCTGGCCGGTGATCGCCAACATGGTCGGCTTCCGCAACGCGACCGAGGGCGCCGGCGTGGCCAACTGGTACGACAACGGCAACAACCACATCGCGTTCAGCCGCAGCGGCAAGGGCTTCATCACCGTCAACGACGAGGACGCGGCGGTGAACGGCCGTTCCTACTACACGGGGTTGCCCGCCGGCCGGTACTGCGACGTCATCCACGGCACGTACACGGGAGGCACGTGCAGCGGGCCGGTGATCACGGTGGACGGTAGCGGCTGGTTCGCGGCGAACGTGCCGGCGCACGACGCCGTGGCCGTCCACATCGGCGCCCGGATCTGATGCGGCAGGGGCCTCCGGACGGCGGGTCTCGCCGAACCGGGGGCCCCGACGCATCCGCCACCATAGAGTGGTTTCGTGTCGTTTGACCGAAAGACCCCGTACCGCCGTCGCGGCGTCTGGGTGGCCGCCGCGATCGGCGTACCCGCGCTGCTGGTGACCGCGCTGCTTGTCGGCCAGGCTCTCACCCCCAGCTCGACGGCCCCCGACGACCGCAACCCGGTGGCGGCCGACCCGACACCGAGCAGTGTGGAGCAGAGCGCGGACGAGTCAGTCCCCCCGGCCGCGCCCGCCCCGGACGGGTTGCCGGTGGTCGACTACGACCCCGCACCCGGCGGGTTCCCCGCCGACCCGAACACCATGGACGTCACGCCGCTGTCCGACGGCGCGCACCCGACCCGACGGATCGCCGCGTACGACGCTCCCGGTGGTCGGCCGCGCGCCTTCCTCGAACCGACGATCCGCGGCGTCGAGCTGACCATGCCGATCGCCCAGCGACGCACCGGCTGGACCGCCGTCCTGCTGCCCTCGGCCAACCGTCGACTCGCCTGGCTGCCGCCCGGCGGGTTCGAGACGGTGCCGCTGCGCGACCAGATAGTGGTGGAACGCACTGTCCACCGACTCACCTGGTACCGGGCCGGCAAGGCGGTGCGTTCCTGGGAGGTGAGCCTCGGCCAGTCGGGCCAGGAGACTCCACTCGGACGGACCTTCATCCTGGGCCGCACCCCACCGCCCGAGGAGGTCTACGGCGGGGTGGACATCTACGCCCTCGGCTCGGTGCCCGACGACCCGGAGTCGGTGCCGACCGGGCTGCGCGGCGCGCACATCGGGGTGCACACCTGGCAGCACGACGACGAGTTGGGCGAGAACACCACCAACGGCTGCATCCGGCTGACCCGCAGCGGTCAGCGGGAACTGCTCGCCGAGGTCCGTCCCGGGAGCAGCGTCGTCGTCGTCGACCAACTGGCCGCCCCGCCGCCGACCGCCTGAGCGCGGGCACACACGCTCACTCGCCGAGCAGCCAGCCGTTCTGCTCGGCGACCCGGATCGCGTCGGCCCGGTTGCGGGCACCTGTTTTGCCGATCGCCGCCGACAGGTGGTTGCGGACCGTGCCCTCGGACAGGTGCAGCGCCCTGGCCAGGTCGGCGACGGTGCCACCCCCACGTCCGGTACGCAGCACCTCGGTCTCCCGGTCGGTGAGCGGGCTGACACCGGCGGCCAGGGTCTCCGCGGCGAGCGTCGGGTCGACCACCCGCAGGCCGGCGTGCACCCGGCGGACCGCGTCGGCGAGCTGCCGGGCCGGGGTGTCCTTGACCACGAAGCCGCTCGCACCGGCCTCCATCGCCCGGCGCAGGTAGCCGGGTCGGCCGAAGGTGGTCACCACGAGCACCCGGCAGGTAGGCAGCGCGGATCGCAACGCGGCGGTGGCGGCGATGCCGTCCAGGCCGGGCATCTCCACGTCCAGCAGGGCGACGTCGGGTGCGCTGCGTCGCGCCTCGGGCACCACCTCGTCGCCCCGACCGACCTCGGCGACCACCGTCAGGTCGTCCTCCAGAGAGAGCAGCGCGGCCAGCGCACCCCGGACCAGCGCCTGGTCGTCGGCGAGCAACAGCCGGATCGGCGTGGACCCGCCGCTCACCGGGCCTCCCCCGGCGCGTGCACCCGCAACAGGAAACCGGCACCCTCCGGCCGCCGTCCGACGCTCACCACCGCGTCCAGCCGCCGCGCCCGCTCCCGCAGGCCGACGAGCCCGTTCCCCTTCGGGTCGGGGGTGGACGGCCCCCGACCGTCGTCAGCGATCTCGACCCGATCCGGGTGCACCCGGATCACGCAGCACCGCGCCCCACTGTGCCGGACCACGTTCGTCACCCCTTCCCGCACCGCCCAGCCGAACAGTGCGTCCCACTCCTCCGGCAGGTCCGGCACCTCGGCCGGCAGGTCCGCCGCGATGCCCGCCGCGGCCAGCGCCGAACGGGCGCCGGCCAGCTCCGCGACGAGAGTGACCTCCCGGTACGCCCCGACCGTCTGCCGTACGTCGGCCAGCGCCGCCCGGGCCAGCGCCTCCACCTCGGCGATCTCGACGGCGGCCCGGTCCCGGTCGACCTCGATGAGCCGTCCGGCCAACTCGGCCTTGATCGCCACCACTGTCAGCGAGTGCCCGAGGATGTCGTGCAGGTCGCGGGCGGCACGGGCGCGCTCCTCGGCGACCGCGAGCCGACCGATCTCCTGCTGGGCGGCCCGCAGTTCGCTGTTGCGCTGGGCCAGCCGGGACACCCCGAACATGGCGAACGAGGCGAGCAGCACCGCCCAGACGATGCCGTGCTCGGCCTCCCAGCCCGGCACCAGCCAGGACGTCAGCGCGGGGGTCAGCGCACACAGCACCACGACGGCAAGCGACTCCCACGGCGGCAGCAGGAACACCGCCGCCGCCGCGACGTAGACCAGGGCGGCCAGCCAGTCCCCGCCGGTACCCGGAAGGCTGGCCAGGCCCACCGCGAGCAGCAGCGCCAGCCCGGCCCGCGCCCGGCCCACCGGAATCGGGAGCAGGGCCTGACGCAGCGTGCGGGCCCACTGGAACAGCAGCACGTAGCCGACGCCGAAGGCGACGAGAGCCACCACGCCGAGGACCCGCCGCCACGGCTCCGGCTGGTGCAGCGCGGTGGCGAGCGGCACGTTGAGGAAGAACAACCACACGGCGGCCAGCAGCCAGCCGGTGACCCGCCAGTGGCGGCTCATCGGCTGCGGCTGACCCGTGGAAAGGTCCATCGGGTTCACGCTATCGGTCGCGGCCGGTCAGACCCGCGCGGTGTCCCGGCGGAACAGCCGGGCCGCGCCGACACCGAAGAGCACCGCCCAGACGACGAGGTTCGCCACCGCCGCCATACTCACCCCGTCGCCGGTCAGCGGCGCGCGGGCCAGCACGCCCATGCCGTACACCGGGGTGAACTTCGCGACCTGCTGGAGCACGTCCGGCAGGACCTCGACCGGGACGAACAGCCCGCCGAACATGGCCAGCACCGCCAGCACCGGGCCGATGATCTGCATGACGTTCTCGGCCGGCGCCAGGTAGCCGATGAACAGACCGAACGCGGCGAAGACCAGCGAGCCGACCCAGGCGGCGAGCCCGGACAGCAGCCAGACGTACGCCGGGACGCGGACGCCGGCCGCCGCGCCCACCGCGAACTCGACGACGACAGCGAGCAGGCCGAGGCTCATCGCGGTGATCAGCTTGGTCGCCACGTACGCCGCCGGGCGTAGCGGGGTGAGCCGCAGTTGCCGGCTCCAGCCCAGCGCCCGCTCGGTGGCCACCGCGCCGCCGACACTGGTGGTCGCCACCATCGCCGCGTAGACGGCCAGGCTGATCATGACGTACGCCGTCACCGGCCGACCGTTGTCCAGCGACTGCCCGCCCTGCGGCAGTCCGAAGATGAGGAAGAAGACGCCCGGCATGATCAGTGTGAAGGCGAGGGTGCGCCGGTTACGCAGCACCCGGCGCAGCTCGATGCGCAGGGCACCCGGGGCGAACCCGCCCAGTGCGGGCAGCCGACGGTCCGGTGCGGTGACACCGGCGCGGACGGGGGTGGAGGTGGTCATCTCAGGCTCCGGTCTGCGCGGTGGTCAGGGCGAGGAAGGCGTCCTCGAGGTTGCGAGAGGTGATCTCGACGTCCCGGGCCGCGGTCCGGGTCAGCAGGTGCCGGGCGATCGCGTCCGAGTCGCCGGTGCGCACCAGCACGCTGTCACCGCGAACCTCCACGGCGTCCACGCCGGGCAGCGCGGCGAGGGCGGCCTGGTCGGCGCCGGGCAGGGTGGCCCGCACGGTACGGCCGGCGGCCAGGTTCTTGATCTCCGCGGTGGTGCCGTCGGCGACGATCCGCCCCTGCCGGACCAGCACGATCCGGTCGGCGTACGCGTCCGCCTCGTCCAGGTAGTGGGTGGCGAAGATGACGGTCCGCCCCCGTCGGGCGTCGCGGCGCAGGGCCTGCCAGAAGTCCCGCCGACCCTCGACGTCCATGCCGGTGGTCGGCTCGTCGAGCACCATCAGGTCCGGGTCGGGCAGCAGGGCCAACGCGAAACGCAGTCGCTGCTGCTGACCGCCCGAGCAGCGCCCGACCACCCGGTCGGCGATGTCGGTGATACCGGCCCGCTCCAGCACCTCCGCCACCGGGCGGGTGTGCCGGTAGAAGTACGCGGTCATCCGTACCGTCTCGCCCACCGTGAGGTCCTTGAGCAGGCCGCCGGTCTGGAGTACGGCGGCCACCCGACCCCGGGCCACCGCGTCGTCAGGGGTGCCGCCGAGAACGCGGACCGTGCCGGTGTCCGGGCGGGACAGCCCGAGCAGCATGTCGATGGTGGTGGTCTTGCCCGCGCCGTTCGGGCCGAGGAACGCCACCACCTCGCCGGGCTGCACCCGAAGGCTCAACCCGTCGACAGCGGTGACCGCGCCGAAGCTCTTGGTGAGGCCGTCCAACTCGACAGCCGGATGCGAACTGGTCATGGGTAAATGCTGGGGTGTCGCGGGCCTCGACTCTTGAAGCGGCTGTCACGTTCCGGCCGTGACATTTGTCAGGGCCCGAATCGCACGGCCAGGAACAGGCTGGCGGGCGAGGGCCGCGACGAGCGTGATGCCTCTGTGTCATCAATATGTCCCTGAGTCATCACGCTCGCAGACACCTCCGCCCCCGACGGAGGCATCGTGGGGGCGGCAGCGGGTAACCGCCGGGCCGGACGCCACGACACCGGGAGGACGCGATGGGTGCCACGCCGCAGGGTCGGGTCGACACGATCGTGCTGATCCACGGGCTCTGGATGACGCCGCGCAGCTGGGAGGGGTGGGCCCAGCGGTACACCGAGCGGGGCATGCACGTCATCGCCCCCGCCTGGCCCGGCATGGACCGGTCGGTGGAGCAGTTGCGCGACGACCCCGCCCCGATCGCCGAGCAGAGCATGGCCACGATCGTCGCGCACTACGACAAGATCATCCGCGCGTTGCCCCGACCGCCGATCATCATGGGGCACTCGTTCGGCGGCCTGTTCGCCCAGGTCCTCGCCGATCGGGGTCTCGGCGCGGCGGTGGTGGGCGTGCACCCCGCGGCGATCAAGGGGGTGCTCAAGGTGCCGCTGAACCAACTGCGCTCGGGCTTCCCGATCCTGCGCAGCCCCGCCAACCGGAACAAGGCCGTCCCGTTCACCACTGACGACTTCGCGTTCACCTTCGGCAACGCCATGAGCCGCGAGGAGTCCGACCGGGCGTGGACGCGGTACGCCGTCCCCGGTGCCGGCCGGGTCTTCTTCGAGGGCGCGTTCGCCAACGTCGACCCGCGCTCACCGGCCCGGGTCGACGTCGGGCGCAACGACCGGGCACCGCTGCTGCTGATGGCCGGCGAGGTCGATCACGTGGTGCCGGCGTCGGTGGTGCGCGCCAACGCAGGGCTCTACCAGAAGTCCCGCGCCCTCACCGCCTACGAGGAGTTCCCCGGCCGATCACACTTCACCGTCGGGCAGGACGGCTGGGAGCCGATCGCCGACTACGCGTTGGACTGGGCGCTGCGCGCTGCGGCCCTGCCCCGGGAGGCGACAATCGCCAGCGAAACCCCGCGCCGCTGACCTGGAGGGGTCGGTCATCGCCGTCCGGAAGGCTGGCTCAGCCCCAGCCCACGGAGATGTCGAGAATCTCCAGGTCGGGCGGCGCGGCTGGGGCGACCCGCTTGGGGTCGTGCGTGACCAGGTAACAGCGGTACAGGACGGCGGTCGCCACGGCGTGAGCGATGTCCAGAGGGACGTCGAACCGCGCTGCGATCCGGGCCACCCGCCGGCTGGTCGCCCCGTCGTACACCGCCACTTTGATGTCCCGCTCCTCGCTGAGGAGCAGGTCGAGCAGGTGGACGGCTGGTGTGCCAGCCACCTCCAGTTGGGCCTGCCCCAGGCACAGTGCCGGAATCCACACCTCCTGCGCCGGGTCCTCCTCGGCGAGGGTCAGGATCGCCCCCGGCTCGATGCTCGTGCCGGAGGCATAGGCGAGCAGAGCGGACGTGTCCAAGACGAGACCGTTCACGCGGCAGCCGACCCGTCCTGGTCGAACTGGCGCAGCCACTCGGCGTTGCGGGAGTGTTGTTCGTCGGTGATCGGCGCTCGTGCGGCGAGGTGCGAACGGGTCCGCTCGATATCCTCGTCGGTCACTACGTAGCCGAGTTGCGCCCACCTGGCACGAAGGCCGTCGGCGCGCATCTTTCGGCGCAGGATCCCGGTGATGAAACCCGACGTGTTGCCCTGCGTGCGCTCCACGTACGCGGCCACGTCGTCGGGCAGGCTGATAGTGATGCGGCGAGTCATACTCCGAGCCTACCTGCTGCATACTCGGACCGGGAGGATGCAGCGTCGCGCGTGTCCAGCTCAGCCGGGTCTGGCATGGACCGGCCCGCCCGGGGTAACTCGGCGGGATGAGGGCCAGTTTCCGGCTTGGCCGGGTCGCGGGGGTTCCGGTCGGTGTCAACTGGAGCGTTCTGGTCATCTTCGCGTTGATCGCGTGGGGGTTGGCGGCGAACCAGTTCCCCCGCTCGTACCCCGACCACTCGCCGGTGGCGTACACCCTCGCCGGGCTGGCCGCGGCGGTGGTGTTCTTCGTCGGCCTGCTCGCCCACGAGGTGTCGCACGCCGTGGTGGCCAAGCGCAACGGCCTGGAGGTCGACGGCATCACGCTGTGGCTGTTCGGCGGCGTGGCCGAGTTGCGGGGCGAGCCGCGCGACCCGGGCGCGGAGTTGCGGATCGCCGGGGTCGGCCCGCTGGTCAGCCTGCTGATCGGGGCGTTCTTCGGTGTCATCGCGGCGCTGCTCGCGCTGGCCGGGCAGGGCGGGCTGCTGTTCGGGGCGGTGGCCTGGCTGGCGGGCATCAACGTGCTGCTGGCCATCTTCAACGTGCTGCCGGCCGCGCCCCTGGACGGTGGTCGGTTGCTGCGCGCCGCGGTCTGGAAGGCCACCGGTGACCGGACCAGGGCGTCGGTGGTCGCCGCCCGGGCCGGCTGGGTGTTGGGTGTACTGCTGATCGGTCTGGGCCTGTGGCAGTTCCTGTCCGGGGTCGGTTTCGGCGGGCTCTGGTTGGCGCTGATCGGCTGGTTCCTGATCGGCGCGGCGGGGACGGAGGAACGGCAGGCCCGCACCGGGACGGCGCTGCGCGGGATCCGGGTGGGCGACGTGATGACGCCCCAGCCGCAGACCGCCTCGGCGGAGATGACCGTCGCGGATTTCGTCGACCACTACCTGTTCGCGTACCGGCATTCGGCGCTGCCGCTGACCGCTGACGGCCGGCCGATCGGCCTGGTCACCGTCGACCGGGTGCGGGGCGTACCGCCGGAGCGGCGGGCATCGACCACGCTGGCCGAGGTGGCCTGCCGCGCCGACCAACTGGTGCTGGCCCAACCCGGTGAGCAGCTCAACGACCTGCTCCCCCGGCTCACCGAGTGCGCCGACGGTCGAGCCCTGGTGGTGACCGAAGACGGCCACCTGACCGGCATCGTCTCCCCCAGCGACATCAGTCGCGCCGTCCAACGAAGCACCCTCCGCACTCCCACCCCCTCCCGGTGATCATGGGGTTGACGGGTGCGACACGCCGATATCGGCACCGCCAACCCCATGATCACCGCAAGCGGGGCGGGGTCAGGAGTGGGGGCAGGTGTCCCGGTACTCCTGGATGGTCGTCGAGGCGGCGGGTGCGGGGCAGAGGAACTGGTCGTAGCGGGTGTCGTCGTCCACGAAGCGCTTCAGCCAGGAGATGCTGTACTTGGCTATTGTCACGTTCGTCGAGTTGGGCGCGGAGTGGCTGGCGTTGTTGAGTTCCAGGTACGCCTTGTCCAGCGTGGACGGCAGGCTGGTGTAGAACGGCTCCGAGTGCGACGAGACCGGCGCCACCGAGTCGTTCTCCGCGCCGACCACGAGCGTCGGCACCCGTACGCCGGACCAGTTCTTGACCGTGTGCCAGCCGGTCAGCGGGATCGCGGCCTGCAACTGCGGCCGCGAGTTCGCCGCCGAGAGGCTGCCGCCGCCTCCCATCGAATGCCCCATCACGGCGAGCCGGTTGCGGTCGATCCGGGTACGCACGCCGCTGGTGTTGGTGAGGTAGTCCAGGGCCGCGAGCAGTTGCGTGCCCCGGCTGGCCGGCTGGTCGTAGCGGGACAACGTGTCGATGGTGATCACCACGAAGCCCTGTGAGGCGAGGCGCGGCCCCAGCCAGGCCACGCTGGACTGGGTGGCGGTGTAGCCGGGTGAGATCGCCACCGCGCCGAAAGTGCCCTCGGCGGTGCTGGTCGGGTAATAGATCGTTCCGCCCCGGAAGCCACTGACGCTCGAGGCGGCGACTGTGCTCTGGGCGATGGCGAACGCACCCCGACTGGCCTCGATGCTGGCCACCGAGGGTGCGGGGCCACGCTCGTACGGGCTGGCGGCGGCGTGGGCGGCCGGCGCGGCGCCCAGTCCGGTGCCGAGGACGGCCAGGGCGACCGCCCAGCGCAGGCCACGACGGGGGCGGCGGGGGACTGGGTCGGGGATGATGGCGGGTACGGGCTGCATGTCTCGCTCCGAGGGGTGGAGCCGACGGCCCCGGGACGGGGACCGGCCGATGTGATTCATCGACAGGCATCAGTGTGTGTCGGGCGTCCTCCGGCCCACCAATCCCATCCACCCCATGCCGGCGCGCTATGGCACCGGAGCGGGTCAGCGGGGGAAGTAGCGGTCCAGGGCGTCGGTGCGGAACGTGCCCTTCGGGTCCAGGTCGGCTAGGAGCGCGGCGAAGTCGGCGTACCTCGGGTAGCGGGCGGACAGCTCAGCCGGGTCGGTGACGAACACCTTGCCCCAGTGCGGGCGGGGCGCGAAGGGCGCCAGGCGCTCCTCCACGGCGGCCACCACCGGCAGCACCGCCGCGGTGTCGTCGACCCAGGTGAAGTGCAGCACGAAGCTGTCCCGACGGTAGTTCGGGCTGAGCCACAGCTCGTCGGCCGCCACGCTACGCAGCTCCGAGACCAGCAGCACCGGGGCGATCAGGTCCGCCACGTCGTCCAGGGCGGCGAGCGCGTCGGCCGCCGACGTCCGCGCGACGTGGTACTCGGACTGCAGTTCGTCACCGCTGCTCGGCGTGAAGCCGAGCTTGAAGTGGGGCAGCCGCTCGTGCCACGGACCCGGCTCGCCGAGCTGCGGGGTGCAGTTCTCCGCCGGCATCCCGAGCACCGGGTGGCGGGGCTGCTCGGCGGCGGTGGTGCCCAGCCAGTCCGCCGCGGGCGGCGGCTCATCCGCCACCTGCTTGCGCCACACTTCGCGCAGTCGGGGCGTACGGAAGTCGGTGAAGACACTCACGCTGTACGCCGAGCCGAGCGCCTCGTCCAACGCCGTCCGGTCGAGGTCGAGGCGTACGTACTGGCGCAGCGCGAAGGTCGGCACGACGTTCAGCGTGACGGTGGTGACCAGGCCGAGCGCGCCGAGCCCGACCACCATGCCGGCGAACGCGTCGGTGCCGTTGTCGACACGCAGCAGGTCGCCGTCGGCGGTGACCAGCTCCAGGCCGGCGACCGCGCTGGCCAGGTTGCCGTGGGTCTGCCCGGAGCCGTGGGTGGCGGTGGCCACCGCGCCGGCCACCGAGATGTGCGGCAGCGAGGCGAGGTTGGCCAGCGCGTACCCCTGGGTTTGCAGGTGTCGGGCGAGGTCGCCGTAGCGCATCGCGCCGCTCACCGTGACCTGCCCGCGCTCGTGGTCCACCTCGACGACCGGGGGCAGCCCGGCGAGGCTGACCAGGTCACCGTCGGTGTCGCCGAGACGGTTGAAGGAGTGCCCGCTGCCCACCGCCCGGATGCGGCTGCTGCCGGCGACGAGCCGGCGCAGGTCGTCGACGGAGGTGGGCCGGTGGAACGCCTTCGCGGCGTACCGCACGTTGCCGGCCCAGTTGCGGCGCGGAACGTCGGTCATCGACCCGGCCTGCGGTTCCTGCGCGGTCATGTGGCGGTCTCCCGGTCGGTGGTGTCGTGGTCGGCCAACGCGGCGACGAGGTCGTCCAGAACGGTAGCCGCCTGGCCCGTGTGGTAGCCACGCTGGGCGATCGGCAGACCGGCCGTGATCGCGCGTTCGATCTCCCCCCGGGCCGCGCGGCGGGTCGACGCGTCGGCGGACAACAGGGCGTTTTGGCCGCGTCGGATCAGCCGGTCGACCCGGTCGATCTGGTAGCCGCGCAGTCCCACCGGGAGATCCGGGATGTCGAAGGCGGCGCGACGCAGCGCGAGCAGGTCGACGAAGCGGCCCCCGGCGAAGCGGGTGAGTGCCGCGGACACCTGATCGGGTTGCTCGCGGACCTGGTCGAGAACGAGCACCTCGACGGCGGGGCGGCCGTCGAGCGGATGGCGGGCGGTCACCGGCTCGATCGTCACACCCGGCACGGGAACGAGCAGCAGTCGCGGCGGCTCCGGGTGCCCGTCGCGCCGGGGCGGCTCGTCGAGGACCAGCGTGTCGACCTCCGCCCACCTGACGTCGCGGCGCAGGCCGGGCCGTCGGATGCTCAGCCCGTCCGCGTGGATCCCGAACCGGAACCGACGCAACGCGCTGACCAGCGCCACCGCCCCGATCGCGATGGCACCCACCGCGATGATCGTTCGTAGCAGGGCGCCGTCGCTGGGATAGACCAACAAGAGCACTCCACCGAGTACGCAGACCAGGGCGAGCACGCGGGCGCCCCGACTCCGGCGCAGTTCCACGCTCGGACCCCCGTTCATGACCGTGGCGTCGGTCCCCGCATCTTCCGCCACACCGGGCACCGGGGACACCGGTCGATCGGGCACGGTTGTTCTCGTCGTCGTCGGGGAACCCTACGCCCATGAGCAGCTACCGTGATCCGGCCCTACGGGGCGACGTCTTCCCCTCCGAGGAGGAGCTGGACCCCACCGGCACCGAGGTCGAGCAGGTCGGCGCGCCGCCGTCCGGTGGGTTGCCGAGCCACCCGTCTCCCTCACCTGGCCCCCGGCCCACACCGGCACCCGCGCCCGCGCCGACGCCGGTGCCGGCACCCGGGCCGCCGCCGCGCGCTCCGGGCGCGCAGTCGATAGTGACCCGTCACCTGGACGGCTCGGTGGAGGTGGTCACCGACCTGGACGGTGACGGCGTCGCCGACGTCGTCCAGATCGACGTCGACGGTGACGGGATCCCGGACATCACCTATGTGGACAGTGACGGTGACGGGCGGTTGGACACCGTGCTGGGTGACCCGAACGCGGTCCGGACGGCGGCCCACCGGGCCTGATCGGCGGCGGGCGCCCCACCGGCACCGGT
This sequence comes from Micromonospora sp. NPDC005710, assembly GCF_040630995.1. Classification (NCBI taxonomy): domain Bacteria; kingdom Bacillati; phylum Actinomycetota; class Actinomycetes; order Micromonosporales; family Micromonosporaceae; genus Micromonospora; species Micromonospora sp. NPDC005710. The sequence goes on along the minus strand of NZ_JBEXYP010000007.1, from coordinate 87,426 downwards.
CGACTCAGAGCTTCGACATCACCTCGCCGGCGACCAGTTCCAGGTGGTCCAGGTCGCCGAGGTCCAGCACCTGGAGGTAGAGCCGCTCGCTGCCGATCTCCGCGTACCTGCCGATGGTGTCCAGCACCTCGGCGGGCGTACCGGCCAGACCGTTGGCCCGCAGCTCGTCCGGTTCCCGGCCGATGGCGGCGGCCCGGCGGGCCACCTCGGCGTCGTCGCGCCCGCAGCAGAGCACCAGGGCGTTCGACCAGACCATCCCGGCCGGATCCCGGCCGATGTCGACGCAGGCCGCGCGAACCCTGTCGAACTGCGCCGCCGTGTCCGGCACCGAGGCGAACGGCAGGTTGAACTCGTCGGCGTAGCGGGCCGCCAGCCGAGGGGTGCGCTTCGGGCCCGTACCGCCGAGCAGGATCGGAGGGCGCGGCTGCTGCACGGGCTTCGGCAGGGCTGGTGAGTCACGGACCGGGTAGTACCTGCCGTCGTGGTCGAACCGCTCCCCCTTCGGCGTGGACCAGAGCCCGGTGATCACGGCGAGCTGTTCCTCGAGCCTGTCGAACCGCTCGGCCAGCGGCGGGAACGGGATGCCGTACGCGCTGTGCTCCTCGGCGTACCAACCGGTGCCGATGCCCAGCTCCACCCGGCCGCCGCTCATCTGGTCGACCTGCGCCACGGTGATCGCCAGCGGGCCGGGCAGCCGGAAGGTGGCGGCGGTCATCAACGTGCCGAGCCGGATGCGGCTGGTGTCCCGGGCCAGGCCGGCGAGGGTGGTCCAGGCGTCGGTGGGGCCGGGTTCGCCGCTCACGTCGCCCATCACCAGGTAGTGGTCGGACCGGAAGAACGCGCCGTAGCCGGCGTCCTCGGCGCAGCGGGCGACGGCGAGCAACTGGTCGTAGCTGGCGCCCTGCTGGGGCTCGGTGAAGATCCGCAGTTCCATGATCCGAGCATAGGGAGCCGGTTGGCGGTGCCGCGCCGGGATGGCGATCGCAGCGTCGGCGAGATGGCCGACGGCCCCGGAGCCCGGAGCCGCCGGAACCCGGTCAGACGTACGGCCGCTTGGCGTACGCCTCGCGGAGCGCGGCCAACCCGATCGCCTTCGGCGTCAGGGTGCCCCACCCGGAGTTGAAGTAGTTGGTCCGCACGATCCGGGGGCCACGCTCGGCGTTGAGCTGGGCGATCGCCGGCGGCACCGTGGCGATCCAGGCCGCCTGGTCCGGGATCTCGGCTGACCTGACCCCCCACTCGGCGATGATCACGGGTCGGGACAGCGCCACCGGGCCGAGATCCGTCACCGCCCAGTCCTTGGTACGACGAAACCGGGCCAGCGCGGTGTGGCTGGCGTTGGTGCCGTACACGTTCCACTGGAGGTAGTCGAGGCGGGACATCAGCGACTCCGGGTGGGTGCGCTGGAAACAGGCCCGGTCGAAGCCGCCCAGCCCCACCGAGAAGGTCGTCCCGGTGGGCAACGTCCGCGCCTTGAACCACGTCAGGATGTAGGTCATGGCCTGCACGGCGCGCGCGTCCGACTCGGCCCAGGTGTACGCCTTGCCGTCCTCGGTGGTGCCGAACTCGTGATCGGTGTCCAACTCCGAGGCGAGCTGGATGTTCACCCCGAACCCGAGCGACCGGTACTGCGACAGGGCACGGGCGAACAGCCCGTCGCACTGCCCCTTGAGCACCTGGCTGTACCCGTACGCCCTCGGCCAGGTGGTGCCGGGTCGCTGCTGGATGGTCATCGACGGCGCGGGCACCGTGCAACTGACGCCGTCCACAGTGAAGCTCTGCGGTCCGTAGTTCGGGGAGCCGTAACTCTTCAACTCCAGGACCATGTTCATCTGCACCCCGACCTTACCCAGGTTGACCAGCCAGGGCCGGTTGTAGCCGGGGAAGATGTAGCCGTCGGCGAAGCTGCGGTACTGCGTGAGCGACCGGAAGTTGCCGCCCGCCATGTCGGCGGTCGGATCGGCACCGCCGGACAGGTAGTAGCCGCCGAGTACGGGTTGGCCCAGGCCCACTGTGTAGTCGACGCCGGCCGTCGCGGTGTTGCCGGCGGCGTCGCGGACCTGGACGGTGACCCGAGGCATCAGGCCACCGACCGGTAGACGGCCACCGAACCGTTGTCCGAGAGCCGGGTCCAGGTACGACCGGAGTTGTCGGAGACGGTCACGGTGAGCGGGTCGATGACCGCGGTGACCTTGACCGGCGCGCTGCTGTTGCCCTGCGCGTCGGTGACCACGATCGTGACGGTGAGCGGTTTGGTGTCGGGGTCCGAATAGTTGACTGTCAGCAGCATCTGCTCACCCGGCGCGAAGACGGAGGCGTTCAGGGCTGCGGTTGCGGTGGGAGCGGCCATGTCGGGCCCTTTCTGGCTCGATCGCCAGGGCTCGGCGCGCGGTTCGACGACGCCGGACCCCGGCGGGTCCACAGTGCGAATGGCCGGCGGGGCACGGGGACGCCTGGCACGACCGGCGGACGACGTTGCCCGACTGCCGGCGGTGCTGACGTCTTTGTCCGGATGGGCGGTGTCCCCGCCGGGCCGGAGGATCGGGATGTGGCCCGCCACCCGTCTACCTCCACCTGCCCCAAGGGTGCTCTACCAGGGGCTTTACCGTCTTGTCCGGTTTGCGACATGGGCCGGTGGGGCTCCGGCGCGACGGCTACGCGGGCCTCGTGCCCCGCACGGCCCAGGCCCGCGCGGTGAGCCGGATCGACCCGTCCGGCTCGACCGGCAGCCGGGTGGCAAGCAACTCCCGCAACGCGGCCCGGTCGTGTTCGGCCAACGTCGCGACGTACCCCGGCGCCGACCCCTGACCGCCGAGGAACGGCGTCCAGTAGTCGGTGAAGTCGGTGAAGACCGTCGGTACGTCGACCGGCCAGGTCGACACGTCCCGCAGCCCGGCCTGCTCCCACAACGCCCTCAGTGCGTCGGGCTGGCACACAGTGGTGCGGTTTTGCTCGTCCAGCTTCGTCGAGACCCTGTCGAGCTGGGCGGCGGCGGCCCAGAAGTGCCGCATCATCGCCATTCCCTCGGCGTAGTCCCAGACGTAGGCGGCGGCGACTCCGGCCGGCCGGACCACCCGGGCGAACTCCGCCACCGCCCGCGCGGGCTCCGGCACGAAGTTGAGCGTCAATCCGCTGACCACCACGTCCGCGACACCGTCGGGCAGCGGCAACGCCCGCGCGTCACCGACCCGGAAGGCCGCCCGGGGGTCGGTGACCCGGGTACGCGCGACAGCGACGAACCCCTCCGACGGGTCGATGCCGGTTATCTCGACGGGATCGTTGTGGGTGAGGATCGTCGAGGTCAGCGCCCCGGTGCCGCTGCCCACGTCGAGCCACTGCCGCCCCGGAGGCACTGCCAACCCGCGCAGGAAGTCCACCGCGACGAGGCGGCTCCACCGACCCACGTACGCCTCGTACGCGTCACCGTTCGCCCACACCGGCTGCGCCATTCCGGAACGATACGACAGGCCGGGGCTCTCGGTGCCGGCGTTCAGTCCAGATGGTCGGCGGGGGCGGTCTGGAGCAGCCAGGCCAGCGGCATCCGTGCCCGCGCCTCGTAGGTGCCGTCCCCGCTCAGCCGGTGCAGGGTGACCGTCTGCGCGCCGTCCCGATCGACCACCCAGTATTGCGGGATCCCCGCAGACGCGTACTCGCGGACCTTCGTCACCGAGTCCATCGCCTCCGAGCCCGGCGAGACGATCTCCACGACGAACCCCGCTACGAGGCGCGTCGCATGGTCGAACTCCTCGTCGCGGGGCTGCGCCAGGGTCGGAGCGCAGGGCCGCGCTAGCTTATTGATCATGGTGGACTGGGTGCTTCGAGCGGCTTCCGCGGCGGACGTCGAGGCGGTGGCCGAGTTGCGGGCGGTGGTGCTGCGGGCCGATCTGGAGCGGCTCGGGCGGTACGACGAACAGCGGGTGCGGCAGCGCCTGCGCGACGGTTTCGCTCCGGCGTACACCTGGGTTGTCGAGGTGGACGGCGCGTTCGCCGGCTGCGTGGCGCTGCGGCCCGACGCGGACGCCCACTGGCTGGAGCCTTTCTATCTGACCCCGCGGCTACAGGGCAGTGGCATCGGCACTGCCGTACTGCGCGAGCTGCTGGCCCGCTGCGACCGCGCCGGTACGCCGGTCCGGCTGAACGTGCTGCGGGGCAGCCCGGCCCGGCGGCTGTACGAGCGGCACGGTTTCACGCTCGACACCGAGGACCCGGTGGACGTGTTCCTGGTCCGCCCACCCGGAACGATCACCGCCGACGCCCCGACGCTGTCAATGTAAAGTTGACGGATGACGGAGCTGGCTCGGTTGGCGGAGATTCGCGCCAACCGCGCCCACCTGGACGCGCAGGAGCTGGAGACCATCGACCGGGCGCGCCACGGCGGGGCGACCTGGGCGCAGATCGCGACGGCGCTCGGCCTCGGCAGCCGGCAAGCTGCCGAGCAGCGTCGACAACGGCTGGTGGCGACGCGGTGGTTGAGGCGGCGGCGGCTCGACCTCCGGTTGCCCCCGCAGATCTCGGCGCTGCGGGCTGCGGTGGCCGACATCGCCGGCTGGATCGGTGCCGACCAGCGGTGGGACACCCGGTTCCGTCGAGCGAGTCTCGTGCGAAGCACAGTGGACACGGCGCTGGACGCCGCCCCGGGTTCGCTGTACGAGCTGGCCCGGCACCTCGCCACCGACCTCGCCGAGGCGGGTGAGCGACTGCCCGCACCCGTTCGAACCGCCGCGACGAAGCTCGACATTGCCTTGTCAACGAACCGTTGACAGGCGGTGGTGCCATTGCTTGCCCTCCGCTCAGGCTTGATGATATGAGTCACCTCGACTCAACTCGGAGCATTCATGCGTCGCAATGCGGGCCTGTTCGTGGTGATCTCCCTGCTGTCCGGCTTTGGCAGCAGCGCCATGTCCCTGGTCGCCGGCATCTGGATCCTGGACCTCACCGGCTCGACAAGCCTCGCCGCACTCGCCGGCCTCTGCGTGTACGCACCGGTGCTCGCCGGCCCGTGGCTGGGCGGTCTGCTCGACCGGGCCACCCGGCGACACCTGATCGTCGCCGTCAACCTCATCCTGGCAGCCGCCCTGCTGGCACTGCTCGCCGTGCGGGGGCCGGGGCAGACCTGGGTCATCTTCACCGTCTCGTGCGCCTACGGCGTCAGCTACGTGCTGATCGACGCCGGCGAGACGGCGCTGCTGCCAGCGGCGCTGGCACCTACCGAACTCGGACACATCAACGGGTGGCGCTCCAGCGCCCAGGAGGGCATGAAGCTCGTCGCTCCCCTGGCCGGGGCCGGTCTCTACGCGTGGCGAGGCGGCCACGCGGTCGCCGTCCTCAGCGCGGCCATGCCGGTCCTGGTCGCCATCCTCTATGCGGCGCTCCGCCTCAACGGGACGCCCACCGCCCAGCCCACCGAACGTGACGGCGGCCCCCGTACCGGATTGGTGGTCCTGTTCGGACAACGGGTGACGCGTCTGCCGGTCGTGCTCGCCTCGGTATCGATCGCCATGTCCGGCTTCATCACTGCGGCGATCTACTCGACCGTCGTCACCGAACTGCGCCTGCCGACGACGTTCCTGGGGGTGCTGGCCAGCGCTCAGGGCGCCGGCTCGATCCTCGGTGGCCTGATCGTCGGTCGGCTCGTCCTGGCAAGGGGCACGGGTGCGGCGGGTGCCGCCGGGACGGCACTGTTCGCGGTCGGCTGCCTGGCGCGTTGCCTGCCGTGGTGGCCGGCCACCGTCGTCGGGGCGGTGGTGGCCGGCGTCGGGCTGCCCTGGACCCTTGTCGCGGCGGTGACCGCCGTGCAGACCCAAACGCCGTCGGCGCTGCTCGGACGGGTCTCCGCGACGGCCAACACCGCGATGTTCGGGCCGCTCGTCGTGGCCATCCCGCTCGGCTCGGCGGCCGTCCACCTCGGCGCCCGCCCACCGCTCATCGCCGCCGCGGCCATCTGCCTGACAGCCGTGGCCGCCGCCTTCCACCGCCAGTCGACGCCACACGGTGGGACAGCGAGGGTACGAGCGCCGCGTGCTCTCGGCCCCTCTCGCGGGGCACCAGGGCTGGTGCGTCTTGGCTACGCTCCCCAGCACCAGGGAAGGGGTCCAGCGGTGAGAATTCGCGTACGTACCCCGACTGGTTGGCACGCTTGTGACGATCGTTCTGCTTCCGGGCGTCGTGTTCACCTGGCATGGCCTGGTCGTGAACGGATTGACTGAGCCGACATGGCCGATCTGGCCGGCTCTGGCTCCCGTGCTGGTGCCGCTGGCGCTCGTCCTGCTGTGGGGCGGGGTGATCTTCTACGCGGGTCGGCGGGAGTCGAGCAGCCGGGAACCCCACCCGAGCGCAAGCCAGCCCTGAGCCGTGCGACTGGATACTGTCTAGTCATGCCGCTCAGTCCGGACGAGGTCGAGCTGTTCGAGCGCTCCAGGGCCCGCCTGGAGGCGATCGCCTATCGCCTGCTGGGCTCGGCAAGCGACGCGGAGGACGCCGTTCAGGACACGTTCCTGCGGTGGCAGGGCGCCGACCGGGAGCACGTCGAGACGCCCGAGGCGTGGCTGACGAAGGTCCTCACCAACGTGTGCCTCAACCAGCTGACGTCGGCGCGGGCCAGGCGGGAGACCTATGTGGGCATGTGGCTGCCCGAACCGGTCCTCGCCGGGGACCGGATGCTCGGCCCGCTCGACACCGCCGAGCAGCGCGAATCCGTCTCGACGGCGGTGCTCACCCTGTTGGAGCGGTTGTCACCCAACGAGCGCGCCGTGTACGTGCTGCGGGAGGCGTTCGGCTATTCGCACGGTGAGATCGCCGAGATCCTCGGCATCACCGAGTCGAGTTCCCAGCAGACCTACCGGCGTGCCAAGCAGCACGTCACGGTCGAGCGGGCCCGCGCGGAGGTCGACCAGGCCACCGCACGGAAGATCATCGCGGAGTTCCTCACCGCTGCCAACAACGGCGAGATCCAGCGGCTGGTGGAGTTGCTGACCGACAACGCGACGAGCACCGCCGACGGTGGCGGCAAGATCCCGGCCCGGTCCGCGCCGATCGTCGGCGCGCTGGCGGTGGCGAAGTTCCTGCGCGGCCTGTTCGCACCGGCCGACGTCAAACGGGGCCTGGCCGGTGGCAGCCCCGCGCTGCACGTCACCGCCGCGAACGGCGCTCCGGCGGTGGTGGTCGTGGTCGGCGACCGGGTCATCGGCGTGATGTCCCTGACGGTGACGCCGGAGGGTGTCGCGGCCATTCACAACCAGGTCAACCCCGACAAGCTCGTCCGCGCCACCCGGCAGTGGGCCGCCTCCGCGCACGAGGAGCCCACCCTCCGCGTCTGGTGATCCAGCTCATAACCGACTCCTGTCAGGAATCGCGTCGCTGTCCGGTTCAGGAAGCGACCACCACCGAGACAGGAGTGCCACCATGAAGCACCGCATCGTCGTCCTCGGAGCGGGGTACGCCGGAGCCATGACCGCCGGGCGACTCGCCAGGCGGCTGTACGCCGACGACACCGAGATCACTGTCGTCAACGCCGACGCGGATTTCGTCGAGCGGGTCCGCATGCACCAGCTCGCCACCGGGCAGGACCTCACCCGCCGCCCCCTGAGCGAGGTCTACGCCGGCACCGCCGTCTCGCCTCGGCTGGCCCGGGTCACCGCCGTCGACGTCGACCGCCGGACCGTCGCGCTCACCGACGACAACGGCACCGACGAGATCGCGTACGACACTCTCGTCTACGCCCTCGGCAGCGTCGCCGCCGACCATGGCGTGCCCGGGGTCGCCGAGCACGCGTGCGACGTCGCCGGCAGGCCGTCGGCGCTGCGGTTGCGCGACCGCCTCGCTAACCTCGCGGCCGGCGGGACCGTGCTCGTCGTCGGCGGGGGCCTCACCGGCCTCGAAGCGGTCACCGAGATCGCCGAGGCCCGGCCGGACCTCGACGTCGCGCTCGCCGCCCGCGGCGGTCTCGGTGACTGGCTCAACGGCAGGGCGCAGCAGCACCTGCGCGGCGTCTGCGACCGGCTCGGCATCACAGTGCACGAGCACGCCGACATCGCTCGCGTCGAGGCGGCCGGCGCGGTCACCAGCGACGACCGGCAAATCCCGGCGCAGGTGACGGTGTGGACGACGGGCTTCGCCGTGCATCCCATCGCCGCGGCCACGACCCTGGCCGTCGCGCAGACCGGGCAGATCATCGTCGACCCGACCATGCGGTCGGTCTCACACCCCGAGGTGTACGCGGTGGGCGACGCCGCGATCGCCGCAGGCCCGGGCGGTAAGCCTCTGCGGATGTCCTGCGCCTCGGGCATCCCGATGGCCTGGCAGGCCGCCGACGCGATCGCCGCACGGCTGACCGGGCGGGCGAAGTTCCCGAAGGCCCCGCTGCGTTACGTCAACCAGTGCATCAGCCTCGGCCGCCGGGACGGCATCATCCAGTACGTGACCGCCGACGACCGGGCCCGGGGGGCGCAGCTCACCGGGAAGCTGGCGGCCCGCTACAAGGAGTTCGTCTGCGCGGGCGCGGCCTGGAGCATCTCCCACCCGCTGCTCTACCCGGTGCGCCGCCACCGCGTCGTCCCGACCCGAACGGAGATCCACGCTGCCGCGTCCTGACCGGTCGCACGTCGGCCCTAGGCTGTCGCCACGGCGGCGGAGCAGGTGGTGATCGACCTCGACGGACACGGTCATCAGCCGGGCATCACTCATCGGAACGTCGCGAAGAGGCGGAGGGTGCTCCTTCAACTCGTCGCCGCCTTCGTGATCGGTGTGGTGCTCGGCGGCATCGGTGTCAGCGAATTGCGAAACTCTCGCGACCAGCGAGAACGGTCCAATGCGGTTGCCCTCGTGGCCCTACCTGGCAGGAGGACGTTCTGCGCTTATGCGAGCCCCAACTCGACTCGCAGCCGGGGCGGCTCATGCCCACGACCGAGCCGGGCCGCCCCCGTTGGAAACGGCCCGCCCGCATTCGCCCGGAGCCGGTTACCCGCCGTGGCCCCAACCGGCCTGAGCCGGTGCAGCCATCCAGGTGGCCGCCAGGACGGCCCCGACGGCTACTGCGTAGATAACACGACGGATTCGCATGATGTCTCCCTCTTCAGGATGTGTGCCGCCGCCTGAACGGGCGACAGCGCTGACGGAACGTTGCGGGTCCCCCACCTGTCATCACCCATGTCGTTCGCCGGCGTTCTGGGTGATTGGACGTCAGAGTATTGCCGTCAGTTAGGCATCGGCTACGGTCGGCGCCTGTCCCGAACAGCCACCCGCCTGTCCGGGCTGGTCACGGGCCTGTCCGGATCTGTTCGGGCCTCTCAGAACGGCTGTGTCCGCGCGAGAGGCCGGAGCGCGGCCCAGCCGTCCTCGAACGGCTCGGCCCGCTCGTCGCGGCGTCAGGGTGTCACCCGGGTGGCCGGGCTGTTACCGGGCAGTCCCCCCGCGTCGTGGTCCGTTTCCACCGGAGGCAACGGAGTGGTCCCGAGGACGCCGCCGTCTCTGGCGTACGCGGTGAGCGTGGCCGGCCGAGCCGGCGGTACCTGGGCGGTGCCGGCACTCGAAGCGTCGAGCGCGACAGTGACCGGGGGTGCGCCTGCGACCGTCACCGTGACGCGGGCCGCGTCCGGCGGGGCGATCACCCGCACCTGGCCGGTGGGAGGCCGGGTGCCGTCCTCGGTCCGCACCCGCCAGCCGATCGGTCGCTTGTCGACGCCCGCCACCGGCAACAGCAGCCGCAGGTCGGTCCACCAGCCGGTCCGGTCGTCGCCGTGCATGGCATACGCGATCACTCCGCCACCGGACGGCTGCACGGTGAGCAGCGCGGCGCTCTGTCCGTGATCGCGGCCCGCCCACCGCACCCGTACCGTCGTGCCGGCGGCTGGGAGGCGGCTGTCCTGGAGTGCCGTCTGGACGAAGGTGAGCAGGTCGGCGTCGTCGAGCGGCGTGCCTCGGGTGGGTCGACGAGCGCCGGTGAGCAAGGCGTCCATCTCGGGCCCGGTCGGGTCGAGCCCGGCGTACGGGCCGCCGCCCAGACCGCCTTGGAAGAACACCTGGTCGCCATGGCTGACTCGGACGACGGGCTCGTGCGGAAGTGGTTCGGGCGGCAGGACGGCGATCCCGATTCCTGTCCCGTCGGCCCTGGCAATGTCCTGATATTCCAGGGTTCCTCTCGACGTGTATCGGGGTTCGCCACTGATCGTCACCGTGGATGCGGCCGGACCGACGACGACGGCGAACCCGGCCCGGTCGGGGTGGACCTGCATCAGCGTCATCACCGGGTCAGTGGCATCCTCGCTGTGGCCCCCGTAGCGCATCTGCTGGGCGCCAGCTCCGGCCGGGCCCACGTACCAGACCAGCGCCTCCCTGGTCAGCAGGCCGAAGCGCAGCGGCACCGCGACCAGTGCGACCCGCTGGCCCGGCTGGTCACTGCCGTAGAGCAGTCGGATCCGGTCACGGTCGCCGGCCTTCCAGGAACCCACCGGGGCCTCGATTCTCACCGGCAGATCGGTGCTGATCCGCGTCCGCAGCGTGTCCAGCCAGGCCCGATCTTCGGCGAGCGCGCCCCGCGGTGGCGCGTCGAGCAGCGCCGCCGGGGCGGCGACCGCGATGCCAGGTGCCCATCCGGGCAGGGGAACCACGTTGGACTGGACCCCGATGAGCACGACCCCGACCGCGGCGGCCAAGGCCGTGCGAATCAGCCGCGTCCGCCGGTGCCGTCGCTCACGCCGGGCGAACCCGGGCCAGGGGTCCTCGGGTACGTCGACACCGTGCGCGGCCTGCCGGAGCGCCGGACCGAGCGTCGAGTTGGCGAAGCTGCCGGTCATGCCAGTTCCTCCTCGAGCCGTACCGGGGACTGCCCGGCGGGTGGGGCGAAGTCGTTCCGCAGCCGGGCCAACCCGCGCGACGCCTGGCTCTTGACCGCTCCCACGGAGCAGCCGAGAACCTTTGCGGTGTCCGCCTCGCTGAGATCCTCGAAGTAGCGCAGCACGAGCACCGCCTGAGTCCTGGGCGGTAGCCGCCGCAACGCGGCGAGGAGCAGTTGCCGCTGCTCCACCTGCACGTACGCGTCATGCGTCGGCTGGCTGTCGGAGGTCAGCAGCGGCACCTCCAACGGCCGCCGCCGACGCCGCCAGGAGATCGCCGTGTTGACCATGGCCCGGCGTACGTAGACCTCGGGCGCGTCCCTGCGCAGCACCCGCCCCCAGCGCCGATGGGTCTTCTCCAGGGCCGACTGCGTCAGGTCCTCAGCCGTCCCCCGGTCACCGGTCAGCAGGTAGGCCGTTCGGAGCAGCGATCCCCACTGCCGTTTGACGAAAAGCCGAAACTCTTCGTCGTCGTCGTGCCGACTCACGCCACCTCCAGGTCGCGTCCACCTCGCGTCTGAGTACGGACGCAGAGTGAGACGCCACCTGGGGCGTCCGGGGTTGAGTGGCGGGTCGCTCGGCGGTCAGATCCGGGGTCGCGAGCGGCTACCCCGGCGGGGCGGATATCTGGGCACCGATCATGGTGAGCGCCGCGATTGCCGGGATGATCGACCCGAGCGCGGTGTGAACCGTCAAGCCAGCACCAGCCCTACCAGCGCGAGGCGGGCACCGACGACGAAGATGGCTCGCTGCACCCGAGCCATTCGGGACCAGGTCCGTTCGCACCTCGTCGCCTGGCCAGTAGCGTTCACGATGCACAGCACATCGCCGGGCTCGTGACACGCTCATGCAGACCTGCTCAGTCCTCTGGTTCTTGACCTGTAGGCGGCCCGTTCGACTCAGCCTGGCGCTCGGCCTGCCAGATGGCGTGTCCTTTGAGCAGGTATCCGATCCAGTAGATTGCGAACAGGATCAGGAAGCACGCGAAGAACACTCCCGAGACCACGCTCGCGAAAACGAACCCTTCCCTGCTGTCGGCCAACCCGTGCGCCGTGAAGCTAACGAGGCCCAGCACAAAAAAGATGACCATGTAGAGCGGCAGTGTCGAGCTGTCGGCTGGGTGGGGCGCGCGAGGCATCCACGGGATGCGAGGCTCATTGCTGATCACTTGATGAGTGTGAGGGACGCACTCGGCCAGAGCTACCGTCCGTCTCTACCGAACACGCACCGGCGCTGCCGTCCGGCAGCAGCGAGCATCGTCCGATGGAACCACTCCCCTGCCCGATGGGGTTCGATCCGGGTCAGTCTGCCTCGATGCCGGCGGCTCGCAGGATCTGGCGGACCCGTTCGCGGCTGTAACCGGTCCGCTTGACGAGATCCACCTGCCGTGCGCCGGCCCGGTGCTCCGCAACCATCGCACGGTGCAGCTCGGCGCGGGCGTGGTCGACCCGGGCGCGGGCATCGGCCTTGATCTGGCGGGCGGCCTGCGCGGCTTGTTCCTCCGCCTGGGGTAACGCCTCCTCGGCGGCCTTCAATGCGCGCATAGCCCCGTCGAGATCCACTTGGCCATCTTGTCCGCCACTTGCCTAGGCCAATCGCATCGGGGTTATCATTTGGCCTACACGCATACTGTAAGTAGTTGGCACTGGAGGATGCGTCCCCCGGTTCGCGCTGCGAACGCTGACCGGGGGACTTGATCGCCCCAGGGAGGCGACCCATGACCAAACTACCTTTCGCGCTGGTCGACTGCGGAAAGCCTGCGGCCCTCCGAATCGAGGTCTACAGCCACATCAGGGCAGAGTCGTTGGACGGCGTGGCCTACGTCTGCTCCGCCCATCCGAGCGCGGCGACCGACGCCATCACGGCTGCCGGGTTCACCACTGCCTTGGCCCCGGTGACACGAGATGTGGAACGGCGGTGCGGGTTTGTGCACATCTTCCCCACCGGGACACTGGCGGCGGACGTCCGCCACCCCAGCTGGTGTGGCGGCGATGGATGCGACCGAGGCAGGGAACACCGGTCCCGGATCTCGGGCGTGGACACCAACCGGCCCGAAGCGTCGATCGTCATCCTGGGGTTGGTGCAGACGACCCAACCGGCGGCCGAACCCATGGTGGTGATGACCGCGACCGACGGCGCGGCGTCGAACCAAGTGGTGTTGTCCATCGGCCAAGCGCGCGTCCTGCGCTACCGCCTCGGCGCACTGGTCGACATGGCCGAACGCGGACGTATTTCATAGTCGTGGCCGCAAGCGCGGAACCCCGCTCCGCGTCGACCGGTCCCCCAGTCGGCGGAAGGCATCTTCGATCGCTGCGCGGTCCAACAGCGGATCAGTGGCGCTCACGCGACGTTCAACTCCTGGGCCGCTACGTAGATACCGCGACGCCTGAACGCCGCTGGCGCATGCACCACCGCGTCGACACGCGCAGCACGGGAGTTGAAGGGGAACCAGAACTGCCGCAGTGAGCGCGTCGCAACCCACGACGGCGCTCCTCGCCCATCTTTTGCCGCTAAATGCTCCGCTAACGCCGCCAGGAAGACGTCCCAGTGCTCATCACCGATTAGGGCTGGTTCCGCCTCCAGCAGAGCGACGCGGTCCACGGCCGGTTCCCACCGGTACTCCTCCAGAAACTCCGCCACCAACCTCCACCGTCGCGTCTCGTCAGCCCCGACAAGCAGGGCACCCAGTCGCTCCACCGTCAGGGGCTCGTAAGCCGCAGCACGATCATTCACAGCTATGACGCTAGTACACGGACAGGTAGATCCAGGGTCAGCCAGCGCACAACCCAAGCGTGGAATCCCGCTCCGGGTCGACCGCTGAGGTCGACCCGGAGCGGGACCGTGGACGGGCTGCCCGTCAGAACCCGCCCCACTGACGGGCCGAGCACTTCCAGGTTTTCCCGTCGTCCTGCGAGACGCAGAACACCAGGATCTTGCCGAGGATGGGCAGGTTGAGGGTGAAGAGGTGACCCTTGGTCTTCGCGTACGCGACGCCGGACTTCTCGGCGACGTCGGCCAGCGCCCACCCGGGGTCCGGTCGGTCCACCGTCGCCACCCGGCGCAACGTCGTGATGTCCTTGCCGTCGAGGAGCGTCTTGATCTCGTCCGCCGACGGCTCACCGTCACCGACAAGCGTCTGCACGGCGTACGGGCCCTCGGCGGCTGCACCGTTCGCCTTCTCGAAGGCAGCCTTCATCCCGCCCACAGTGGTGCTGCCGGCGAGTTCGAGGGTGAAGATCGTTCCGCCCGGCAGGCGCGACAGCAGGCACTCCCACACGGATTTGCCCGAGGCGACGCACATGGTCAGGCACCACTCCCGGCCGTCGGGGGTGGACGAGGCGAAGAGCAGCGAGGTCGCCGTCCCGCCGCTGCCACGGCCGTCGTACGCCCCGTCGGCGAGGTCGGCCATCGTCGTGCCGAGGACGTCCCGGCTGCCCGGAATCGTGCCGACCACAGTGACACCGTCGACCTTCTTACCGGCGGCGAGCGCTTCGAGTTGGTCGGTGGTGAGGTTCCGACCGCCGGTGTCGACGGCCAGCACCTTGTCCAGGTCACCGACGGGCCGACCGGTCTGGTCCTCCAACTGTCGAAGCATCGTCCCCGGCGCGCCGGGGTGGTCGGTGACAGTGGTCCGGGCGGCGTCCTCGGCGGCCTGTGACGGGGCGTACGACGCGGTCAGCCCGACGACCAGGACGGTCGCGACGATCGTGGCGCGCCTGGTGATGTCCCGCAGAGTTGTCATCGTGTCCTCATCTCGGCGATCGGGGGTGTGACGGGCTACCAGCGACACGTGACGATGTCGCCGACGGTGTTGGGGGACCCCCAGTCGCAGTGGTCGTCGATCCACTCACCGATGTCACCGATGGTGTCCACGATCCAGGCGAACACCGACTTGATCGCGCCCCAGAGGCTGAAGTAGACGACTGTGGACTCGGGTGTGCCGCCGGCCTCGTCGATGACGTCCTTCGTCGACATGGCGGCGTTCGGCTTCTCGATGACGTCCAGCACCCGTACGCCGGTGTCGTCCTTGCCGGCCAGCAACGCCGCGACCTGCTCCGGGGTCCGCTCCTTGCCGTCGTCGACCGCCACTATCGCGCGGTCGACGAACACCTCCCGGCTGCCGCTGACGGCCCGGGCGATGCCGGTGATCTCGCCGACCGTGAGGTCGTTGCCGAGCGCGGGGCCGGTGAACCGTCGAACGGACACGGCACCGGACGGCTCGACCTGGATCTCGTCGGCCGTGATCATGTCGCCCGCTCCGAAGGGCGCCCACGCGAACGTCCACTTTCCGCCGACGCAGCGGAACGGGCCGTACTCCCGGCCCTCGGGCGCGGTCTCGGTGCGGAGAATCTTGCCGCGCTCGTCGACGTGCTGGACCACGCAGTCGGCGCCCTTGCTCGGCGGCTTGTCGGTCTGGGCGACGGCGGCGGACGACATGGCCAGCACCGTCGCGCTGACCACCCCGATCACCGCGAGGCGGTGTGCCAGAAGACTCATCGAACGCTCCATTCCTGATGCGGAAGAGACTGGTGTCCGAAGAGTGCCGGGCGGCCCTGAAGCGGCCCGGAAACGGCGCTGAAAGCGGGGGTACGTCAGCGCAGCCGGGTGACGTCGAGCTGTTCGAGATCCGTACGGATCTTGTCGGCGTCGGCGTCACCGAGTTCGTCGAGGATGGCCAGGGCGCGACTCCAGGCGGCACGGGTGGCAGCGAGGTCGGCGAGGGCGCGGTGGCTGTCACCGAGATTGACGTACGTGCCCGCCTCGGCGTACTTGTCGTTGACCTGCGTGAAGAGTTCGAGGGCGTGCTCGTAGCAGGCGATCGCCCGCCGATCGTCCCCGAGCTGGTGGTGGGCGTGGCCGAGGCTGTCCCAGGTGTCCGCCTGCCCCTGGACGTCGTCGACCTCCTGCAACATCAGCAGCGCCTCGCCGCACGATTCGAGGGCCTGGTGGTAGTTGCCGAGCAACGCCTCCTGCCAGCCGACGGCGTTGAGGGTGTACCCCTGCCCGGCCCGGTTTCCGGTCCCCCGGAACAGGGCCAGTGCCCGCCGGGAGTGGCGCAGCGCCTGCTGGTGCTGCCCCTGCCGTTCGGCCAGTTGGCCGAGGTTCAGGTAGGTGTGTGCCCGGCCGGCGTCGTCGTCGACGTCGGTGAACAGGTCGAGTGCGCGGCGCAGGTGGTCGTCGGCCTCGTCGTACCGTCGGAGCCGGGAGCAGGCGAGACCAAGGCTGCGGTGCGCGTGGCCCTGCCCTGCCTGATCCCCGACACCTGACGCGGCGGCCAGGGCGATCCGCTGCGTGCCGAGCCAGTCCTGCCAGTGCCCCTGCCGGTGAAGGAAGCCGGCCATGGTCCAGGCGAGCCGCCACGCGTGCCCCTCGAAACCGGACCGCGCCGCGAGCGGTACCGCGGCGAGCAGGACGGGAACCTCGGCGGCGAACCACGCGGCGGCGGCCGACCGGTTCTTGGGGCGTTCCGGCGTCACGCCCGCCCGGGGTGGGGGAAGGCCGATCGTGCTGAAGTGCGGGTGCAGTGCCAGGTCCGCGGCGTGGGCGGTGTGCAGGCAGTGGTCGAGCAGCCGGTGCACGGCGTCCCGACGGTCGGCCGGCGGCTCGGCGTCGTCGGCGAGGTCGGCCGCGTACGCGCGCAGCAGGTCGTGGAACGCGTAGCGCCCGTAGGTGTGCTCGGTGAAGAGGTTCGCCCGGGTCAACTCGGTCAGCAGTGGACCGGTCGCCGGTCCGTCGACGCCGGCCAGGCTGGCCACGGCCGGGGCGGAGATGTCCGGGCCGGGATGCAGGCTCAGCAGCCGGAACAGCCGGGCGGCGGGTGGGCTGAGCGTCCGGCACGACCAGGAGAAGACCGCCCGGACGTCGGTGGTCTCGTCGCCCGCGCGGAAAGCGTCCAGGTCACCGAGTTCGCCAGCGACGGCGGCCAACGAGAAGTGCCTGTTGGTGGCGGCTCTGGCCGCCACGATGGCCAGGGCGATGGGCAGCCGGGCGCACCTGTCGGCGATGGTGTCGGCCGCGGCGGGTTCGGCGGCGACCTGGCGCGCACCGAGCCGGCGGACCAG
Source organism: Micromonospora sp. NPDC005710 (assembly GCF_040630995.1). Taxonomy (NCBI): domain Bacteria; kingdom Bacillati; phylum Actinomycetota; class Actinomycetes; order Micromonosporales; family Micromonosporaceae; genus Micromonospora; species Micromonospora sp. NPDC005710. The sequence goes on along the minus strand of NZ_JBEXYP010000007.1, from coordinate 70,535 downwards.
CATGTCGCGGGCCTCGTCGGCGGTCAGCAGGTCGAGGGGCACCGGTTGGGCGCTTTCCGTGACGACCAGCGGGATGAGCTGGTCGCGGCTGGTGACGATCGCGAGGCAGTCCGGTGAGCCGGGCAGCAGCGGCCGGACCTGGTCCGCGTCCCGGGCGTTGTCGAGCACCACGAGCAGTCGCCTGCCCGCCACCGTCGTGCGGTACAAGCTCACCATCGTGTCCGGGTCGCTGGGCATCCGGGCCACCGGAACGCCGAGCGCCTCCAGGAAGCCGTGCAGCGCTCGCGCCGGCTCGGTCGGTGGGGCGGCCGGGTCGAAACCGCGCAGGTTGACGTAGAGCTGCCCGTCGGGGAAACGCTCGGCCGCGCGGTGCGCCCAGTGCACGGCGAGCGCGGTCTTGCCGACGCCGGCGGTCCCGGACACCACCACCGCGCCGCCCCGGTCGACGAGCGCGTCGAGGGCGGCAAGCTCCGCGTCGCGTCCGGTGAACGTGGGTACGGGAGGAGGCAGTTGCGCCGCGACCGGGGCCACCGCGACCGGGGCCGGTGCGTCGATCGCGGTGTCCTGCCGCAGGATGGCGCACTCCAGGTCCCGTAGCCGCGGCCCCGGGTCGATGCCCAGGTTCTCCCGCAGGTTGTCGCGCAGCCGTCGGTACGTGGCGACCGCCTCACCCTGCCGGCCGTCGCGGTAGAGGGCGAGCATCAGTTGCGCGTGCAGGCGCTCGTCGAGGGGGTGCTGTCGGACGAGACGTTCCAACCCGGGGACCAGCCCGGCGTGCTCACCGACCGACAACCGGGCCTCGGCGAGCGACCGTTCGGCCTCCAACCGCAGGCGGGCCAGGTGTTCGGCCTGCTCCTCGAGCCAGGCTGACCCGGCCACGTCGGCCAGCGGCGGGCCCCGCCACAGGGCCACCGCGTCGGTCAGGTGCTTCACCTGCTCGCTGCGGTCCGTCGACCGCCGGGCCAGCTTGATGAGGTGCTCGGCGGCCTGCACGTCGGTGGAGTTCGGCCCGGTGTCGAGCAGGTAACCCGGGGGGCGTGCCATGATCGCCCCCGGCTCGCCGAGCACTCCGCGCAGGTAGGAGATGTGGCGTTGCAGTGTGTTCGCCGCGGTGGCCGGTGGCCGGTCGCCCCAGACCACGTCGAGGAGCCGGTCGACGCTCACCACCCGGCCCGCGTGCAGCGCCAGCGTCGCCAGTACCGCCTTGCGGCGCAGGCCGTTGACCGCCTGCGGACTGCCGGCGACGACCACCTCCACCGGCCCGAGCAGCCTCACCCGCACGCCCGTACCAGCCGTCGAGATCACCGAATCAGGCTAAATCTCCAGCCCGGCAAGCTCGGTCTGTTCGTCGGGCACTGGACAGCATCCACGCCGAGGCCGGTGGCGGTGGGCGTGGCGCGGAACCCACCGCCACCGACACTGCTAGCCGGTGTACTTGCCGTTGCGGGTGTCCCCGGACGTGCCGTCGTAGAGCACCTTGCGGTAGCGGTGCACCGAACCCTTCTTGACCGCCTGCCAGTGGAACGACGCCACCTCGTAGTCGTGGTGCTTGTAGTAGTCGCCGGCCGACTTGTAGTAGATCCGGTGCCGGGCGTACCCGCCGCAGTTGGCGAGGTAGCTGTAGGAGTACATCTTCATGCCGCCGAAGTCGGACGAGTAGTACGTCTTCGGCTGGTGCCACACCGAGCCGGGGTTCGGGTAGCCGGGCAGCTCCGCCCAGTTGTACGAGTTCCAGTACAGGTCCCAGCAGGTCATCACCGCCGCCGCGGCCATGCCACCCGACGTCGGCACGGCGAGGTCGTCGGCGACGACCACCGACGCGGCGATGGTGCGGTAGGCCAACTCCGGCGGGGCCGGCGTGCCGGCCGGCGGTTCCGACAACAGCTCGCGCGGGACCGGCACGGACCGGGGCGTGATGGTCAGGTACGTCTTCAGGATGCCCTGCTTGTCGTCGTACGCCACTGGCGCGTTGCGGCCCATCTCCCCGTCCTGACGAATGCCCCAGTCGCCGGACGCCTGGTCGCGGGAGAACACCACCCGCACACCGTCGCGGTAGCCCAGCCGCGCCAACTCGATCTCGCGGTCCACGGGCTCGTCGTCGTACACCGCCGCACTTGATCCCCCGGCGGCGCTTGCCGGCGCGGCGTTCCACGCGGCCACCGTCGGCAGGACGACAAGCACCGCGAGCAGTGCACGTCCTGACAGCACTACTGCCATGACAACTCCTTATTCGATCGGTCCCGAGACGCGGACCCGGTCGGATCGCGCCTCTGTGTGCCGTCGACATCCTGCGAGGCGAGGTTCAGAGCGTCGTCAAAGTGGCGTCAATCGCGCCCCCGATTCGCTGTCGTAACGGCGACGTTCGCGTACGTACGCCCGCCACCGCAGCGCCAAATGAGAGAGGAACCAGCTTCCACCGGAGGGCAGCCGATGAGCGCGACAGCGGATCACCTGTTGAGCCGGCGGTGCACGCTCGTGGTGGGCGCAGCCGGGTACGGCAAGACGTTCGCCGTACGACGCTGGCTGGGCGACCGCCCGGCGCACTGGTGCGACGCGGCGGACGTCACAGCTCTGGCGAGGGCCGGTCCGGAAGCCCTCGTTCCACTCAGCGCACGGTCAGCGCTGGATCCACCCGTCGACGCGCCGAGGTGGCTCGTCCTCGACGACGTGCCGCGACTCTCCCGCCACCGACTACAGGTGTTGCTGGACAGTCTTGAACACCTTCCGCCGCAGTTCAGGGTGGTGCTGGTGACCCGCCACCCACCGACGCTCTCCCGTCGGCAGTCGGGGCTGCTCGCCCTGCACGGCCCGCCGGACCTTCGACTGTCACTCGACCAGGTGGCGGCCATCCTCGCCGACCACGGCCTGACCGACCCGACCCTCGCAGCCCGGATCCACGCCGCGACCGGCGGTTGGCCGGCGCTTGTCACCTGTGCCGCCCGGACGGCCACTGCCGGCGGCACGGACCCGGACGACCTGACCGAGCCGGGTACGCCGCTGGAGTCCTGCCTGGTGCGCGACGTGTTCACGGAGTTGGCGCCCGAGGTCCACCGGTTGCTGCGGGACGCGGCGCACCTCGATCCGTTCCACAGTGACCTGGCCCGCCTGCTCGGGCACCGACACCCAGACCGCTGGCTGGACCAGCTGACCCGCGCCGGCATCCTCGTGACGACGGACGAGCACGGGTACCGGATGGTGCCCGTCGTCGCCAGCGTCGCCCGCCGCCGGTTCCCGTTGACAGGGGCGGCGGTGCGACGCCTACACACGAGGGCGGCACCGTGGTACGCCGAGCACGGGTTCCACGTCCCGGCCCTCCGGTCGTACCAGAAATCGGGTGTCACCGAGACCACCGCGCGGATCCTCGCCGACCACGGCGCGGCGCTGCTCGCCGCGGGCGGTGCCGAGGCCGTCGTCGACGCCTTCCAGTTTCTGCCCGAGCGCACCCGGTCCGACTGCCTGCGGCTGCTCTACGGGGAGGCGCAGCAGATGCGCGGCGACTTCGATACCGCACTCGCCGTGTACGCCGGGCTGGCCGATCGGCCGGGGCCGATCGCCGCCGGGCTCGCCTGGCGGTACGGCCTGGTGCACTACCTGCGCGGCGAACCGCACTCCGCCCTGGAGGTCTTCCAGCGTGGCGTGCTCGACCCGCACCCGTCCACCGACAACGCCCGACTGCTGGCCTGGACCGCCGCAGCACAGTGGACCAGCGGAAACGCCGCAGCTTGCCAGGACAACGCCGAGCGGGCCCTCGCGGCGGCGACAGCGATCGGAGGCGACGCCGCACTCGCCGCCGCGCACACCGCGCTCGCCCTGGACGCCAAGCTCCGTGGTGACCGACCGGCAGCCGACGAGCACCACGAGAAGGCGCTGCGCGCGGCCGAGGCGGCGCACGACACCGTCCAGGTGACCCGCATCCGCGCCAACCGCGCGTCAGCCCTGGTGGGCGAGGGCCGATACCTCGAAGCCCTGGCTGAGACGCGGCCCGCTGTGGAGTTGGCCCAGACCAACGGGTACGCCGCGATGCTCGCGCTGGCGCTCTGCAACGAAGGGTCGGCGCACTTCCACCTCGGGCAACTCGCCCAGGCCACCGCGTGTTACGAACGCGCCGTACCGCTCCTGCAGCGGATGGGATCCCGCAAGGTGGCGTACCCGTTGGTGGGTATCGGCGACATCCACGCCCTGCGGGGGCGCACCAACCTGGCCCGCGCGGCGTACGAGGAGGCGCTGCGCGCCAGCGAACCGGTGAACGATCTCCAGATCCAGGTGCCGGCACTCGCCGGACTGGCCCGCGTGCTGGCCGCCGAGGACGGCGCCACCGCGTTCGCCCTGGCCCAACGTGCCGTCGAACTGGAACGCGGCCCGGACTCGGCGACCGCCCGTCTCGCGCTCGGCTGGGTGGCGCTGGAGATCGGCGACCGCACCCGGGCCGTGGAGGTGGCGCTGACGGCGTCCGCCGCCGCCCGGCTGCATCGTGACCGTGCGGCGCTGGCCGAGGCGTTGGAGCTTCGCGGGGCCGCCGCCACCGACACCGACGACACCCGGCGCGCCTGGCGGGAGGCGGCGGCGACCCTGCGTGACATCACCTCGGTGGTCGCGGCAGACCGACTCACCGTGCTGCTCAGCCGGTTGCCGGGGGCGGACCCTCAGGAACGCGTCGACGCCCGAATGGCAGCCGAACGGCTGGCAGGTGCCGGGGTGCCGGCACCGACGCTCAGCCGGCAGGGCCCGCGCCGCGCCGCGCAGGTCACCATCCGCACCCTCGGGCGCTTCGAGGTGTACGTGAACGGTGTGCAGGTGGTGGCGGCGGCCTGGCAGTCCCGCAAGGCCCGCGATCTTCTCCGGATCCTCGCTGCCCGGCGTGGTCGCGCGGTGCCCCGGGAACAACTCGGCGAGATGCTCTGGCCCGCCCAGGACCCGGCCCGGGTCAGCCACCGGCTGTCAGTGGCGCTGTCCACCCTCCGAGGCGTGCTCGATCCACAACGCCGCAGCCCGACGGACCACTTCATCATCGCCGCCCACCCGAGCCTCGCCCTCGACGTCGGTCACCTCGAACTCGACGTCGAGGAGTTCCTCGGCGAATCGGCACACGGCCTCCGGTTGGCCGAGCAGGGCGACACCGACGACGCACGCGCCGCGCTGCTCCTCGCCGAGCAGCGCTACCGGGGAGACTTCCTGGAGGACGAGCCGTACGACGACTGGTCCCGACCGACCCGCGAGGAGGCACGTCGGGCCTACCTACGCGTGGTACGCAAGCTGGCCTCGCTCGCCCGCGGCGCCGACGACGTCGACGAGACCATCCGGCACCTCGGCCACGCCCTCGACCTGGAGCCCCACGACGAGGGTGTGCACGGCGAGTTCATCCGGACGCTGGCAATGGCGGGCCGGCACGGCGAGGCCGCTCAGGCGTACCGACGCTACGAGGAGGCGATGTGTGCCATCGGCGTCCCGGCGCAGGCGCGAGACAGGGTGTGCGGTCCACCAGGCGGAAAGCCCGTCCCCGCGGTGATGGCGGGTGGCAGAACGTCAATGCCCGACCGGGATCGATGATGGCCGTAGTCTGATCCGTGGTCCACGAGTCGTCGATGGGAGCGCTGTGACCACACGTAGTGGCAAGGTGATCGCCGACCAGACGATCTTTGCCGACGGATACTCGGCCGGGCTCAACCAGATTGAGGAACGCCCGTTCGGCGACGACGGCGGCGACGGCTGGGGCCGAGGGCTGCACTCCTGGATGTTCGACGCGGCTGAGGAGAACCACGCCGAGATCGAACAGCTCACACTCGCCTCAGCCGTCATCATGGGGCGCAACATGTTCGGCCCCGTGCGCGGGCCCTGGGATCGAGAGTGGAACGGCTGGTGGGGTGACGATCCACCGTTCCACAAGCCGGTGTTCGTGCTCACCCACCACGTGCGCGAGCCGCAGCCGATGGCGGGCGGCACCACCTTCCACTTCGTGACCGACGGGATCGAGTCGGCGCTCGCACAGGCACGCAAGGCGGCCGGCGACGGCGACATCCTGATCCACGGCGGTGCCACCACGATCAACCAGTATCTCGCCGCCGGTCTGGTCGACGAGCTGCGGCTGCACATCGTGCCGCTCACCCTCGGCGCTGGCGTGCGGCTGTTCGAGGGCGTCCCACCGCTGAAACTCGAACAGGTGACGGCACGGGCGGCGAGCACGGTCCTGCACGTGACCTACCGCGTGCTCTCCTGAACCAACGGAGGATGCGTTGTCTGCTATCGCGTCACTGACAGTGGTCCCCAGGGACAGCATCAGCGAGCTGAGCCGCCTGGCCCGCACCTCGCCGTCGTCCTTCCGAATGTATCTGGCCGAAAACGGGAGCAAGACGCGGCAGGAGTACGACTGGTCCGGGTACTGCATGTTGTACGTGCTCACCTACCTGGAAGAGCGCGGCATCGACCTGGAGTCGTCGGAGTTCAATGCCGAGTCGGAGGCCATCAACAGCGTCTACGGCCTGACCACGCTCATCGCTCCGGCCCAGCGGCTGGTGGAGCAGCTCGACCCCGGCGCGCACCGCGAGGAGGAGTTGATCGCCCACTTCGAGGAGATGGGGATGGACTTCGAGGAGAGCGGCACGGCCGGTCTGGACACGCTGAGGCTGTTGCGTGACAGCATCTCCGACCTTCGCGACGACCAGGTGTTGCTCGTCAACGTCGGCTGAGAGCGACCGAGCGCCGCTGGGCCGGCGAGGGCGTAGTACGCCGGTTTGGTTCCTCCGACGGCGGGAAACCCGCAGCGTGCTCTGACCGTTGGGGGAGGCTCATGTGCTGGTTCCGCGCGGCTCGCGATGGCTCCACGACAGGCGCGACCAGATCCAGCAGCCCGATCGGTGCGGAACGAGATCCGAAGCGGCTGGTCACCTTCAGCGACGCGGTCATCGCCATCGCCGTCACCCTGCTCGTCCTGGAGATCCAGCCACCGGAGGACACCGAGCACCTGCTCCGTGGCCTCATCGACCTGTGGCCCTCCTACGTGGCGTACGCCATCACCTTTTTGCTGATCGGGCAGATGTGGGTGAACCACCACGTCATGTTCGACCACATCCGCTCCGCGGACCGCATGCTGCTCCTGCTCAACACACTGCTGCTGATGGTGATCGCGTTCCTGCCGTTCGCCTCGTCCCTGCTCGCGCACGCTTTCGAGTCCGGCCACGGCAAGCGCACCGCACTCATCTTCTACGGCGCCACCTACGAGGTGGCCGCCATCCTCTTCAACGTGATCTGGGAGTACGCCAGGCACGGTCGTCGCCTGTTGACCTCCGCCACCGACAACGACACCGCCTGGGCGATCAGTAGACGGTTCCGCCCCGCGCCGTTCTGGATCGTCGCCGGGACCGCGCTGGGAGCCCTTCATCCGGTAGTGGGCCTCGTCGTGGTCATCGCGTTCATCCCGTTCTACTGGCTGCCGATCAGAGGCGAGGTCGCCAGCATCGAGCGCACCCGCGAGCAGAGTCACGGTGAGTCGTAGCCACACGAACCCGCTGCCCTGGTACCCGGTGACTAGCGGGGCCGGCTGTCGCGGGGAGTGAGCGGTCGACCCAGCGCATCCTGGACGGAGACTGACACCGAGTTCTTACCGACCCACTCCGGCCCGGGTGGTGCGGCCTGCATCACGAAGCGACCGGCCCCGTCGAAGCTGTGGACTTCGAGGGGCACCATTTCGGCGTCGCGGAACCGGGCCTGAACATCACCGCCGTCCGCGGCCACCTCGGCTCGGGCTGCCGCTGCGGGAAGCATGCCGAAGAGGATCGGGGTGGTGGCACCGCGGAGTGTGCGGACGCTGATCTCGTAGTTCTGCAGCACCCCGGACTCGGTGCAGGTGCGTGCCACTGTCGCGCCGTCCTGACGCAGGTAGAGACAGTCGCCCCAGGTGCTTTCCCGAACCTGGACCACCGACCAGTTCACGCCGCCGGTAGTGCCTTCGGTGAGGAGCCGGGGGCCGGTGACGCTGGGCCGCCGCCCGTCCCAGCCCTCCCAGGTGAGGCCACCGACCACGGCGAGCCCACCGAACACCACCAGGACGGCCACCAGGGTACGGAAACGGCTAGTAGACACGCAGTCCACCGCCCTGCGCATCGCGCAGCCGCAGCGACACGACCTCGACCCGGTCGCCGGCGTTCGGCACGTACAGGGCGTAGACCCGATAGTCGTCGTGACCCGATCCGATGGTGACCGCCTCGCGTGGCGTGCCGTCGTCGAGAACGATCTCGATTGACGTGGCGGCGGCCGGCACGATGCCGTAGAGAATCACGTCCGGCAGACGCCGTCCCAGACGCTCCGAGTTGACCTGCTCGACCCGTCCGCCGGCCAGCCAGCCGTCGCCGTCCGCCACGCGGGGCCAGGCACAGTCCCTGCCCGCCTCCCGCCAGTTGACGTACGGATCGGAGAACGTCTCCCGCTCCAGTTTGGCGCAGCGGACATCGAACGAACCGGTGACCCGGAGCCGATAGTTGTCGCCTTCGTCGAGGGTGAAGAAGGCGACGTTGCTCTTCCACCGGTCACCGATGGCGACGTAGGCCCACCCGGAGACCGCCAGCAGGACGAGAAGAACGATGAGGGTACGGCGTAATGCCTTGCGCGGTGCGGCGGTCATGCGGCGCTCCCCGGTGGGTGTGACGCACCCACGGTAGCGGCGACACACCACCACGTCGGGGAGACTGGAGTACCGGCCCGATCAGCTCACCGGCGCCGGGCTGCCCCTCCGGCCGATGCCTCCGGGGTTAAGAAGATCGACGGTCGTAAGATGCCTGTCGTGGGATATTCGGTGTGGCCGTCGGGCCGTCTGCACCTACCGGAGTTGGACGACATCGCGGCGGCCTCCGCCGCCAAAGCCGCGATGGCCGAACACGCGGGTTGGTACAAGCCCGATGCGTCTTCGTCGGATGACAGGCTCGTCGACATGGCGTGCGAGGCCAGAGCCTCGATAACCCGTGACGGAGACTGGATCGAGTTCGATCATGACGACGAGGGCGACCCCAAGTGGTCACTCCAGGCCATAGCCTTCTACGTCGCGATCGCGCCGTTCGTCCGCTCGGGGGTGCTTCACTTCGAAGGCGAGGACGGCGCTCGCTGGTCCTACATCTACGCCGGCGGGCAGATGAGCCAACAGGGTTGGTGCGGTTGGGACGGGTCCGTCGAGCCCTTCGGCCAGTACGTCGATCTCCCATCCCAGGTTCGCTCCACCTCTGAGTGAGGCAACCGACGGTGACCGGCCTGGCCAGCACCCGAGTGCTGGGGGTTGAACAACACCCGGTCAGCGCGCCCGCGTTTCCCAGACCGGCCGCTGTGGCTCGTCGTTGTGCACGACGATGTCAGCCCGGTGCGCCGGCTGGGCCGTAGCGAAGTAGAGCTGCTGGGAGGGGATGTACCGTTCCCGCCAGCGCCGTTCGACGTCGGCCCGGGTCGACTGCCGGCGCTCTCGGACCACGGCACGATCCACTGTCTTCTCGAGTGCCACCGACACGAAGACGCGCCACTCCCACCGGTCGACCAGTTCCGGGCGCAGGAGGAAGACGCCGTCGAAGACGAGCACGGCGTCGGCCGGGGCCGTCGTGACCGGCGGGGACAGCACAGCATCCGAGGCGTGGTCGTACACCGCGGGTTGGAAGCGTCGGTCCCCGCCCGGGCCGAGCGGATCGAGCAGAACCCGTCTCAGTGCGTGATGGTCGTGGGTGTCGTAGTAGCAGCCTTCGGCCGAGTACTCGCCGCGCGGATAGCGCCGCGCCCGGGGGAAGAGGTAATCGTCGATCGCGGCGCGGATGACGTCGCGGCCCCGATCGCGCAGGACGACGGCCAACTCGTCGGCGAGGGTGGTCTTGCCGGCGGCAGGCGGCCCGTCGATGGCAACCCGCGTCGGGTGGGTTACTGCGACCGACCCGACCGCCTCGGCCAATAGGCTGATCAGTTCGTCGCGGGAACCCTGAGCCCTGTTCTGCCTGTTCAGGGGCGGCAGGTGTTCGTTTTGAGCGTGTCGACGAACGCGTCCCAGGAGGCGGGCGCGAAGCTCAGCATTCCGGCGTCGTGCGCCTTGGAGTCGCGGACGTCGACCTGGACGCGCCGGTCACGCACCTCTACACACTGGCCGTTGCTGCCGGACCGGCTCGACGTGCGCCAGGCGTTACGTTCCATGCTTGCTCAGCTCCCTGATCAACCTGATGGACTCGGCGGGTGACATCGCCAGCGTCTTCAGATTGTCGTACGCCGCTGCCAGCCGCGCCAGGTCGCGACTTGACTCAAGGAACAGCTCGCCAGCCAGGGTCTCGATGTAGCCCAGTGGAGGCTCGTCCCGCTCGAAGCTCAGTAGAGCGAAGCCGCTGCTGTCCGCCAAATGGGCACCGGCCTCGAAGCGCAGCACCTGGATCGTCACGTTCGGCAGCCGACTCAGGGTGACCAGGTGATCCAGTTGCTCACGCAACACGTCCGGACCGCCCACCTCGGTACGCACGGAAGCCTCGGACAGGATCGCGTGCATCCGCAGCGGAGCCGGCTTTCGACGCAACACCTCCTGCCGGGTCATCCGGGCAGAAACCCGCTGGTCGACGGTGTCCGGGTCAGTCTCTCGACCGATGACGTTGACCTCGCGGGCATAGCTCTCGGTCTGGAGTAGACCGGGCACGAGCATCGGCTCGAAGTTCTTGAGTTCAACGGCCTCGGTCTCGTACGCGATGTAGGTGGCGTACTTGCCTCCGAGGCGCTGCCACCAGCCGTCCTCCCGCAGGCCACGTGCCTGGTCGAGCAGCGAGATCCCCGGCTCCTCGTCAATCTTGACGCCGTACGCGACAAGCAACTCCATGACGTCACCGACCCGAGGTCTGATCTCGCCCGACTCGATCCGACTGATCCGGGACGGCGAGCAGGCAAGCGTCTCTGCCACTCCCTCACCGGTCAGACCCTTGGCTTCGCGAAGCTTGCGCAGCTCCCGGCCCAGTCGCCGAGAGCGCGGTGTCGCGGGCGTGAATCGAGGCATGTCGTGATTCTGCACCGCTTCTAACCTTCTCCATCTCATGACTCACGTGCTCGGAGTGTCGATCATGCGCATCTTCTTGCTTCGCATCACTTGATGCGCGAGTCTGATGACTGTCAGCATCGAAGCGTTGCCGCAGCGTGAGTTACGCGCGCGGCAAGATCCGGGCCCCGGTGTCATTAGAGAGCGAGCGCGCATGGTTTCCGAAGTCGTGTCGATCGTGTTCGGCGGCCTGGTCCCCGGGTTTCTGTGCGGGCTTCTCGCCTTCCGGGTCAAGTCGCGATGGTGCCCGCGCTGCGGAGAATCCACCGACGCCCTTCAACCGTCACCGGAGCGGGACTGATGACCAGTCCTGGCCGCCGCGACGAGGACGAGCCGCCGATCGGGCGGCGGATGGCGGAGCTGCGCGTACGTCGGGGCATGAGTCAGCAGGTCTTCGCCGATCGAATCCGCAAGTCGAAGAGCTGGGTGGACAAGGTCGAGCGAGGAGTGCGTACCCTCGACCGGCTCTCGGTGATCGAGACGGTCGCCGCAGCCCTCGGCGTCGCCCCCGACGTTCTACTCGCGGGCAAGGCCCCGCGCCAGCAACTCCCCAACACCGGCGATGACGTGGAACGACTCCGCGCGACGCTGGCCCGGTACGACCTACCCGTCGGGGACAACCCAGCGCCGTCGTTGGCCCAACTCGACGCTCAAGCGGGGTACGCGTGGACGGCGTACCGCCACGGTCACCACCCTCAGGTGCTGCGGCTACTGCCTAATCTGCTCGACGACAGTCGGAAGCAGCCGGGAGACGCCGCGGATCTGCTGGTACGGGTGTACCGGCTCGCCGCCCAGGTGCTGGTCAAGCTTGGCGAGGCGGATCTCGCCTGGCTGGCCGCCGACCGGGCGATGGCTGCCGCCTCCGGTGACCCCTGGCGTACCGGCCTCGCGACAATCTCTCTCGCTCAGGCGCTGCGAGCCCTGGGTCGGGGCCGGTTGGCGATGACGGCCGCTATCGCTGCCCTACGACAATTGGATGTGGAACCGTCCCACGTCCGCCGGCCGGGCGTAACCGGGACCCTGTTAATCGAGGGGGCGCTTGCTGCCGCCATCAGCGGGGACGCCAGCGCGGCAGGCGAACTCACCGCGCGCGCCGGCCGCCTCGCTGACGGCCAGCCCCAGCACGACTGCGACGGCATCGGGTTCGGCCCCACACCTCTCGACCTCGCCCGCGCACTGATCGCGATGTGGTCGGGCAACCACCAACTGGCAGTCACCATCCACCAGCGAGCCACCAGCGGTAACGCCTGGCATCTCCTCCCCGCCGAACACCGGGCTGCCCACCTGATCGACATCACCCATGCCTATCTGGACCTCGGCGACACGCGCGCCGCCGGCCGAACGCTGGTCGCCGCCGGCCGGATCGCCACTTGGGAGACACGAATTCGCCCCGTGGCCCGTGCAGCGCTGACCGCCGTGTTCCGCGCAGGACCCGACGCGGCCGACGTGTCCCGCCTGGCTACCACCATCGGATTGACGCCGTAGGCCAAATCCCCTTGTTGCGAAGCGAAAGAGGCCGGCATGCGCAAGCACGCCGGCCTCTTCCTGCGCACGCCGAAGCCGGGCTGTCGGCATGCAGAGGCGTCTACCGGATCACCATCATGATGGCCTGATTGACCAATTCCCATCGGCTGTCACCTGTACCAGAGCTGGCGTCTCCAGTGGTCGGGTGCCCGAGTACCCGCCGATTTCGTTCACCAGTAGGCCGCCTTCCCCTGTCTCCAAGCTGTAGGCGTGAATAACGAAGTTTCCTTGACCCTTAGAGTGGGTGATCTTCGCTGCGTCGGCTTCTCCACCCAACATAATCACGTCGTCGCCCCGCCCCGACGCCTTCCCGCTGGTGGCCTGCGTCGCCAGTTGGTCAACAGAGCCGATCGTCAACGTCCACTTGTCGTTCGTCTCCACCTCGAACTGGGTAGTAAGCGAATCTTCCTCAAGGTTGATCCACCGCTTGCCTGTGTACGCGCCGATCTCATTCACGAGCAGCCCATCCGGCCCGTCCGACTTGACGACGGTGTTGCCGGTGCATCGAGGACAGGAGAATTTGGCGATCGCAAGGTCGGTGAGATTGCCGACTTTGATTACGTCGTCACCACGGCCGGTATAGACCTTCGGCTTTGGCGCCGGCGGGGGTTTGGGTGCAGCACTGGTGGGCGGCGGCGCCGAACTGCTCGTGGGGGCGGCGGCCGGGGCGGCAAGGGCCGAGCTGGTGGCGCTGGGCCGGGGCGTAGCGCTAGCGCTGCTATCGGCGGCTTTCTTATTGCCGCCGGAGGTCAGCGCACCGACGATACCGATGCCACAGCAAAGGACGAGGACGGCGGCGACTCCGCTGAGGATCCACAGCAGCGGCTTTCTCTTCCGCGGCGCGGCGATGGGCGGGCCAAGCGTTGACCCCACCTGGGGCGGCTGTACCGGCTCGGAATGCTGCTGTGGGGTGACGTGGTCGGGTCCGAATTGCTGCGGGTAGCTCAACGTTTACTCCTTGCTCATTAGGGCTTCGTCGATGGTGATCGCCGGGACGTCGCTGGTCAGCGTGATGTCGAGTTGGTGACAAGCGTTCTGGCTGCTCGGGGATAATGCGATGTCACGGGGGTCGACCTTGTCTGACCGGACGGCTCGATGGCCGCAGCGGCGGGGTATAAGGCAGCCCCAAACGGCCGTTCGTAAGCGTTCGAGCAGTGACTTCGCATCAACCGAGCGGTACGCCTCAGTTACCGTGAAGCCGACCGGGCAGTTCGCCTCCAGGTCTATCGGTCAATGCGTGAACGCTCGCGGCGCTTGTAGAGTCGCCTTGACCGTCGCCGGCGTACGGTCTCTACTAATCACCGTGGAGGATCCAGCCCAAGTGCCTACGCCGAGGGAGAACCCCGCGCAGGAGTCCGGTCCTGGGCTCTCGGCAAATGACTACCTCACCGACCAACTCACCCAGCACCAATCCTGGTACGACAAAAAAGCGGTGAAGGCAAAGGCGACCCACCTTCGCACCCACACGGCTGCTGTCGTCGGCGGATGCCTAATCCCGGTCCTCGTCAGCCTCGATTTCCCCTACGTTCGGGCGGTGACGACCGTCGTGAGTCTGATCGTGGCCGGGGCGGTGTCGCTGGAGAGCGTGTTCCGCTATCGGGAGCATTGGAAGAACTACCGGTCGACAGAGCAAACCTTGGGGCACGAGAGGATCCATGTCCTCACACGGACCGGGGTGTACACCGACCTGGATGACGCCACAGCGTTCGCAGCCCTGGTCGAGCGGGTGGAGGCGACGATCGCCAACGAGAATGCGGCAACTTTGAGCGTCATGACCCAGGTTGGCTGCCGGAAGTACCGCCATGCGAACCACACCGCCACCATCCCTGGTGATCCGCCGATCCTGACTCTTCCCAGGGCGCGGCATCTGGCGACCTCGACCCCGAGCAGCCAAGGCCGCTGACGCATGCGGCCAAGCAGGCTAAACTAATCCCTTAGCTAAGCGAGGAGGTCGCGTCATGTCGGCTGAGGCCGTGCACTACAACATGCATGATGCCAAGACCCATCTGTCGCGCATCATTGAACGGGTGGAACACGGCGAGGAGATCATCATCGACCGGGCGGGCACCCCGGTGGCGAAGGTCGTACCGCTGGTCCGGCGGGCCAACCGCACCGCAGTCGGCTCCCTCGCCGGACAACTGAACCTCTCCGGTGACTGGGACTCCGCACAGACCAACGCCGAGATCGCCGACGACTTCGGCATCGGCGCATGAACCTGCTGCTGGATACTCACGTCGCGCTCTGGGCCATCACTGGCGACCCGACTCTCGGTGCCGAGCTGCTCGACCGACTGCGCCACGAGCCGGACATCTTTCTCTCCCCGGTCACCCTTTGGGAGATCACCATCAAACAGAGCACCGGAAAACTCACCGGCCCCCCTGACCTCGCAGAGCGGGTAAGGGACATGGGCTTTCGAGAACTCCCGGTGACCTACGCCCACGCCATAGCCGCCCGCCGCCTGCCATCGCATCACCGCGATCCCTTCGACCGCATGCTGGTGGCACAGGCAATCACCGAAGGTCTGACCCTCGCCTCCCGCGACGCGTCGATAGCGTTGTACGACGTGGACGTCCTCAAAGTCTGACGGACAACTCGGTCCACGCCTGATACCCGCGAGAGGCCCAGGCCCAACTCGCCCACTGGCCGCCGAGCGGCGTCGGTCGCTTAGCTCCGGCGCTCGCCGTGCCTGCAGGTTCGCGGGTCTCCGACCCCTCCGGTTGGGTATCCGTTTCAGTGGGCCGGAGGTACCACCATGCGAACCACACCGCCACGATCGCCGGTGACCCACTACCACTGAGTTTGCCCAGCTCACAAGGTTCGGGCGGTGCTCGCTGACCTCGGCTCGCCGACGGCGCGGTTGGCCGGAACGACCATTCTCGCCGTGCGTGATGTCATCTGAGGCTTGCGGGGTCAGGCAATCTGCCGGAGGTCGCTGCCGTAGTCGAAGATGATCCGCATCCGGGCGCCCAGTGCTCGTGCGTATCGGCTGAGGGTCGCCACCTCATTGGCGTCCAGATCACCGTTCTCGATCTGACTTACCCGGCCGGGCGTCACCCCCATCAACTCAGCGACCTGCCGCTGGGTGAGACCTAGACGTTTGCGCTCCTCGGCGAGGTGGAACGCGCTGACCCAGGCCTCGGTACGGGCGCGTTCCGCGTCGAGCGCGTCGTCGTCCCCATCGTGCAGCTCGGCGCGGATATCGTCCCAGTCATGGAAGTCGCTCATCAGCTCTCCCTCCGTTTCCTCTCGAAGGCAAGCCAACCTTCATAGGCGACCTCGGCGATCGGGATCGCGTTCTCGTACCACCGCGTCCAGTCGCCGGCCTTGTTGCCAGCGACCAACAGCACCGCTTGCGACCAAGGGTCAAAGACGAACAGCACCCGGATTGCGACGTCGCGGCCAGATCTCGGCCGCAGTTCCTTGAGGTTGCTGAGGCTCGAACCCCGCAGAGTGTCGACCAGCGGCCGTCCCAGACCCGGACCAGTCTCAGCGAGCATGTCGATCGCCGCGTTTACGGAACGGTACGCCGCAGGGTCGGTGTGACGCAGCGCCCGTAACCAGTCACGGACATCGCCGGTCGTCCTGATCGCCCAGCGGTGGGCTGGCCCCTTGGTCACGGAAGAACTATAGCTCAACCTATACATCACCGAACCCGCTCATCACCGATGCAGCGGACCGGGCGAGACTCGTACTTACCAGGCTGGTGGGCCGGAGGTACCACCATGGGAACCAAGCGACAACCATCGTCGGCGACCCGTTGCCGCTGCGGGTACGCAGGTCAGGAGCGCGGCTCATCGGCCCTGCGCAGGATCAGGCGATCTGACGGAGATCGGTCCCGTAGTCGAAGATGATCCGCATCCGGCGCCAAGCGCTCGTGCGTACCGGCTCAGGGTCGCGACCTCGTTGGCCTCCAGGTCGCCGTTCTCGGTCTGACTGCCGGCCGGGGCGTGACCCCCATCAACTCGGCAACCTCCCGCTGGGTGAGCCCGAGACGCTTACGCTCCTCGGCCAGGTGGAACGCGCTGACCCACGCCTCGGTGCGGGCGCGCTCCACCTCGAGCGCGTCGTCCCCGTCATGCAACTCGGCACGGATGTCGTCCCAGTCATGGAAATCGCTCATCAGCCCTCCCTCCGCTTCCTCTCAAAGGCGAGCCAGCCCTCGTACGCGACCTCGGCGACCGGGATCGCTTCCTCATACCATCGAGACCAGTCGCCAGCCTTATGGCCGGCCACCAACAGCACCGCCTGCGACCAGGGATCAAAGACGAACAGAACCCGGATGGCGCCGGCAATCGGCCGGACAAACCTGAAGCCCAGTCGGAAAGGAGACACATTTATCATCGCTGCTCTTACTATCCGTAGCGTTGCGGATGCATCTCTGGTGTGGCTCAGCGGGAGGTACGGGTGTTCGAGGTCGTCGTCGAGGTCAGCTTCACGTCGCTGCCGGAGGATGATGATTTCGCCCTCGACCTGGTGACTAACGAGCTCGCCGAAGACCTGAGTGACCTTGGCGAGGTACGTCGGCTCGATCTCGATGCGGAGCCTGGCAGCAAGGGCGTCGGTGAGGTGGTGCTAGGGACGCTCGCGGTAGTTGTCGCCGCTGATCCCGGTTACGCGCAGGCTCTCGTCGACTTGGTCCTGGGCTTCCTCGGCCGTAATCGAGGTCGCAAGGCGCATCTGAAGGTCGGCGACATCGAGCTCACGATCGATCAGCCGACTAAGGCGCAGGTTTCTGAGATGATCGACGTCGTCCGGAACGCAATCGAGCGCGCGTACTGATGGGTCGGCACGCGTTGGTGCTGGGCACCGCAACGTATCGCGCCGACCCGAAGCTCGCGGCGTTGCCCGGCGTCCGCCGGGATGTCGGAGAGTTGAGAACGGTGTTGGACACCGAGGGCGGCTTCGACAGCGTCGAACACCATCTTGATTTGCCAGCCGCGCACATGATGCAGGTCGTCGAAGAGTTCTACGGCGCCCGGCGAACCGGTGACCTTGCTGTCTTCTACTACTCCGGCCACGGCATCCTGTACGACGATCGAGAGTCGCTGTTCTTCGGGACCATCGACACCGACACGGCCCTACTGCACACCACCGCGTTCGATGTCGAGGGAAAACTGCGCCATCTACTCAACCACACCAAGGCCAGCCAGAAGTTAGTCGTTCTGGACTGCTGCTTCTCGGGCTCTTTCACCACGCGCCACCGGCTCGGCAACGGCGTACGGCAAGAGCCCCGCCGGCTCAAGCGCGAGCGCGGCACGTTCATGCTCCAGTCGAGCGACCATCTGAAGGCGTCCAAGGCTCAGGGCCCGGATCGGCCGTCGGTGTTCACCGAGGTGCTGCTCGCCGGGCTACGCGGGGCGGCCCAGCCGACCGCCGAGGACGGCTGGATCACCGCGAGTGACCTTTCCCGATACGCCATGACCGAGATGGCACGCCGCCGCCAAGAGAAGCCGGTCGAGTCGAGCGTGGGTGTCACCGACCCCATCCCGCTGGTGGCTGGGCCGGGCGAGCACGTGCATCGGCCCCCGAGCGCCCGGACCGAGGAGCCGGACGACGCACCGTTCGACACCGACCGGTGGCGGCGGTTGCTCACCTACTACGTCGGCTGCCTACAACGTTCGGCCGTTCTGCAGTTCTTCGTGGATCCAGGGAATCGCGACACCTACCTCGCCGCACCCGAGGGCCAGGAAGTCATCTTCTCGGCAACCGAGGCGATCCCGCTGAAGGGGAGTGGGCGGCAGCTTGCAAAGCTCGCCGAGGACAGCGGACGCTCCCTTCGGTACGGCTACCCGGTCGTCGCCTTGCAGCAGAAGGGCAGGCAGCAGGTACGTCTGGCGCCGCTGCTCGTCGCCGACTTGACCGTCGGAGACGACGGGGCGGCGCACCCGGCACCACCGCAGCCGAGCCCCGCTCTGATCGACCACTTCCAGCTGGCGGCGGTAGAGGCGGACGAACTGCGCCAGGCTGTGGCCGAACTGATCGGGCCCGGCGACCGCGGATCCCTGGCCAAGGCCGTCAACCTGGTGGCGAACATGTTCGGCGTGAAGCCGGTGTCCCCGCTCGACCCGGAGAACCTGGTCGGACGGGTCAACGCAGGGCCGATCAACCGGGCGCAGAACGCTGGGATGCTGTTCGCCGCCGGCAGCACGGAGTCCCCGGAGCAGCAGCTGATCGAGGACCTGCGGGAGATCGCCAAGAACGCGGGAAAGATCGCATCGACCGCACTTGGTGCCCTGTCGAGCGGGGCTGACGATAAGGACAAGCCGGACAACGCCCCCCTGACGGTGGCGCTGAGCCCGGTCAACGAGACACAGGAGGAGATCATCCGAGCGGCGATGAGCCGCCCTCTGACCGTCGCACAGGGGCCGCCCGGCACCGGCAAGAGCCAACTTGTCACCGCGTTGCTGGCTACCGCGACGGCGGCCGGGCAGAGCGTGCTTATCGGCTCCACCAACAATCGCGCGGTCAATGAGGTCGTCGAGCGGGTCACCGGCATGATCGGCCCCGGACTGGTGCTACGCACCGGGAACAAGGATTATCGGCAGCGGGAACCGCAATACCTCACCGAGGTGCTGCAGACGTCGCCACCGCCGATACCGGATGCTCGCGGTCCGTGGAACGAGTTGCGGCTCGCGGCGCAGGAGATCAGCCGATTACGCGACAATCTCGACCAACACCGTCTCCTCGAACGCGATCTCGCCGACCTCGCCCTGGAGCGGGACCTCGCGCTGGCCGACACCGACGATGCCTCCTTGGCCCGGCTGGTCGACCTCACCGATCGGGCGTTGCGGAGCTGGTGGTTCGGGTGGTGGTCCCGCTGGCGGCTGCGGTCCCGAGGGGTGTCCGACCGTGCGTCGATCGCCATTCTCAATGAGCAGGCAGTAATTGAGCAGTGCTGGCGCGAGCGACGGCAACAACTCGCGTCCCTGCCCCGCACCGCCGAACAATCCTGGAAGCGGCTACAAACTCTGCAACGGGAAACCCGACCCGAGCACAGCGATCAGCTGCTACGTGCCCAGATTGCCGCCCGGGTCACCGCCGGCACGACCGTGCTGCGGAACCGGGCCGACGAGATGGCGAAGCCGGACGGAAGAAGCTGGTCTTACATGCCGGAGATCCTCGCCGTGCTTCCCGGCTGGGCGACCACCGCGATGTCGGCTCGCCGGCTGCGGCCCAACGCCGGGCTGTTCGACCTGGTCGTCATCGACGAAGCCGCCCAATGCACACCGGCGGCCATCGTCCCCATGCTCTACCGAGCCAAACGCGCCCTGATCATCGGCGACCCACGGCAACTCGCCCCCGTGGTGGAACTCTCCGACGCCGACGACCAGGGCGAGCAGGCGCGCAACGGGCTTGGGCACGAGTGGCTCACGAATCGCCGGCTGACCCACCGCGGCCATTCGGCGTACGAGGCGTTCGCCACTGCGGCCGGCAGCACGATCCTGCTCGACGAGCACTACCGCTGCCACCCGGAGATCATCGACGTACCGAACCAGGTCGTCTACCAGAATCGGCTGGTCGTACTCACCGACCCGGCCCGGCTGACCGCATCGGCCAAACCCGCCACCCGCTGGGTGGACGTGCCGGGCCGCTTCAGCCGCGGCACCACCGGGTCCGGTAGCAACTTCGACGAAGTGCAGGCAGTGGTGAGCGAGGTGCAGCGGCTGCGGAAGGAGTACCCGGACGCCTCCATCGGTGTCGTGACACCACTCGCCGAGCAGCAGCGAACCCTGGACCGAGCCCTCACGGAGGCTGGCCTCGGCGACAACTTGCTTTGCGCGACCATTCACAAGTTTCAGGGCAGCGAAAGAGACATCATGGTCATCTCACCGGTCGGTGCGCAGGGCATCAGCGAGCAAACCCGGGGCTGGCTCGTTAGCCAGACCAACCTGTGGAACGTCGCGATCACCCGGGCTAAGTCCCAGCTCTCCATCGTGGGCGACAGATCGTGGTGGTCCGCGCAATGCGGGCTGCTCGCCGCACTCGCCACACCGTCAGCGCCAGCGCCAGCGGCCGACAACGCCGACGTTGACCCGCGCCCGGTCGACAAGCTGATCCCGGGACTGCGCGACGCCGGGCTGACCGTGTGCTGGGGCACACCACTCCCGGGGTATCCGGTCGACCTCACGCTCAGCCTCGGCGACAAGACCCTGGCGGTACTCGTAGACGATCCCGAAGGCGATCCGGACGGGCGACCTCTTCGTGGAGTCTTGGGTAGGCTTGACATCATCGCCGCAGTCACGGAAGTGCGGCGAGTGCCGGCTTGGCGCTGCCTCGCCGAGCCGGGCCAGGTCGTTACCGAACTGTGCGAGGCGCTCAACCTCAGGTCTGTGGAGTGACCGGACGTTGGTTTGGGTGAACCGTTCGACAGGCTCACGAGGGCGACTGGGGCGTCAAATTCGCGGCGGGCGAGCTGCCCGCCGCACGGCCGGACCGGACCTCTAGGCGCGACCACCAGACCGTGGGGTCTGAGGGGCCCGCAGCTTCCCGTAAAGCTGCTTCGTGTAGGGCTCCCCAGTAGCGTGCCCTGTTCCGCCAGCAGATCAACGTAGAACGCCGCCCTGGCGAACAGCAGGTTCGGGCAAGCCCTCCAGCCACTTCTCGACCTCCGGCTCCAGCTCGACCACGCCCCAAGCCATAGCAACAATGCTATATTCTACCGGCGATTACAGGCTGGGAAATCACGCCAGCAGACGGCACCGACCTCTGGACGCGAGTCGGGACCGAACAGGTACAGCCAGCCAGGACATCGGCCGTGGCCTGCGCCTCGGCAACCCTGGGCCCCTCGGTTTGGGTATCCGTTTCGGTGGGGCGGGCGGGGCTCGAACCCGCGACCGAGGGATTATGAGTCCCCTGCTCTAACCGGCTGAGCTACCGCCCCTCACACCGCGCCGGATCTTATCCCGCTCGGCGGCCACCAGCCAGCATCGAGCCGGCCGGCGCCCACGTCTGCACCAGCACGATGGGCTACAGGAATATAACAGCGTGCTCGGGTACGGCGATCAGCCGGCGCGCAGCTCGTCCAGCACGGCTCCGGCCGCGCGCCAGCCGCTGGTGAGGGCGCCCTGGATCGATGGGCTGTCCCGGTGGTCACCGGCGACGAACAGTCCCTCCCCCAACGCCACCGGCTTGCGCAGTCGCCCCTGTGGCGGCGGTGCGGCGGGTAGCGCCGCGGGGACGGCGACTGTGGTGAGGTGGGCCCAGTCGGCTGTGGAGCGGCCGTACAGACGGGTCAACTCGGCGCGGATGGTCGGCTCGGGTGGGGCCGTCGGGCCGACCACCGAGGTGGCGATCAGGTGCCGTCCGGCCGGCGCGTAGCTCGGGGCGGCGTTGCTGAGCACCACTGTGTTCGCCACGATCTCCCGTCGGTCGCCGTCGACGAGCAGGATTGGTTCGGTGAGCGGCGGCTCGGGGGCGCTGTGGTAGTAGGTGGTGTAGCTGTGCATACGTACCGTCGCCAGGGCTGGCAGCAGCGCGGACGCGGCGGGTGGGTCGACGGCGACGACGACGGCCCGGCAGCGGATGTCGCCGGCCTGGGTGCGGACCCGACCCGGGGTGACCTCCGCGACCGGAGTGTCCAGGTCGAGCAGGTCGGCGGGCAGCGGTGCGGCGATGGTCCGGGGCAGCGCTGCCATTCCTTCGGCGGGCAGGCCGATGCGGCCGCGGGCGAAGGAGCGCAGCACCATCGCGAACACGTGGCTGGAGGTGGAGAGTTCCCGGTCGACGAACACCCCGGACAGGAACGGTCGCAGCAGCTCCTCGATGATCGCGTCGGAGAGACCGGCGCGGCGCAGCGCGGTCTCGGTGCTGGTCTCCGGTGCGGCGAGCAGCCGGGACGCGGGGAGGGTCGCACAGCCGGTGGCGAGTGCGGCGAAGCGCAACCGGTCGAGCAGCGAGCCGACCCCGGCGAGCGCGGTGCCGGGCCCGCCGGTCGGTTCGCGCAGTGGGTTGACCAGCCGCAGCAGGTTGTCGCCCTTGCGGACCAGCACACCCGAGGTGAAGTAGCCGAGGTGGAGCTGGTCGATGTCGAGCAGCGTGCCGAGCCGCGGGTAGGCGGTGTTGAGCACCTGGAAGCCCCGGTCGACGAGGTGACCGTCGACCACGTCGGTGGCGACCCGGCCGCCGAGCCGACCTTCGGCCTCCACCAGCCGCCAGGGCACGCCGGCGCGGTGCAGCCGGCGGGCGGCGGCGAGGCCGGCCAGGCCGCCGCCGACGATGACCACATCGGTTTCAGCCAGCACCGCGCGCCTCCCGCTCACCGTTCGCCCGGGACAACCGGCCCGGCCACCAGATCTTCGGCCCGATGTCGTACGCGAGTGCGGGCACCAGCAGCGACCGGACGATGATGGTGTCGATCAGTACCCCGATTGCGACAGCCGTACCCAACTCGACGAGTATCACCAGGGGCAGGACGGCGAGGGCGGAGAAGGTGGCGGCGAGCACGATGCCGGCTGAGGTGATCACCCCGCCGGTGACGGCGAGGCCGGCGAGCACCCCGGCGCGGGTGCCGCGCTTGACCGACTCTTCGCGGACCCGGCTGGTCAGGAAGATGTTGTAGTCGATCCCGAGCGCGACCAGGAACACGAACGCGAACAGCGGGAACGACGAGTCCACGCCGGGGAAGTCGAAGACGTGGCGGAACAGCAGCGCGCACAGGCCGAGGGTGGCCGCGAAGCTGAGCAGCACGGTGGCGATCAGCAGCACCGGGGCGAGCAGCGCGCGCAGCAGCAGGGCCAGGATGACAGCGATGACCACGAGCACCACCGGGATGATGACGTTCTGGTCGCGCCTCGCGGCGTCCGAGGTGTCCACGTTGATCGCGGTGAAGCCGCCGACCACCGCGTCCGCGCCGGGCACCTGGTGTACGGCCACCCGCAGCTCGCGGATGGTCCGCTCGGCTCCGTCGCTGTCGGGCGGGTCGGTCAGCGTCGCCTCCAGTTGCACCCGCCCGTCGACGACCTTCGGAGCGGCGTTCTCCTCGGGTGGGCCGGTCTGCGGGCCGGCCGAAAGGGGGCGGACGTCGGCGACGCCGGGCACGTCAGTCGCCACCTGGGCGACCTGTCTGGCGGTCTGTTCGGTGGTGAAGATGGTGGCCGGGCTGCCGGTGCCGGCCGGGTAGTGCCGGGAGATCACCTCCTGGCCGTCGACCGAGTCGGTGCGCTGGGTGAACAGGTCGGACTGGCCGAGGGTGGTGGCACCGAGTTGGGTGAGGCCGAGGGTCAGCAGGGCCAGCACGACGGCGGTGGTCAGCCAGATCGGGCGGGCGTGCCGGGCCACGAAGCCGGCGATGCGGCTCCAGATGCCGTGTTCGGCCCGCGGGTCGGCCTGGTCGGCTCGGGGTCGTCGGGGCCAGAACGCCCAGCGCCCGCCGAGCACCAGCAGCGCGGGTAGGAAGGTGAGCATCACCAGCAGCGTGGCGGCGATGCCGATGGCGGCGACCGGGCCGAGCGCCCGGTTGGAATTGAGACTGGACAGCAGCAGGCAGAGCAGGCTGACGATGACAGTGCCGCCGGAGGCGATGATGGCTGGCGCCGCGCCTCTCCAGGCGGTCTTCATGGCGTCCCAGGGCCGGTCGTGCCGGTGTAGTTCCTCCCGGTAGCGGGCGATCAGCAGCAGCGCGTAGTCAGTGCCGGCGCCGAAGACCAGCACGGTGAGGATGCCCTGGGCCTGCCCGTTGAGCTTGACCACGTCCGCGTCGGCGAGCAGGTAGACGAAGACCGAGGCGAGGGCGTACGACATCCCGGCGGCGAGCAGCGGAAAGATCCAGAGGACGGGGCTGCGGTAGACGACGAGCAGGATGACGAGCACCACGACCAGGGTGACGAGCAGCAGTGGCCCGTCGATGGCGGAGAACACCTTGATCAGGTCGGCGAGCAGGCCGGCTGGCCCGGAGACGTCCACGGTGAGGCCGTCCCGGTCGCCGCCGCTGATGTCGCGGAGTTGGTCGACGATCGCGCCGACCTCCTCGCCCTCGGCGTCGTCCACCGGTACGACGACCTGGAGGGCCTGGCCGTCGTCGCTCGGGATGGGCGGTGGCAGCGGAGTGACCACTCCCGGGATCTGGGCGAACCGGGCGGCGTCGGCGCTCACCCGCTGCCGGTCCGCGTCGGTGATCCCGGTGGGCCGCTCGTAGACGACGAGCGCCGGGATGGTCTGCCTGTCGACGAACGCGCCGGCGAGGTCCTGGGCGCGGGTCGCCTCGGCGTCGGTGGGCAGGAAGGCGGCGTTGTCGTTGGTGGCGACCTCACTGAGGCGCCCCGCGTACGGGCCGGCCACGCCGCCGATCACCAACCAGGCCAGCACGACCGCCACCGCGATCAGGGTGGCCCTGCCGCCTCGTCCGGACATCCGCCCTCACACCCCAAGGATCGACGCGTCAGTCGGCGGGGCGCAGAGCCTCGGCCGACATCGACCATCCTGCCGGGCAGGCAGGGCGAGGGTGGGTGAAACCGGGTCACGCACACGAAAACGCCCGCCGGCATCAGGCCGACGGGCGTTGGGTGGAGAAGCTCCCCCGATTGGACTCGAACCAATAACCTGCCGGTTAACAGCCGGCTGCTCTGCCAATTGAGCTACAGGGGATCGTGCACCGCTTGGAACCGGATCTCACCGACGCCCTGCGACGGGACAAGAGTACAGGACTTTCCCCGGTGGCGGTCCAGTGGGTTCCACCCCGGCGCTGGCTGATCAAGAGGCGCAGCTCAGGGTCCGCGACGCATTGACAAACGGGGTAAATCGTCATCCCGGCACAAGCATGCTTGAGCGGAGAGCAGGATGGGTAGTTAGCTGCGGACAGAGGACGCAGGCGCGAACAGGTCGCCTTCCGACGGGGCAACTCGCCGGGGCGACGGCGCGTCAGGTACGGAAGGAGCCGCCATGCGCGGAAAGATCATGTTTCTTGGCGGGCTGGCTGCGGGATTCGTCCTGGGCGCCCGTGCCGGCCGGGAAAAGTACGAGGAGCTCGTTGTTCGGGGCCGCAAGGTGCTCGACCACCCGACCGTGCAGGAGGCGGCCGGGGTCGCGCAGGCCCAGGCCAACAAGCTCTACAGCGAGGGCAAGGACAAGCTCGGCCAGACCAAACTGGGCGAGAAGCTCGGCAACGGCAGCACCAGCACGCAGGAGCTGACCGCCGCCGACGACGCGTTCGCCGGCACGCCCGCAACCATGGGCACCAAGGTGGGCACCAGCACGGTCGGCACGACCTCCGGGTCGCCGTCGTCCACCAACCCCCGCACCAAGCCGTCCGGCTCGGGCACGAACGCCAGCACGCTCTGACCCATCGCACGTCGACGGGCCGGTCGCCGCAGGGCGACCGGCCCGTGGTCTGTCCGACGTACGGTCAGTCCTTGCTGCTGAACGCCGCGTCGAAGGCCGCGCTCGGGGCATCGAAGGCGAGCCGGCGGACGAACTGCAACGCCTCCGGGGCACCGACCAGCCGGTCCATGCCGGCGTCTTCCCACTCGACCGAGATCGGGCCGTCGTAGCCGATCGCGTTCAACGCGCGGAAGCAGTCCTCCCAGGGCACGTCGCCGTGGCCGGTGGAGACGAAGTCCCACCCGCGCCGCAGGTCCGCCCAGGGCAGGTGCGAGGCGAGCCGGCCACGCCGGCCGTCGCCGGTGCGCACCTTCGCGTCCTTGCAGTCCACGTGGTAGATCCGGTCGGCGAAGTCGAAGATGAAGTTCACCGGGTCCAGCTCCTGCCAGACGAAGTGCGACGGGTCCCAGTTCAGCCCGAACGCGGGCCGGTTGCCGATCGCCTCAAGCGTCCGCTTCGTCGTCCAGTAGTCGTACGCGATCTCACTCGGGTGCACCTCGTGCGCGAACCGCACCCCCACCTCGTCGAACACGTCGAGGATCGGGTTCCACCGGTCGGCGAAGTCCTGGTAGCCGCGCTCGATCATCGCCGGCGGCACCGGCGGGAACATCGCGAGGGTGTGCCAGATCGACGAACCGGTGAAGCCGACGACCGTCTTCACCCCGAGCTTCGCCGCCGCCCGCGCGGTGTCCTTGATCTCCTCGGCGGCCCGCTGGCGGACCCCCTCGGGCTCCCCGTCGCCCCAGATGCGGCCGGGCAGGATGTCCTGGTGCCGCTCGTCGATCGGGTGGTCGCAGACCGCCTGACCAACGAGGTGGTTGGAGATCGTGAAGACCTGAAGGTTGTGCTTCGCGAGGGTTTCCTTCTTGCGCTCGATGTACGAGTCGTCGGCGAGCGCCTTGTCGACCTCGAAGTGGTCGCCCCAGCAGGCGATCTCCAGACCGTCGTAGCCCCACTCGGAGGCGAGCCGGCAGACCTCCTCGAACGGAAGGTCGGCCCACTGGCCCGTGAAGAGCGTGATGGGTCGCGCCATTGTCCTTCTCCCCTGTTGTGATGGGGATTCCTTGTGCGGACCGGGGCGAGGGATGACCGGACGTACGCGGCGCTCGGACGGTCACCGGTGGGTGCGGAACACCTGAACCCGGCGGGTTGCGCCTCCCACCGGGTCACCGGCCACCAGCACGGTCGCCGTCCCCCACCCTATTTCCGCAGCACCCCATCGGGGAAGCCCTCAGGTCGGCCGAACGTCAGACCATTTCCTCCGGCGCCGGCAGGACAGCCCGTACGGTGAAGCCGCCACCGGCACGCGGGCCGGCCGAGAACGTGCCGCCGAGGCGCTCTGCTCGTCTGCGTACCCCGAGCAGACCCCGACCGGCGGCCTGGGTGCCGCCGCTCGCCGGAGCCTGACCGGCGCCCTCGTCGCGGACCTCGATGGTGATGCCGGCGTCGTCGTAGCGCAGCCGAACCCCGACTGGCGCGCCCGGCGCGTGCCGGCACGCGTTGGTCAGCGCCTCCTCGATGATCCGGTACGCCACCACGTCGACCGGGCCGGGTAGCGGCCGGGGTTGACCGGCCATGGTCCACCGCACCGGTTGACCGGCGGCGAAGCCCTCCACCAACGCGTCGAGACGGTTCAGGCTCGGCGCCGGCTGGGACGGGTCGTCGGGCTCGTCGGCCCGACCCCACACACCGAGCAGTTGATGGCCTCGCGCCAGCACTGTCCCGCGCCACTGCGCGAACAACCCCATGCAGGTCAAGGTACGGCAGCAAGCTGTGCGCCACCCTCCCGCGCCCCACCCCGCTTATGCCGCCGAGCCCACCCCGCCTTGCGCCCACCCAACCCCACTCCGCGCCCCGCCCTACCCCGCGCCCCGCCCTACCCCGCCGATCTTGCACTTACTGCTGACGAAAGGTCGGCTTCACGGCATTTGCCACAACAGGAAGTGCAAGATCGACGGGAGCGGGGGTGGGGGCGGGGGCGGGGCGGGGGCGGGGGTGGGGGCGGGGGTGGGAGCCGGGCGAGGCGGGAGTAGGAGCATGAGGTGCGAGCGTTGTACCTGGGCCATTGGTGGCTTCCAGGTACAACGCTCGCGGGGGTCACCGTGCCGGGTCTGGCCTGGAGGGGCCGACGACGTTCGTCGTGGCCCCTCCGGGGTCAGTCGGTCAGGGCAGGGTCCACTTCTGGTTGGCGGCACCGCTGACGCAGCTCCAGAGGTGCACGACGGTGCTGTCGGCGGAGTTGTTGCCGGAGACGTCCAGGCACTTGCCCGACGACGGGTTGCGCAGGGTGCCGTCGGACTGGGCGGCCCAGTTCTGCGCGCCGCTGCCGTTGCAGGTCCAGAGCTGGATCTTGGTGCCGTCGGCGGTGCCGCTGCCGGAGACGTCGAGGCACTTGCCGAGCGACTTGATCGTCGAGTTCGGCGTCACGGTCCAGGTCTGGGCCGCGCTGCCGTTGCAGGTGTAGAGCTGGATCTGCGTGCCGTCGGCGGTGGCGCCGTTGCGCACGTCCAGACACTTGCCGGCCAGACCCTTGATCGGGCCCACCCCGGTGCCGCCGCTGCTGCCCTTGACCAGTGTGAAGTCGTCCAGGTCGAAGAGGCCGGTGCCACTACCGGTGAAGGTGAGGTAGAGGTTCTGCGTGCCGGACGGGACGTTCGACAACGCGGTGGTGACGTTGGCGTAGGTGCTCCAACTGCCGGTGTTCGGCACCGCTACCGAGCCGAGCACCGGACCGGTGGCCGAGCCGGTGCGCACCTGGATGGTGCCACCCGCGCCGCCGGAGACGACCCGGGCGGTGAACGAGGTGACGCTGGTCAGGTCGACCCCGTTGTACGCGGCCCAGTCACCGGGCTCGATGTAGCCGAGGGTCTGCCCACCGTTGGCGCCCGCCTTGGTGAACGCGGAGACGCCGTTGGCCGAGCTGAACGCCTCGGCCTGGACCGTGGTGTTTCCGGTCGGCGGCGGGGTGCCGCCCAACTCCTTGATCCGGATGTTGCGGAAGTAGGCGTCGTCACCGGTGCCGTGGTTCTGGATGCCGATGTGACCGGCCAGCGAACGGACCGGGTTGGTGTTGGTGAAGTCGTTGATCTTCACACCGTTGAGGAAGATCTGCAGCCGCTCACCCTCGACCAGCAGTTCGTACGTGTTCCACTCCCCCGGCGCGTTCAACGCCGCGTCGCGGGCGGCGATGTCGGCGGACTTGAACGTGTAGACCGCCCCGGTGGTGCGGTCGGTCGCGTCGGTCGCGTCGATCTGGATCTCGTAGCCGTTGTCCACCGCCGACCACGGATCGCTCGACGGCGGGAACCCGATGAAGATGCCGGAGTTGTCGTCACCGGCCAGCTTCCAGTCCAGCTTCAGCGAGTAGTTGGTGAACTGCTTCGCGTTGTACCAGTACAGACCCATGCCGCCGACGGTGGTCAGGGTGGCGTCGGAGTTGGTGACGCTACCCGGGCCGGCCTGTGACCATCCGGTCGTCGAGCCGTTGAACAGCGGGGTGTAGCCGGTCTCGGGCCGGCAGTCGGCCTTGCTCCGGCCGGAGGCGTACCGGATGCCGCCGAGCAGGTGGTTCCGGAAACCCGACTCCGCGTACGACGCCTGGGTGTGCCCCGCGCCGGTGTAGAAGGACCGGCCGCCGCTGTAGCTCTTGCACCAGCTCAGCGGGTGGTCGGCGCCCATTCCGCCGCCGGAGTACGACGACTCGTCGAGGGTGGCCAGCACGTGGGCGCTCGACCGGGCGTTGGTGCGGTAGTTGTACCACTCGTCGGTGCGCGTCCAGGTCTGCGGCAGGTGCCCGGTGGCCGCGTGGCCGCGGTCCTCGACCTTCATGTTGGCCTGCTGGATCGCGGGGTGCGAGGCGAACCACGCGCCCACGAGGTTGCCGTAGAAGGGCCAGTCGTACTCGGTGTCGGCCGCTGCGTGGACACCCACGTACCCGCGGCCGGAGCCGATGTACGACTCGAAGGCGGTCTGCTGGCTGGCGTTGAGCACGTCGCCTGTGGTGTTCAGGAAGACGACCGCCTCGTACTGGTTGAGGTTGCTCGTGGTGAACGCGGCGGCGTCCTCGGTCGCGGTGACCGTGAAGTTGTTCGCCGCTCCGAGGTCGCGGATGGTCTGGATGCCGACCGGGATCGCGTCGTGCCGGAAACCGGCGGTCTTGGAGAAGACCAGCACGTCGTACGGGGCGTCGGCGGCGCTGGCCGGGCTGGCGGGGGTGGTGCAGGCGATGACGGCGAGTGCGGCCATTGCCGCACCGAGGACGGGTCGCAGGCGTCTGCGCATATCGCTCTCCCAACTGCGGTTAGGAGGGGCCCCTCGCCTCACACTAGGCGTTGACGAGGGGCCCCCACCTGTCAGGTCAGGGCAGGATCCACTTTTGGTTGGCGGCACCGCTGACGCAGGTCCAGAGGTGGACCACAGTGCTGTCGGCGGAGCTGTTGCCGGAGACGTCGAGGCACTTGCCGGACGCCGCGCCACGCAGCGTGCCGTCGGCCTGGGCCACCCAGTTCTGCGCGGCGGTCCCGTTGCAGGTGTACAGCTGGATCTTGGTGCCGTCGGCGGTGCCGGCACCCGAGACGTCCAGGCACTTGCCCAACGACTTGATCGTCGAGTTCGGCGTCACGGCCCAGGTCTGCGCCGCGCTGCCGTTGCAGGTGTAGATCTGGATCTGCGTGCCGTCGGCAGTGGCACCGTTGCGCACGTCCAGGCACTTGCCGCCGAGGCCCTTGATCGGCCCGCCCCCGCCGGTCGGGGGCGTCCCGGTGACGAAGGTGAAGGCGTCCAGGTCGTAGAGCGCTCCGGTGCCCGACCCGGCGAAGGTCAGGTAGAGCGTGGTGGTGCCGGTCGGCGGGTTGGTGATCGTGCCGGTGACGGTGGTGAACGTTTCCCAGCCGCCGGTGACCGGGACGGTGGCCGTGCCGAGCACCGTGCCGGTGGCCGAGCCGGCCCGGACCTGGAGGGTGCCGCCGGCACCCGCCGAGGAGACCCGGGCGTTGAACGAGGTCACGTTGCCCAGCCGGTACGGCTGGAACGCGATCCAGTCGCCGTTGTTGATGTCGCCGACGGTCTTGCCGCCCTCGGCCGGGGTCTTGCTGAACACGTTGATCCCGGACGAGGTGCCGTAGAACTCGGCCTGGCGGTGCCGCGGCGGCAGCGTGTGCTGCGTGTGCGTGGTCAGGCCACCGGCGTCGGTGTACTCGGCGTCGAAGATCGCGAAGATGTTCGCCGCGTCGTCGTGCTCACCGTCGACCGGGATGGTGATGGAGCCGGAGCAGCCGTTCTGCGAGGTGATCTGGTGCCCGTGCTGGTCGTGGCCGAGCACGTAGGTCATCTTGACCTTCGTGCAGTCGATGGTGCCGTCCTCCGGGTCGGTCACGGTGATGCTGAACGGCACCGTGTCGCCGAAGCTGAACAGCTGACCGTTGCCGGGGTTGTTGATCGTCACCGTCGGGGCGGTGTTGCCGACGTTGATCTGCACGCTGCTGCTGCCGGTGGCACCCTGCGGGTCCCGAACCGTGAGCGTGGCGGTGTAGGTGCCGTTGGTGCTGTAGGTCTTCGTCGGGTTGGCGGCGGTCGACGTGGTCCCGTCACCGAAGGCCCACGCGTAGGTCAACGTGCCGCCCTCGGGGTCGGACGAACCGGCCGAGGAGAAGGTCACCGCGAGCGGGGCCGCACCGGAGGTGCGGTTGGCGCTGGCTTTCGCGGTGGGCGCCCGGTTGCCGCTGCCGACGTAGTCGAAGCGGTAGAGCGCCGAGTTGGCGTCACCGTTGAAGTAGCCGGTGCCGTAGTCGAGCACGTAGTACGCGCCGTCCGGGCCGAACGCCGAGTCCATCACCTGCTTGCCGACCCAGGGGAAGGTGTCGATGGTGCCCCGGGAGCCGTCGGAGTTGACGTGGATCGGCTTGATCCAGCCCCGGCCGAACTCGGTGGCGAAGAACTGCCCGTCGAAGGACTGCGGGAACTTGGTGGTGGACGTCGACGAGGCGTTGTACCGGTAGACCGGGCCACCCATCGGCGACTCGGAGCCGCCACCGAACTCGGTCGGGGTGCCGGCGTCGCCGGCGTACCGGATCCAGGCCGGCTGGGCCGGCGGCAGGGTGGTCAGGCCGGTGTTGCGGAACGAGTTGTTCGTCGGCCCGCCGGTGCAGTTGTACTTCGATCCGCTGGCGTTGCTGGCGAAGTCCCACTCGTTGTACGTCTCGGTACTGGTGTTCGTGCCGGTGCAGTACGGCCACCCGTAGTTGCCAGGTGCGGCGACCCGGTTGAACTCGACCTGGCCGGACGGCCCGCGGGTGGAGCTGGTGGAGCCGGCGTCCGGCCCGTAGTCACCGACGTAGACGACACCGGTGGCCTTGTCCACGCTGATCCGGAACGGGTTCCGGAAGCCCATCGCGTAGATCTCCGGGCGCGTCCGGGCCGTGCCGGGCGCGAACAGGTTGCCCGACGGGATGGAGTACGTGCCGTTCGAGTTCACCTTGATCCGCAGGATCTTGCCGCGCAGGTCGTTGGTGTTGCCGGCGCTGCGCTGGGCGTCGTACGCCGGGTTGCGGTTGGTCCGCTCGTCGAGCGGCGAGTAGCCGGCGGACTCGAACGGGTTGGTGTCGTCGCCGGTGGACAGGTAGAGGTTGCCGGCGGCGTCGAAGTCGATGTCCCCACCGACGTGGCAGCAGATGCCCCGGCTGGCGGGGACGTCGAGCACGTCGACCTTGCTGGACTGGTTGAGTGTGAAGTCGGAGTTGAGGGTGAACCGGGAGAGCCGGTTGACACCGTCGAACGCCGAGAAGTCGGTGCCGGTGGCCGGCGCGTCGCCGGCGGGGGTGGAGAGCGGCGGGGCGTAGTAGAGGTACACCTGCCTGTTGCTGGCGAAGCCCGGGTCGACCCCGACGCCCTGCAACCCCTCCTCGTCGTGGTTGTAGACAGACAGGGTGCCGATCACCGACGTGGTGCCGTTGGCATCGGTGCGGCGCAGGGTGCCGTTGCGGGCGGTGTGCAGGACCGACCGGTCCGGGAGCACCGCCAGCGACATCGGCTCACCCATGTCGGTCACGCCACGGGCGAGCTCGACCTGCTGGAAGTCGCTGGCGACGATCGTGTGTGCCTGCGCGGGGGCCGAGCCGACGAGTGCGACAGTGCCGGCGGCGACCGCCAGCAGCAGCGCCGACCCGGCGGAGGACCACCTTCGGGATCGACGCGTGGGAGCGTCCTTCATGGACATTATGTGCTGCCCCTTCCTGACGAGTGACTGCCAGGCCGGGCGCGCGCCGTCGCGCCGGATGCCGTAGCGGTGAGTGGTGGGGGTCGATGGGTTACCGCGCCGCCGGTTCACCTCGACGAAACATTGTCGTGTTGGTCACGACACTAAATAAGACGTGTCGATGTGTCCATACCTTCCGGCGATACAGCACCAACTTTTGTCGATCTGATCGAAAGTTGGTGCTCAGGCGCTTCGGTCGATCGCCTGTCCGGCCAGCGCAACCAGGGCGGCGCGGGCCTCGTCGGCCACCACGGCGTTCCGCAGGGCGGAGAGCGAGGCCTCGGTCCGTACCCGGATCATCTGCTCGATCCGCTCCCGGGCACCGGTCGCCTCGATGAT
Organism: Micromonospora sp. NPDC005710; assembly: GCF_040630995.1. Lineage (NCBI taxonomy): Bacteria > Bacillati > Actinomycetota > Actinomycetes > Micromonosporales > Micromonosporaceae > Micromonospora > Micromonospora sp. NPDC005710. The sequence continues at coordinate 37,080 of NZ_JBEXYP010000007.1, read as the reverse complement.
GTCGCGCAGCTCCGCCGCGCCCTCGGCGTCCAACGCCGGATTGCCGAACAGCTCGCGCAGCCGGACGGTCTGCGTCCGGTCGGCGGCACTGCGGGCCAGCGCCATCATGACTGTGGGCTTGCCCTCACGCAGGTCGTCCAGTACGGACTTGCCGGTCACCGCCGGGTCACCGAACACGCCCAGGACGTCGTCGCGGAGCTGGAACGCGTCACCCAGCGGATCACCGAACTCCCCGAGAGCGGCGATCACCTCCGGCCCCGCACCGGCCAGGGCCGCGCCGATCTGCAACGGCCGGGTGACCGTGTACCGGGCAGCCTTCATCCGGATCACCGTCAGCGCGCTGGCCACCGAGCCGTCACCCACGCCCGAGACCAGGTCCAGGTACTCCCCCGCGATCACCTCGGTCCGCATCAGCGCGAACACGCCGTACCCCCGGTGCACCTGCTCGGTGCTCAGCCCGCACTCGTGGAACATCTGATCCGACCAGGCCGCGCAGAGGTCCCCGCAGAGCAGCGCGGTGTTGCGGCCGTACGCCTCGGGGTCACCGCGCCACGACGAACGGGTGTGCAGGTCGGCGAAGAGCCGGTGCACCGACGGCTCACCCCGGCGGCGGTCGCTGCCGTCGAGGATGTCGTCGTGGATCAGTGCGAACGCGTGGAACAGCTCCAGGGCCGCCGCGGCCACCACGATGGGGGTGCCGTCGGCCGCCCCCGCCCCGCGCCAGCCCCAGTAGCAGAAGAGCGGTCGCAACCGCTTGCCCCCGGCCAGCACGAACCGTTGGAGCGCGGTGAACACGCCCCGTGGCGCCCCGTCCGGCCAGTCCGGGCCCTGCCGGCTGAGGAACCCGGCCAGCTCCGCGTCGAAGCGCGCCCGCAGCTCGCTGGCGTCGGTGGGCGCGACGGTGACCGTCATGAGCCCTCCCCCGGCCCGCCCGGGCTCAGCCCGGCCAGCTCCAGCAGCAGCGCCTTGACCTCGGTCGCCGCGATCTTGTCCCGGGCGGCGGTCGGGTCGGAGCAGAGCAGCACCGGGCCGTCCGCCGGGTCGTCCGGCAGCCGCCCGTGCGAGCCCTTCACGGCCCGGGCCCCGGCGTCCAGGCCGACAGCGCTCATCAGGTAGCGCATGCCGAGCTTCTTGCGGGCCAGCGCCACCCCGGCGCGGGCCTTCGCGGCACCGGGGTTGGCCGGGTCGAAGAACAACTCGGCCGGGTCGTAACCGGGCTTGCGGTGAATCTCCACCAGCCGGGCGAAGTCCGGTGCCTGGGCGTCGTCAAGCCAGTAGTAGTAGGTGAACCAGGCGTCCGGCTCGGCCACCAGCACCAGCTCACCGGCACGCGGATGGTCCAGCCCGTGCGCGGCCTTGCCCTCGGCGTCGAGCACCTCCGCCACCCCGGGCAGGCCGGCGCAGAGCTTCGCCACCGCCGGCACGTCGGCCGGATCCTTGACGTAGACGTGCGCGATCTGGTGGTCGGCGACAGCGAACGCCTTCGACGTCCACGGGTCGAGGTACTCCATGCCCGCCTGGGTGTGCACCCGCAACAGGCCCTCGGCGCGCAGCAGCCGGTTGACGTCCACCGGGCGGGACACGTCGGTGATGCCGTACTCCGACAACACGACCACTGTGGCGTCCCGGGCGCGGGCGGCGTCCAGGAGCGGACCGAGCACCGCGTCCAGCTCCGCCGCCGCGGCGGCGGCCTGGGCCGACGACGGGCCGAAGCGTTGCAGGTCGTAGTCCAGGTGCGGAACGTAGACGAGCGTCAGGTCGGGTGACACGTCGGCGAGGATCTGCTCGGCCGCCTGGCAGATCCACTTCGACGACGGCAGCCCGGCGGTCGGCCCCCAGTAGGTGAAGAGCGGGAAGGTGCCCAGCTGCCCGGTGAGCGCGTCGTGCAGCTCCGGCGGGTCGGTGTAGCAGTCCGGCTCCTTGCGCCCGTCGGCGTAGTAGACCGGGCGGGGCGTCACCGTCCAGTTGACGTCCGCGCCCATGGCGTACCACCAGCAGACGTTCGCCACCGTGTAGCCGGGTTCGGCCCGACGGGCGGCCTGCCAGAGCTTGTCCCCGCCGACGAGCGCGTTGTGCTGCCGCCACAGCAACACCTCGCCCAACTCCCGGAAATACCACCCGTTGCCGACGATCCCGTGCCCGCTGGGCGTCTCGCCGGTGAGGAAGGTGGACTGCACCGAGCAGGTCACGGCGGGCAGCACGGTGCCCAGCTCGGCCCGGAAGCCGCCGTCGGCGACTCCCCGCAGTCGAGGCATGTGCGCCAGTAGTCGGGGCGTCAACCCCACCACGTCGAGGACCACCAGTCGACGGCTCATCGCGTCACCCCCATGCTCTCGGTTCGCTGTGCGGTCAGGCCGAGGCCGACCAGTTCGTCCCGGGCGAAGGCCAGCTCCGCGGCGATGCCGGCGGCCAGCTCCGCATCGGTGCCGGGCCGTCGGGCGGCCGGCAGCACCCCCCAGGTGTACGTCTCGACGTCAAGGTGGTCACAGCCCGCGCTCGGGCCGTCGAAGAGCGCTCTCAGGGCCGCGCGGAGCACCGGCACTGTCGAGCCGAGCGGTTCCTCGGGTGGTGCGTGCAGGGGCACGTGGTAGTGCACCCGCCACGGTCCGGGCAACGCCCGGTCCAGTGCCTCGTCCAGGTCGTCGGCCGCGTACGCCGGGTCGGCCGGGTCGCCCAGACCCGCGCAGCCGGCGCCTCGGGTCTGGTGCAGGAAGCGCGGCTCCACCCAGCGGCGCAACGCCTCGGCCCCGCCCTCCGGGTCGGCAGCCTCGACAGCGGCCGAGACCTGCACCTTCACCACCGGCAGTCCGGCCGTCCGCAGTCGGTGCAGTGCCTCGGCCGGCTCCTCCCAGGCGCAGGCCAGGTGGGCCAGGTCGAGACAGATGCCCAGCCGGTCGGTGTCCATCCCGGACAGCAGCTCGGCTGCCTGACCGGTGCTCTCCACCACACAGCCGGGCTCCGGCTCGAAGGCGATCCGCACCTCGCGGCCGGTGTCCCGCTGCACCTCGGCCAGGCCGGCGGCGAGCTGGTCCAGCCGGCGTCGGGCCGCGTCGGCCCGGCCGGCGTCCCACGGGTGCCGCCAGGCCAGCGGCAGGGTGGAGATCGAACCCCGGGCGGCGTCGTCGGGCAGCAGGTCGGCGAGGACCCGGGCCAGATTCAGTGTGTACGTCAACCGCTGGTCGGTGGTCCAGTCCGGGTGGTACACGTCCTGCTTGACCACCGGGGCCTGGAAGGCCGCGTACGGGAAGCCGTTCAGGGTGACCACCTCCAGCCCGCGCGCGTCCAGCTCGGCGCGCAACCGGTGGCGCAGCGTCGGGTCGGCGGCCAGCTCGGCGGCGACCGGTGCGGCCAGCCACAGGCCGAGCCCGAGCAGGTCGCTGCCGAGCGCCTCGCGGACCGGCACCGCGTAGGTGTCCAGTTGACCGAGGATGCCGGCGAGATCCTCGGCGGGGTGGACGTTCGTGCAGTAGCCGAGGTGGACCGTCTCGCCGCCGGCATGTCGCAGCCGCATCAGCTGCCGCCGCGCAGGATCGAGTTGCCGGTCTGGGGGTCCACCGCGGCGGCGACGTCCAGGTCGCTCAGGTCGAGCCGCCCCGACTGCCCGTAGAACTCCACCGGGTTGCGCCACAGCACCCTGTCGACGTCGTCGTCGCTGAACCCGGCCTCCAGCATCGCCTCGCCGGTGGCCCGGGTCAGCAGCGGGTCGGAGCGCCCCCAGTCGGCCGCCGAGTTGACGAGCACGCGTTCCGGGCCGTACTCCCGCAGCAACTCGACCATCCGCTGCGGGGTCATCTTGGTGTCCGGGTAGATGGAGAAGCCCAGCCAGCAGCCGCTGTCGCGGACCAGCTTCACCGTCACCTCGTTGAGGTGGTCGACCACCACCCGACCGGCGTCGATGCCGGACTCGGCGACCACGGCGAGGGTCCGCTCGCAGCCGCGCGCCTTGTCCCGGTGCGGGGTGTGCACAAGCGCCGGCAGGTCGTATGCCACAGCGAGCGCGAGCTGCGCCGCGAACGCCTCGTCCTCCTCGGGCGTCATCGAGTCGTACCCGATCTCGCCGACCGCCACCACCGCGTCCTTGTCCAGATAGCGGGGCAGAAGGTCGAGAACCGGGCGGCATCGCGGGTCGTTGGCCTCCTTCGGGTTCAGCGCGATGGTGGCGAAGTGACGCACCCCGAACTGCCCGGCCCGGAACGGCTCCCAGCCGATCAGCGAGTCGAAGTAGTCGGTGAACGAGGCGGCGCTGGTGCGCGGTTGACCCAGCCAGAACGCCGGCTCGACCACCGCGCGCACCCCGGCGGCGGCCATCCGTTCGTAGTCGTCGGTGGTGCGCGAGGTCATGTGGATGTGGGGGTCGAAGATGCGCATTCACGCCTCCCGGGGCAGTGCGGCGGTGAGCCGGTGGAGCAGGTCGGTGGCGTCGGCGGGCAACTCCCGGCCGGCGGCGTGCCGTTCGGCGGCCAGGGCCGCCAGCATCGCTGTCAGTTCGCTGTCGGCCCGGGTGTCCAGGTCGGCGACGCCGGCCAGGGGGACACCGCTGAACACGCACTTGAGCACCGCCTGCCGCCAGGCGGCCTGGTCGAGGTGACTGGCGTACGGGCCGAGCGCGGCGGCGACCAACCGGGTGTCGTTGGTCCGGATCGCGTCGTGCAGCAGGGGCACCCCGTCGGCGCCGATGGGCAGCAGCGGCAGGGCGCGCAGCACCGCTCGCCGTTCCGCCGCGTCACCGTGCTGGTAGAGGCTCTCGGCGTACGCCGCGTGCTCGCCGGGCAGGCTGGTGAGCAGCAGCACCCGGGCCGCGTCGTCGGCGGTCCAGCCGGGGGCGTCGGGCAGCGCGCCCCGACCGCAGCGTCGGCCGGCGGCGGCGAAGAGCCGGGTGATCGCGGTGGGCTCGGCCGCGACCCGGCGCAGTGCCGTGTCCAGCCAATCGGGATCGGGTACGCCTCCCAGCGCGGCCCGCAGTGAATCCGGTGTCATCCCGTCTCCTCCCCTTGTGCTGCTCCCGGTGCCACACCACGCTTTGCTCTGCACCTACATGTGCACCGGGGCCTCTTTCGCGGATGTCGCCTCGGCGGACGACGCCGTCGCGGACGCCACCTCGGCCGATGGCGTCTGCGTGGATGCGACCTCGGCGGACGGCGGCTCGGCGGACGAGCCCTCGGCCGCTGGCGCATCGGCGGGTGCAGAGCAAAGGGTGCGAGCGGCGTGGCGATCGGTGGCCGCGGCGGCCCGCAGGAACTCGATCGACCGGGCGGCCACGGCGGGTGCGGCGTGCGAGTCGCGGGGCAACTCCACGGCAACCAGCCCCTGGTAGCCGGCCGCCGCCAGGGCGGCCAGCACCGGCGGGAAGTCGATCTCGCCGTCGCCGAACTCCAGGTGCTCGTGCACGCCCCGGCGCATGTCGTCGATCTGCACGTTCACCAGGTGATCGGCCACCTCGGCGACGCACTGCGGCACCGGCCACGGCTCCAGGCACCGGCAGTGGCCGATGTCGAGGGTGATGCCGAAGCGGGCCGGCTTGTCGAGTGCGGTGTACAGCCGACGCCAGTCCGCGATGTCCTGCACCAGCATGCCCGGCTCCGGTTCGAAGCCGACTGTGACGCCGGCGGCGTCGGCCGCGTCGACGACGGTGGCGCAGCCGGCCACCAACCGGTCCCAGGCGCACTGCGGCGACACCGTCTCGGGTCGGACCCCGGCCCAGAACGAGACCGCCTCCGCGCCCAGGTCGGCGCCGATCCGCACGGCCCTGCGGAGGAACTCGATCCGCCGGGTCGGGTCGTCGTGCAACAACGTCGGTGCGTGCTTCTGCCACGGGTCGAGCAGGTAGCGGGCACCCGTCTCGATGACCACCGCCAGACCCAACGACTCCAACCGTCGACCGACAGCCGCGACCCGGCGGGTGAGTCCGGGCGCGAACGGGTCCAGGTGGTCGTGGTCCAGGGTGAGCGCCACCCCGTCGTAGCCGAGGTCGGCGATGACGGCGAGCGCGTCGTCGAGCCGGTGGTTGGCGAAGCCGTTGGTGCCGTACCCGAGGCGCAGCGTGGTGGCGGCGGCGGCCGGCGCACCGGGCCGGGGCTCGGGGACGCTCATGTCGGAGAGACCTTCCGGGCCAGCCGTCGACCCAGCGGAGCGGCCGCCGCGACCGCCACCCCGAGCAGACCTGCTCCACCCCGTGCGGTGAGGGCCCCCTGGAGAGCCGGCAACCCGGTGATCCCGGCGCCGACGGCCGCGCGCACCCGCCCGGCCGACGGGTCCCTGACCACAGCGGCCTGGGCCGCGCCGTAGCGGGCGGCGTACCAGCCGGCCAGCACGGCGGGCAGCGCCGCCGCGATGGTGGCCGACCTGCTCCGACGCGCCTCGCCCGCGGTTCCGAGCCCGTCGATGGGCCCCGCCTGGTCCGCCACCAGGGCGGCGGCACGTCGGGTGCCGGGCACGGCGACCGCCGCACTGACGGCGACCAACGCGGTGCCGGCGAGGGTACGCATCGGCAGTGTGGCGTCAGCGCCGCTGACCTCCCGGCGGGACAGCGCGGTGACCGTCCACGTGTGAGCGGCGACGGTGGCCGCCGCCGGCAGCGCCCGGGCCATCCGGCCGCCGGACGCGCCGAGCAGCACATCCAGCCCTCGACAGGCGGCCATCACGGCCGGCCCGGCGGCGGTGTTCTTGGCCAGCAGGTCGTACCCCCAGATGGTGGCGGCCAGCGGCACGGCGAGCGCGGCGGCGCGGCGACCGCCCACGGCGGCGGCCAGGCCCACGCCAGCGGCCGTGAGGCCCGCCGCGAGACCGACAGCGGCGGCCGGGGTGACCCGCCCGCTGGGGATCGGCCGCTCGGGCCGTTCCTCGGCGTCCAGGTGCCGGTCGGACCAGTCGTTCGCGGCCATGCCGGCCCAGTAGAGCAGCACTGACGCGCCGGCCAGGGCAGGGGTACGCGGGCTCAACGCGCCGGCCGCCGCAGCCCCGGCGATCACGTCACCGGGCACCGAGAGAGCGGCCGGTGCCCGGACCAACTCGGCAAGATCAGCCAACGTTGTCACGAACATCGCCTCCGCCGTCGTGCAGGTGCCGGGTGAAGGCGGTCAGCCGGGCCCACTGCTCGCCCAGTGAGTGGGTGGGTGCGCCCAGCGGGTCCTTGAAGAAGAAACCCAAATCGGCCAACGGCCCCACCTGCCCGGCGGCGTGCGCGGCGGCGGTGAGTCGGGCCAGGTCGAGCACCAGCGGCGCGGCCAGGGCGGAGTCGCAGCCGTGCCAGGTGAACTCCATCCGCATGCCGGTGCCGAGGAATCCGCTGAACGTGATCAGATCCCAGGCGGTCTTGAAGTCGCCCAGCTCCTCGACGTACTCGATGCGGGTGCCGCCCTGCGGGACGTAACCGAGCGTCTCGCCGAGCACCCGCTGCTTGCTCTGCACCTTCGCCGCGTTCGCGGCCGGGTCGGCGAGGGTGGCGCCGTCGCCACCGCCGAGCAGGTTGACCCCGGACCAGGAGCCCACGGCGAGGTTGCGCATCGCGAACATCGGCGCCAGCACCGACTTGACCAGGGTTTCCCCGGTCTTGCCGTCGTGGCCGGCGTACGGCAGTCGGGCCTCCTCGGCGAGCGCGGCAAGCGCCGGAAGCCGCAGCCCGGTGGACGGGGTGAAGTCGACGAACGGGCAGCCGGCGAGCACCGCCGCGTACGCGTAGAGGGAGCTGACCGGCAGCACCTCGTCGGGCCCGTCCAGGGCGGCGCGCAACGCGGCCGGGTCGGCGTGCCCGGGGTGCGGTCGAGGGGCCGGCTCGGTGGCGGAGACGTTCACCACCACGACCCGGTCCAGCTCGTGACGCTCCCGGAAACTCGTCAGGTCGCGGACCACTGCCGCGGCCCGGGCCGCCTGGGTGTCGCCGACCGGCGCGGGGCGCAGCTCCTGTTCGACAACGCCCAACTCGTCGCGGAGCGCGGCGACCAGCCGCCAGGGGATGACACCGGCGTCAGCGAGGGCCTCGGCGCGCTTGCCGAGCGGGGTGGTGGCCACGTCGTGTCCGCCGAAGACCAGATCGGCGAAGGCCGGTAGGGCCGGGCCGCGCAGCTCGGGAAGCTCCGTCACACAGCCGGTGGGCCCGGCCAGGCCGGCCCGCAGCGCGAGCCCCCCGACGATGCTGGTGGTCGCGACGGAACCGCGCGCTCCTACCAGCCAGACACCTGTTCGCATGGTGCTCCTTCCCCATTCACGAGGAACCGTCGGTACCGCTAAATATAGGAATATCAGAATATGTTTCGGAAAGATACGGCCCGGTTTCGGAAAAGTTTCGGGCCGGTTGGATGGGCCCCGTCCGCCCACCCCGCACCGGGACGGCACCGGACTCCGACGTCGGCGTCGGCGGCGACGACACCGGACCGGATCCCGGCAGGTGCGAGCAGACGGGGCTGGTAGGCAGGGTCGGGTCGGCGTCTCGACCCTGCCTCCCCCGCATCCGGCCGGTCGGGGCGTTGACCTGCCCCGGCCGGGCGTCTCAGGCCGCCGCGCGGCGGCGGGCGGTGTCATCAGGTCCTCCGGAAGTCTCCGGTGGTGGCGGTCCTCCGGTGCGGCCGGGGAATCCCGGTCCGGTCGCACCGGACGACCGTCCTGCTCGTGCGCCACCGGGCCGTCAGGCCCGGCTGCACGCTCTCCGATACCGACCTCTGACCCGGCCACGGGGCGCAATCCGTGGCTGGTCCCTCGCCGGTCGGCGTCGGAAAGCCGGTCGGGCGACAGCGGTGCGAACACCGCCGTCGCGGATGGTCAACGGTCAGACAGCCGCCGCGGTCAGCGTCGGTTCCACCTCGGCCCAGGAGGAGCCGAGCTCCGCCGAACGGGCCACCGCGTCCAGCACCAACTGGACCTGCAACGCGTCGGCGAACGACGGAGTCGGGTCCACACCTGTGGCGACCGCCTCGATGAAGTCGCGCATCTCGTGCGTGAACGAGTGCTCGTAGCCGATGATGTGGCCCGGGGGCCACCACGCCGACATGTACGGGTGCTCGCCCTCGGTCACCAGGATGCGACTGAAGCCCTGCTCCACGGCCGGGCGGGTCGCGTCGTAGAACTCCAGCTCGTTGAGGCGCTCCAGGTCGAAGACCACACTGCCCAGCGAGCCGTTGATCTCGACCCGCAGCGCGTTCTTACGGCCGGTCGCGAACCGGCTCGCCTCGTACGTGGCCAGGGCGCCACCGTCGAGCCGTGCCACGAAGACCGCGGCGTCGTCGACGGTGACCGTCCCGGTGGGGGCCGCGTGGCCGTCCACCGAGGCCGCCAGACCGCTCGACTCGGCCGGCAACGGCCGCTCCTTGACGAAGGTCTCGGTGACCGCGCTGACGCCACTGATCCGTTGACCCGTCACGAACTGGGTCAGATCGATGATGTGCGCACCGATGTCACCGAGCGCGCCGGAGCCCGCCCTGTCCTTCTGCAACCGCCAGACCAGCGGGAACTGCGGGTCCACGATCCAGTCCTGCAGGTACGTCGCACGGACGTGTCGAATCACCCCGAGCCGTCCGTCGGCGACCAACTGGCGCATCATCGTGACCGCGGGGACCCGGCGGTAGTTGAACCCGCACATCGACCGCACTCCGGCGGCCCGGGCGACATCCGCCGCAGCGGTCATCGCCCGCGCCTCCTCCACCGTGTTGGCCAACGGCTTTTCGCACAGAACGTGCTTGCCTGCGGCCAACGCGGCGAGAGCGATCTCGGCGTGACTGTCTCCCGGTGTGCAGATGTCGACAACGTCGATGTCGTCCCGGTTGATCAGGTCTCGCCAGTCGGTGGTGTACGCGTCCCAGCCGAGTGTGTCGGCGGCGTCAGCCACCTTCGCTGTGTCTCGGCCGCAGATCAACGCCATCCGGGCCCGCGCCGGCAGGTCGAAGACACGGTTCACGGTGCGCCACGCCTGTGAGTGCGCGGCGCCCATGAACGCGTAGCCGACCATGCCGACCCGCAGTTCTCTGTCTGTCGTGGACAAGGTGGGTCTCCCCCCGGTATGTCAGAACCCGAGCTTGTCGTAGCTGCTCGCGTTCTCCTTGGTGATCGTCTCCGAGGCCAGCGTCACTTCCTTGGGCACCTGAAGCTCCGTCAGGTCGCCCAGGCCCCGACCCTGCGCGACGAGCCGCGCGAGCGAGATCGCCGAGGAGGCCATCGACGGGTTGTAGGTGACAGTGGCCTTCAGCACGGTGTTGTCGGCCTTGATGGCGTCGATGGCGAGCTTGGAACCCGCGCCGCCGACCATGAAGAACTCCGACCGGTTGGCCTGCTTGACGGCCGCGAGCACACCGATGCCCTGGTCGTCGTCGTGGTTCCAGACCGCGTCGATCTTCGGCAGCGCCTGGAGGAGCTGGGCCGCCTCGCGCTGGCCGCTGTCCGAGGTGAACTCGGCCGAGCGCCGGTTGCTCACCTTGAACCCGTACGTCGCGAGGGCGGCCTTGAAGCCCTCGCTGCGCTCGACGGTCAGCGGGATCTCCAGGCCGGCGATCTCACCGATGACCGGGTTGGTGACGCCCTTGTCCTTGAGCATCTTGCCGATGTAGTGCCCGGCCGAGACGCCCATGCCGTAGTTGTCGCCCTTGATGACCAGCCGCGAGGCCAGCGCGTCGGGGAACGCCCGGTCGAGGTTCACGATCGGGATGCCCGCCTGCATCGCCTGGAGGGCAACAGCGTTGACCTCCTTGCCGTCGTGCGGCAGCACGACGATGATGTCCGGCTTCTGGGCGATCAGCGTGCCGAGCGTGGAGCGCTGGGCCTCGGAGTTCGACCCGCCGTCGACCTCCTTGAACTCCACGTCCGAGTACGCCGCGGCCTGGGCCTTGGCGTTGGCGTGGATCGCGCCCATCCAGCCGTGGTCGGCGGCCGGGGCGGAGAAGCCGATGACGACCTTCTTGCCCGGGGCGTTGTTGCCCTCGGTGTTTCCGGCGGCCTTGGTCTGGGTGCTGGCGGCCGGGGTGTCGTTGCTGGTGCAGGCGGTGAGCAGGGTGGCAGCGCCCACTGCGGCTCCACCGAAGAGCAACCGGCGGCGCGACAGGTCGCGACTGTGCTGGGTCATTAATGACCTCCTGGGAGCGGGATTTGACGTGATGAGGGTGTGCGAGACCCGGCCTCCGTCGAATGTCTCGACGTCGCCAGGACAACGGTGCGGTGCGTCAGGTTGCGGTGGTGACCCTGTTCCGCGCGAGGAGCCGAGTGACTGACTTGAACTGGAACTGCTGGACCAGGACGGCGGCGACGATGATGCCGCCCTTGACCATGTTCTGCGCCTCGATGGAGAGGCCGTTGATGGCGAAGAGGTTCGTGATGGTGGCGAAGATGATGACGCCGAGCAGGGAGCCGACGATGGTGCCCCGGCCGCCGCTGAGCAACGTCCCGCCGATGATCGCCGCGGCGATCGCGTCCAACTCGTACAGGTTGGCCATCGCCGCCTGCGCCGAGGTCGCCTGCGAGGTGAGCATGATGGCCGCGATGCCGCAGCACAGACCGGAGAGCGCGTACAGCAGCATGGTGTGCCGCCGGACGTTGATGCCGGCCAGTCGAGCCGCCTCCGGGTTACCGCCGACGGCGATGGTCCGCCGGCCGAAGGTCGTCCGGTTGAGCACCACCCAACCGGCAAGCACGACGGCGCCGAGGATGTAGACGAGGATCGGAATGCCGATCACCTTGCGGGCCGCGATGTCGTTGATGAACGTGCTGCTCGACACCTGGGTCTGCTTGTTGGAGATCGATGCCGCGAGCCCCCGTGCGGCCACCAGCATCGCGAGCGTCGCGATGAAGGGGACCAGTCGCCCGTACGAGATGAGCACCCCGTTGACAAGGCCGACGCAGACGCCGACCGCGAGGGCGGCGAAGATCATGCCGCCGGCGCCGTAGCTCTGGGTGGCCACAGTGGTGCACCAGACCCCGGCCAGCGCGACGATCGCGCCCACCGACAGGTCGATGCCACCACCGATGATCACGAAGGTCATCCCGACGGTGACCACGCCGACGACCGAGGCCAACTGGAGGATGGCCAGGACGTTGTTCCAGACCCAGTTCGGGTCGCCGTACAGGTCGGGCTTGGTGACCGCGCCGACCACGATGAGCGCGGCCAGCACCCCGATCAGACCGAGGTTGCGTTTGGCGCCGTCGCCACCGTCACCCCGCCACCAGGAGAGCTTGCCCCCGGACCCTGCCTTGTTGCTGGCCACCGCCGTCTCCACCGGGTCCACCGGTGGCGACTGCGCCGGAAGCTGCGGGCGCTCCGGTGTCGCGGTGGGAGTGGGAGTCGCGTCGCTCATGCCGGTGCGCCTTCCATCAAGGACCCCGCCATAACGAGGTCAAGCACAGTGTTTTCGTCGAGTTCGCCGGCCGCGGCTTCGCGGACGACACGCCCTTCCCGCATCACCAGCACCCGGTCGGCCAGACCCAGCACCTCGGGCACCTCGCTGGAGACCAGCAGCACCCCCACGCCCTGAGCGGCCAATCCCCGGATGACCTGGTACAGCTCGGCCCGGGCGCCCACGTCCACGCCCCGGGTCGGCTCATCGAGAAGCAGCAACTTGGTGCCGCCGAGCAGCCACCGCCCGACCACCACCTTCTGCTGGTTGCCGCCGGACAGCGTGCGTACCGGCCGGTCGACGTCCCGGGGCCGCAGCTCCAGGGTCTCCGCGATCCGGTCCGCCTCGGCACGTTCCTTGCTGGCGTTGGTGAAGCCGAGCCGCGCGTACCGGCCGAAGGTGGCAAGCGTGACGTTGCGGTAGATCGGCTCGCCGAGCAGCAGCGCCTGGCTCTTGCGTTCCTCCGGAGCCATCCCCATGCCGGCGCGAACCGCAGCGCCGACGCCGGGCCGCAGGGCCTTCCCGTCCATCCGCACCGTGCCGGCCTCCGAAAGGCGGGCACCGTAGATCGTCTCCAGCAGTTCGGAACGACCCGAGCCGACCAGCCCCGCGATGCCCACGATCTCGCCGGCACGCACTGTCAGCGAGACGTCGGCGAACTCGCCGGTGCGGGTCAACCCCTCCACCTGGAGCAGCTCGTCACCAGCGGAGTCGTCGGTCGGCCGGTCCGGGAAGACGTACTCGATGGTGCGGCCCGTCATCCGGCTCACCAGGTCGCGGGTCGGGGTGTCGCGCGCCGGCAGGTTCGCCGCGGTGGTCCGGCCGTCCTTGAGTACGGTGACCCGGTCGCCGATCTCGCGGATCTCCTCCATGCGGTGGGAGATGTAGATGACGGCGATGCCCTGCGCGGTCAGCTCACGGATGATCCGGAACAGGTTGCCGACCTCGTCGTGGGCCAGCACCGCGCTCGGCTCGTCCATGATGATCAGTCGGGCCTCGTGCGACAGCGCCCGCGCCATGCTGACGATCTGCTTGCCCGCCGCCGGCAGGGACCTGACCATCCGCCCCGGCGGAATCTCACCGTGGCCGAGCCGGCCGAGGATCTGCCGGGTGTGCCGGGCCATCCGTCCGCGCCGGACGAAGCCGAAGCTGCGGTATTCGTGGCCGAGGAACGCGTTCTCCGCCACCGACAGATCCTCGACGAGGTCGAGTTCCTGGTAGATGGTGGCGATGCCGGCCTTCATCGCGGCCTGCGGGTTGGCGAACGTCGCCGGCTCACCGCGCCACTCCACCTGACCGGAATCCGGTTGGTGCACCCCGGCGAGAACCTTGATGAGGGTGGACTTGCCGGCGCCGTTCTGCCCGAGCAGGCAGTGCACCTCGCCGGCGCGTACCTCAAGCTGCACGCCGTCGAGCGCGCGTACGCCGGGGAAGGTCTTCACCACGTCGGTGAGGCGCAGGACCACCTCGCCCGCGACGGTGTCGGCGGGAGCCTCGACCAGCGGCGCCTCGGCGACGGCCTCGGCCGACGCGGTGGCGGGGTCATCCTCGGGCAGAGCCACAGTCTCCTCCTCGCTCACGACAGAACCTCGAACAGCTTCACTGTGCCGGCCTCGGTTCGCGACTGCGGGGCTCGCAAACCCGGCTCACTCCTCGCGCTCACGATGCTTCCCCGAAGGCGACGTCGCTCGCGAGCACCGCAGCGCCGGTGACACCGGCACGGCCGCCCAACTCGGACAGGACGACGGGAAGGTTGCCGGTAGCCAGCGGCAGTGACCGGCGGTAGACCACGCTGCGGATCTCGGCGAGCAGGATGTGACCCAGCTGGGCCAACCCTCCGCCGATCACGATCATCGACGGGTTGGTGAAGCTGACCAGGCCGGCGAGCACTCCGCCGACCCGCCGTCCGCCGTCCCGGATGAGCTGGATGCAGGTCACGTCGCCCTCGACGGCACCCTCGGCGACGTCGAGCGCGGTCACCACGCCCCGCAGGGCCAGCCGCTCGGCCAGCGCCGGCGACGTCCCACTGCGGGCGGCGGCCAGGGCGTCCTTGGCCAGCGCGGCACCACTGAACAGCGCCTCCAGGCAGCCGACGTTTCCGCAGGAACACATCGGACCGTGCGAGTCGACCTGGATGTGGCCGATGTCGCCGGCGCAGCCGTCGGTGCCCCGGTAGACCTCGCCGGTGAGGTAGATGCCGCACCCGATGCCGGTGCCGATCTTCACGAAGAGGAAGTCGTCCACCGAGTGGGCGACCCCACCGTGCCGCTCCCCGATCGCCATGATGTTGACGTCGTTGTCGACCACCGCCGGGCAGCCGTGCTCCCGGCTGAGCAGTTCACGCACCGGGAACCGGTCCCAGCCCGGCATGATCGGTGGTGAGACCGGCACGCCGTCGCGGAAGCTGACCGGGCCGGGTACGCCGATGCCGACGGCGTCCAGCCGCTCGTACGCGCCGTCGACCCGGGCCTTGTGCAGCAACTCGTTGACCCGTTGCAGGGTCACCTTCGGGCCGTTGCGGATGTCGGCCGACTCGGCGTAGTGGGCCACCGGTTCGAGACGGCCGTTGACCACCTCGACGTCCATCGAACTGGCACCGAGGTCGACGGCGGCGAAGCGCAGCTTCGGGTTCAACTCGACGAGGGTCGAGCGACGCCCACCTCGGGACGCGGCGAGCCCGGCCTCGGCGACGTAACCGAGCGCCACCAGACGATCCAGCTCGGCAAGCATGCGCGGACGCGGCATCTGGAGTCGGTCGCCCAACTCGGCGCGGGACACAGCGCCCTCGTCGCGGAGCAACCGCAGCAGACGCACGTGCAGGGGGTCGACGGTGCGCATCCGGGCCCCCTCTTCATTGGCAGCGTTCACATCGACGCAATGTTGATGTGTTGTGTCCGACACAGTAGGAGCGCCCTACGCCGCCTGTCCATAGCTTCAACCGTTCCGAGACCAACTTTTGTCCGAAAGAACAAAAGCTACTAGTCGATCAAGGAAAGAATCACGGGCCGCCCGCAACCGCTCGCCTCCAGTTCCATCGACAGACGCAGAACCGCCCCACCAGCCGGTCCTCGGCGGTGGGGCGGTGCGGTGGTGCGGTGCGGTTGATCCGGTGCAGTGCAGGTGCGGTGCGGTGCGGTCAGCGGCTGCCGGCGGAGTTGCGCTTCTTGCGGAGCTTACGGTCGTCGCGCAATTCGACGTACGGCTCGTCGTCAACCGCGTGGCCGGCCGCGATGGCACGGCCGCGCTCCAACTCCGCGTCGAACTCCGCCCCGAGCAGGATCGCGATGTTGGTCAGCCAGAGCCAGACCAGGAAAACGATCACCCCGGCCAGGGCCCCGTACGTCTTGTTGTACGAACCGAAGTTGCTCACGTAGAAGGCGAACAGGCCGGAGATCACCAACCAGATCACCACGGCCAGCACCCCGCCCGGGCTGACCCAGCGGAAGCCGCCGTGCCGCGCGTTCGGCGACGCCCAGTAGAGGATCGCGAACATCAGGCTGACCAGGATCAGCAGCACCGGCCACTTGGCGACGTCCCACACCGCGACAGCCGTCGAGCCGAGCCCGATCACATCACCCACCGACTCGGCGAGGCGGCCGGTGAAGACGACGATCACCGCACTGGCCAGCAGCAGCACCCCGATCACCGCTGTCACGCCGAGTCGGATCGGCAGCGTCTTCCAGATCGGCCGGCCCTCCGGCACGTCGTAGATGGTGTTCGACGCCCGCATGAACGCACCGACGTAACCGGACGCCGACCAGAACGCCGCCACCAGACCGATGATCGCGGCGAGGCTGGCCAGGCCACCGTTCTTGTCCGCGGCGCCGATCGCATCGGTGATGATCTGCCGGATGCTGTCGTCCGGCACCGCCTGGTTGACGGTGTCCTTGACCCCCTCGGTGGCGCTCTCGCCGAGCAGGCCGAGCAGGGAGATCAGCACCAGCACGCCGGGGAAGATGGACAGCACCCCGTAGTAGGTGAGCGCCGCCGCCCAGTCGGTCAGGCTGTCGTCCTGGAATTCGGTGACCGTCCGGCGCATCGCCGCCTTCCACCCACTGCCAGGCAGGTCGGTGGGGCTGTCCGGACCCGCGTCGGGCCCGACCGGCGTGGTCGCGGGATCACGCTCACGCTGGACGGAAGACTCGTCCGAGGCCATCGCCCCTCCTCCTGCTCGACGGTGTCACCTCGGGACATGCCCCGTCGACGGGCGCGGATAACCCCTATGTGTAGAGCAACCTCGCCATTCTCCGCGAAGCCACCAGCAGGCCGATCGCCACCATGGCCAGCAGATAGAGCACGTCGAGCAGCCAGAGCCACCCACCGCTGCCCAGCGCCACCCCCCGGATCAGGTGCACCGACCGGTACAACGGGGTGATCTCGACGAGCCAGTGCAGCACTGTCGGATAGGCCTGCGCCGGCACGAACGTGCCGGAGAAGAGGAAGAGCGTGAACTGTGCGGAGCCCATCAGGTCGAAGTCCTGCCAACTGCGCATGAAGGTGGAGATCGCCATGCCGATCGCCCCGAACGCGAACCCGACGAGCACCGCCGCCGGGAGTGCGGTCAGCGCGCGGGTGACGCTCGTCAACCCCAGCGCCACCATCACCCCGAGGAACGCCGCCGAGTAGGCGCTGCCCCGCAGCATCGCCCAACCCAACTCGCCCACGGCGATCTCGAACGGCCGTACCGGGGTGGCGATCATCCCGTCGTACAGCTTCATGTACTTCATCTTGCCGAAGAAGTTGAACGTGGTCTCCGCGAGCGCCCCGGTCATCGCCGAGGACGCGAGCATCGCCGGGGCCACGAACTCGGCGTACGAGACCAAGCGCCCGTCGGGCAGCGGCAGGTCACCGACGAGCGCGCCGACGCCCACCCCGATGGAGAGCAGGTAGAGCAGCGGCTCCACGAAGCCGGACAGCAGCAACAGCCAGTAGACCGACTTCAGCGCCGCGACGTTACGCCCGACCACCGACGCCGACCGCCGGGACGCGGCGGAGACGTCGACCAGCCGGGGCAGGATCAGCGTGACCACGACACCCTCTCTGCTTGCTGTTCGGAAGAGTCGCCGGTCAGACGACGAGCTTGCGACGGAAGGCGCGCACCGCCAGCAACCAGCCGGCGACCGCCCAGACGGCCAGGTACAGCAGATGCCCGGCGACCGACCACTGTGGGGCCGCGCCCAGCGTGGCCGCGCGGCACAGGTCCACCGCGTGCCACAGCGGCGTCGCGTACGCCAGCCAGCGCAGCGCCTCCGGCAACGAGTCGACCGGAAAGAACACCCCGGCGAAGAGCGTCATCGGAATCACCGCGAACCGGAACAGCATCGCGAGCCAACTGTCGGTCGCCACCGACGCGGCGTACGCGAAGGTCGGCGCGGCGACGGCCAGCCCGAGCAACGCCACCACCGGCAGGGTGGCCAGCGCCCACGGCGACCGCAACGCCCCGAACAGCCCGGTGACCAGCAGGAACGCCGCGATCGTGGTGAGCACCCGGAACAGCACGAAGGCCAGGTGCCCGGCCACGATGTCACCCACCCGCAGCGGCGACGCACCCTGCGCGAAGTAGGTCTTGACCCACTGGAAGTTGCTGAACACCGGCCAGGTCGAGTCGCCGACCGTCACCTGGAGCGCGGTCGAGGCGATCAGCCCGGGGACCAGCCAGTCGAGGTAACGCACCCCGCCGACGCCCTGGTCGATGTAGGCACCGACGCCCAGCCCGAACCCAAGGACGGTCAGCACCGGCAGCAGGAACGAGGAGAACACCCCGGCCCGCCAGGTGCGCCGCAGACCCACCAGGTGGTGCTCGAACACCGCGTACGCCGGCACCCAGGGGAACCGCGCCAATCCCGTCACACTCACCCGACCACCCCGCTCTTCGCCACGACCTGTCTACCCCCGGGGTACGACAAACCGGTGGTCACCGTACGACGGCCCCGTCGACGTGTCGCCCGGGTTTCGCCACGTCGTTCCGGGTTCCCGTCGTTGATCGACTCGGTTTCCAGGAAGTCGCGGTGTCGGAGCCGTCCAGATGCCCCGACTTCCTGGAAGCCGAGTCGCCGGAACGGCGGGGCCGCTGGTTACCGGCGGACCGAGTCGGAACCCACGAACGCACGCCACGTGTCGGGCGGGAAGACGAGCACGGGGCCGGTCGGGTCCTTCGAATCGCGGACGGCCACCAGCCCGGGAAGGTTGGCGGCAACCTCGACACAGTTGCCGCCGCTGCCGTTGCTGCGAATGCTCTTGCGCCAGCGGGCGCCGCTCAGCTCCATGTCTCCGCCACTTCCGCGATCAGGTCGAGGGACTGCTGCTGCGATAGTGCCTCACCCCGGATCGACTCCCACACCTCGACCATCTGACGCACGTATTCGGACCGGTCGATCACCTGCCCGTGGCGTTGCCCGTCCAGGTAGACGACGTCCTCGCCGGTGGCGGTGGTGGCGATCACGAAGGGACCATCGAGCCCAGCGTACGCACCGGCAGAGAGCGGCACGACCTGGATTCGGACCCGGGGCAGGGCCGAACCGAGCTTCACCAGATGATGCAACTGCTCGCGCATCACCTCCAGCCCGCCGACGTGGCGGCGCAGCGCGTACTCGTCGATGACCAGGCTGAGCAGCGGTGGCCGGTCCCGTGTGAGCACGCCTTGCCGGTCAAGCCGGGCGGTCACCTGCTGCTCGACCTCGTCCGCCGCGAAGAGCCCGGCACCGGCCAGGATGGCGCGGGCGTACCCCTCGGTTTGCACCAGACCCGGAACGTACAGCGGCTCGAACGAGCGCAGCGCTGTGGTCTCCTGCTCGATCCCGGCCCAGTCGCGGAACCACGGCACCACTGCCTCCCGGCTGATCCGTCGCTGGATGCGTTCGAATCGGCCGTCGGCCCCGAACACGGTGTCACAGCGGCGGGCGAAGTCCAGGCTCGGCCGCCGCTCGGAGGTCTCCACCTTGGCGACCAGCGCCCCGGAATAGCTGAGCGCCTCGGCCAGCGCCGTCTGCGACATCCCGTTTGCGGCCCGGGCCAGCCGCAGCTCCTCGGCGAAGTGCTCCAGCATGGACGAACTCTCCACGGACAGCCTCCGTACATTCCCGTACCGTGCCGGGCCGATCGCCGTACGCCCCTGTCGTCGGCGCGCGGAACCTCCCAGGGTAGTCGGGCCATCACCAGACTGTCACGCAGCGGAACCGCTCACGGGATCGGACGGCGGGCGGAACCAGGCCGGGGAGCGTCCCGGTGACCCCCGATCCGGGGCGCTTCCCACCCACCTGATGGAGGTCCCTCGTGCGAGTCACCTGGTCGGCTCATGACGGCGGCGGGCGCTGATGCCCCGGTACCGCCCACACCTGGCGGCACGCCCGTCCTGGCGCTGCCGGGCCTGCGGTGCGGCATGGCCCTGCTCGCCGGCTCGCCTGGCGTTGCTCGGTGAGTACCGCGAGAACCGGGTCGGCCTGCTCGTCTACCTCGCCACGGTGCTTCACGAGGCGGCCGGGGACCTTGCCGGCCAGATCGGTCAGGACCGGCTGTACGACAGGTTCGTCACCTGGGCCAGAGCCCGTTGAACGGTGATCGTTGGCAGCTCAGCGGTGCGACGCGCCGGAGAAGGTGTGGCTGAGCTGCCAACGATCATTCAAGAGCGGTCAGTCGACCAGGGTGCGGCCGGTCAGGTGCAGGAAGACGTCTTCCAGGCCGCTGCGCCGGACCAGCACGTTCGCCGGCTGGAGCCCCAACGCGGTGACCTCGCCGACCGCCGCGTCGCCGTCGGGCACGTAGAGCAGGACCCGGTCAGGCAGCACCTCGACCCGCTCCCCCAGCCCGTCGAGCTTGCCGGCGAACGGCTCCTGCGACTCGGCGGCGAAGCGCAGCTCGACGACCTCACGGGTCGAGTGCTGCTCGATCAACGCCCGGGGTGAGCCTTCCGCGACGATACGGCCGCCGTCCATGACGACCAGACGGTCACAGAGCTGCTCCGCCTCGTCCATGTAGTGCGTGGTGAGCACAAGCGTCACGCCCTGCTGCTTGAGCCGGAACAGCCGCTCCCACACGAGGTGCCGGGCCTGCGGGTCCAGCCCCGTGGTCGGCTCGTCGAGCAGCACGATCTCCGGATCGTTCACCAGCGCGCGGGCGATCGTCAGCCGACGCTTCATGCCACCGGACAGCGGCTCGACCTTGCTGTCGGCCCGCTCGGTGAGCTGGACGAAGTCGAGCAGCTCGGCGGCGCGCTCCCGGGCCGCCCGGCGGGAGATGCCGAAGTAGCGGGCGTAGACGGTCAGGTTCTCCCGAACGGTCAGCTCCGGATCGAGGTTGTCGAGCTGCGGGCACACCCCCAGGCGTGCCCGGATCGCCGGCCCGTCAGCCAC
Organism: Micromonospora sp. NPDC005710; assembly: GCF_040630995.1. Classification (NCBI taxonomy): domain Bacteria; kingdom Bacillati; phylum Actinomycetota; class Actinomycetes; order Micromonosporales; family Micromonosporaceae; genus Micromonospora; species Micromonospora sp. NPDC005710. The sequence goes on along the minus strand of NZ_JBEXYP010000007.1, from coordinate 16,424 downwards.
CGGATCCATGTCGAGGATGCGCAGCTCGCCCCCGCTGGGCGGGGAGGTGCAGCCGATCATCCGCATGGTGGACGACTTGCCCGCGCCGTTGGGCCCGAGGAAGCCGAACGCCTCACCCGAGCGCACCTCGACGTCGATGCCGGCGACGGCGCTGAAGTCACCGAACCGCTTCACCAGCCCGCGAGCCTGAATCAGTGGTCGCCCCGAAGTCACCGCCCGACCCTAACCGCCGGGTCCGACACCTCTCCACGCAAATACCCGCCGGCGGACCACCGACGGCGAAACGCCGATCGATGCCCCACCCGTCATCCGATCGACGTGTATCGTCCTTCCGTGCCACCCATCAGCACGCCCGATGGCTCACCGTCACCTGCCCGACCAGCCAACTCTCCCGTTGACGAGCCCGACACGAGCCCTGGCGGCGAGACCGCGACGGATCCCGGCGACGGCTCCGCGACGAGCCCTGGCGGCGAGCCAGCAGCGAGCCCCGGCAACGGGCTGCCCCGACCACGGCCGGCAGCCGAGCCGACCGGGCCCGGTCCATCCGGGCAGGCGACTCGCGACCTGGCCACCCAGTTCGAGGACGAGAAACCGGGGCGGGTGCTCTCCGGGCCGGCGGGGCTGATCCTCACCACCGCGGCACTGGCGGTCGGCGCTCTCGCCCTGTGGCAGGTGTTCCGTCCTCTTTCGCAGGGCAGCAAGTACTATCTGATCATCTTTCTGGCCGGCGTACTCCCGCTTGTCTTCCTCGCCTACCCGGCCGACCTGCGGCTGCCGGCCCGCTTCCGCACCCGGCGACAACCCGCGTCGACGCGGCCCACTGTGACCGACTGGGCGCTGGGCGCCCTGGCGGTCGCGGCCTGTCTCTATCCGGTCCTGCCGATCCGGATCGGCAGCGGTGGCGGTGGCTACAACGCCTTCCTCGACCGGCAGGGTCTGCTGGCACCGACCGATCTGGTGTTGGGCACCGTCCTGCTGCTCCTGCTGCTCGAAGCGTGTCGACGCACCACCGGTTGGATCCTGCCCGCGGTCTGCCTGCTGTTTCTCGGCTACGGCTACTACGGCGGGTTGCTGCCGCAGTCGTGGCCTGTCGCGCACGCCGGGCTCGACTTCAGTCAACTCGTCGACGCGTTCTACAACTCCGACAGCGGCTTCTACGGCACGCCACTCGACGTGGCCGCCTCGTACATCGTGCTGTTCACCATCTACGGTGCGGTGCTGGAGTTGTCCGGGGCCGGGCGGTTCTTCGTCGACCTGTCGGCGGCGGCGTTCCGACGTTCCCGGACCGCCGCCGGGCGCACGGCGGTGGCGTCCGGTTTCCTGCTCGGCACCGTCTCCGGGTCGGGGGCGGCGACGACAGTGAGCATCGGTGCGGTCACCTGGCCGCTGCTGCGCCGCGCGGGTTATCCGCCCGAGCGGGCCGGCGGCATGCTGGCCGCGGCGGGGGTGGGCGCCATCCTCTCCCCACCCACACTGGGTGCGGCGGCGTTCATCATCGCCGAGTACCTGGGCGTCTCGTACCTCCAGGTGCTGGGCTGGGCAACGGTGCCGACGGTGCTCTACTACCTCGGCATCCTGCTCGCCGTGGAGATCGACGCCCGCCGCTCCGGCGTACGCCATGTGGTGATCGACGTCGGCTCGCCGTGGCGTCTGCTGGCCCGGTTCGGCTACCACTTCGCCTCGCTGATGGCCATCATCGTGTTCCTTGCCGTCGGTGTGTCGGCGACGAGGGCTGTCGTGTTCGCCATCGTCGTCGCCGCCGTGCTCTCCTACCTGGACCGCGCGCACCGGCTCACCCCGGGCCGGCTGGTGACCGCGCTCGTCACCGGCGTACGCGGCGTCCTGGCCGTCACCGCTGTCTGCGCCGCGGCCGGCATCATCACGGCGACGACCACGAAGACCGGCCTCGGGCCGCAGGCGGCGGCGTTGCTGATCGGCGGGGCGCGGGCCGCCACCTCGGACCCGACGCTGGTGCTGGTGCTCACCGCGCTGCTCGCGGCCGTCGCGCTCAGCCTGCTGGGCCTGGCCGTGCCGGTCACCGCGTCGTTCGTGATCGGTTGGGTGATCGTCGGTCCGGCCCTGCTCGATCTGGGCGTCGCCGCTCCGGCGGCGGCGATGTTCGTCTTCTACTTCGCGGTGCTGTCCGAGGTGTCCCCACCGACGGCGCTGGCCGCGGTGGCCGCCGCCGCGGTCACCGGCGGCCGGCTGGTGCCGACCATGTGGCAGACCCTGCGGTACGCGCTGCCGGCGTACCTGACCCCGATCGCGTTCGTCATCACGCCGGCCGGCCTGGGTCTGCTCGGTGTCGGCGGTGTCCAGCGGATCGCCGTCGCTTCCGCGGTCACAGCGCTCAGCGTGGCGGTGCTCGCCGTCGCCGCGGGTGGTTGGTTGCCCGGTGTGGGGCCGGCGGGCGCCCCGGAACGGGTGCTGGGTGCCGTCGCCGGCGTCACAGTGCTCTGGCTGGAACCCGTGCCTGTCATGGTCGGCGCGGCGCTTGCCGTCGTCGCGGCGGCGGGTGTGTTCGCCCGACGCGCGTCCGCCGGGCGGTCCTCGTCCGGATCATCAGCCCATCGTGTGGAGGAACAACTGTGAGACGAATCGACGTACGCCTCGCGGCGGGCCTGAGCGCGCTCGCCCTCGTCACGGTCGGCAGCGTGGGTTGTGGAGGTCAGCAGGGCGGTGCGGCGACCGACGACACGGCCAGCGATATCACCTGCGAGGTGACCAGGGAGACGCGCGTCGGCATCGCCACCGGCAACGCGACAGGCGTCTACTACGTGGTCGGCAACGCCCTGGCCGGGCAGTTGTCCGGGGCGACCGGCGGCAAGCTCACCGGCACCGCCGCCGAGACCGGCGCGTCGGTGCAGAACGTCGAGCAACTCGTCGCCGGCCAGTACGACGTGGCGTTCTCGCTGTTCGACACGGCTGTCAACGCGGTCGAGGGCAAGGGCAGCTTCACCGCGCCGCAGCCGGTGCAGGCGCTGGCCCGGATCTACGACAACTACACGCAGGTGGTGGTCCGCAAGGACTCGGGGATCACCTCGGTGGCCGACATGCGGGGCAAGCGGATCTCCACCGGCTCCCCGAAGTCCGGCACCGAGGTGATCGCCAACCGGTTGTTGGAGGCCGCCGGCCTCGACCCGGCAAAGGACATCCGGGCGCAGCGACTGGACCTCACCAAGACGGTGGAGGGCATCAAGGATGGCAGCGTCGACGGTTTCTTCTGGTCGGGAGGTCTGCCCACCGGAGGCCTGACCGACCTGTTCACCACTGCCGGCGACTCGGTGACCTTCGTGGACCTTTCGCCGTTGCTGCCGAAGATGACCGCGCTGAGCCCCGGCTACCAGGGAGGCACCATCGGGCGGGACGCGTACCGGACGGCGACCGACACCCCGACCATCGTCGTGCCCAACGTGCTGCTGGTCCGCAAGGACCTGGACGCCAACGTGGCCTGCGCGATCACCCGGACGGTGTTCGACAAGCGCGACGCCCTGGCCCAGGCCAACCCGGCGGCCAAGGGGATCTCACTGGAGAAGGCCCGCCGGACCCTGCCGGTGCCGCTTCACCGAGGCGCCGCGAAGGCGCTGACGGACCTCGGCGCGAACTGACCGGGCCTGGTCAGCCGTCGGCCGGCGCGGTGGCGGCGCGGGCCACGGCGACCAGCCGGTCGGTCTCGGCGAACAGGCCCTCGTCGTCCGCCGGTGTGCCGGGTTCGAGTCGGACCGTCCAGGTCAGACCGTCGACCCCGGCCACGCGGCGGGCCGCGACCCGTGCCGCGCCGCCGGGCACCGGCTGCTGCTCGGTGTACGCGACCGAACGGGTCACCCGGGCCCGCACCTGGTGCGGCAACTCCCCCGGGTCGAGCAGCAGGTACGTCTCGGCGGTGCCGTCGAGGACGACCGTGTAGCCGTCCCGGTCGACGAGCGGCTCGGCGGGGGTGACTGTCAGCTCCCGGCCGGACCAGACCGCCTTGAGGACGCTGTGCCACCCGAGCCGGTGCCCGCGACCGGGCAACCACAACCCGAGGTTGGTGGCGACCACCACCCCGTCGCCCTCGCCGTTGCCGGCGGCGGCCCAGGCCAACACCCGTTCGTCGGCGGTCAGCGGCGGCCGGTCGGCCGGCGGCAGCTTCGGCTTACGGTTGAACAGTCCCATCTAGAGGCCTCCCGCGGCCTGCTCGCGCAGCGCGCGGGCGTGCTGCTCCAGGGACAGCAGCTCACCGAAGGCGGCGAAGTACTCGTCCTTGTTGTTGACCGGGTTGATCCGCTGGATGCGTGACTTGAGGTCCCGGACCCGGGCGGTCACCGACCCGAACTGCACCCGGGCCATCGTGATCGACACATAGCGTGGGTCCGGCTCGGCGTCGATCCGCATTGGCTCGACGGCCAACTCACCGACCAGCGCCGCCGCTGCCAGGTCGTCACAGGCGTCGCGGACCTTCTCGATCCAGACCGCGCCGCCGGTCGCCGACGCGACGCCACCGGCCGCCGCGATGGCCGTCCGCACGGCGACGTGCACCGGGTGGCGGTATTCGGTGGCCTCGACCGCGTCGAACATCGGCCCGGCCAGGACCGGCTGCTGGAGGGCGAGCTTCAACGCCTCCCGCTCGACCATCGACAGCGGGCTGTCCAGTGCCGGTTCTGGGCGGGCCGGGGCGGGCCGGGCGGCGGGTGCGGTGTCGCGGCTGGCGGGCGGCGGGGTGTTGGCGGCGGCGAGCACCGCCCGCTGCACCGGCTCGATCTCCATGCCGAGGTCCATGGCGAGCTTGCGGACGTACTCCGGGCGCTTCTCCCGGTCCTTGAGTCGCGCGACGAGCGGCGCGGCGTGCCGCATGGCCTCGACCCGGCCGTCGACGGTGTCCAGGTCGAAGCGGCCGATCATGTGCCGCAGCGCGAAGTCGACGAGCGGCTCCCGACGGGCGACCAGGTCACGCACCGCCAGGTCACCCTTGGCCAGCCGCAGGTCGCACGGGTCCATGTTGTCCGGGCTGACCGCGATGAACGTGCGCCCGACGAAGCGCTGATCATCTTCGAAGGCGCGCAGCGCGGCCTTCTGCCCGGCGGCGTCACCGTCGAAGGTGAAGATGATTTCGCCGGCCACCTCGTCGCTGTCGAACAGGAGCCGCCGCAGGACCGAGATGTGGTCCGTGGCGAAGGCGGTGCCGCAGGTCGCCACCGCCGTGGTCACCCCGGCGAGGTGACAGGCCATCACGTCGGTGTAACCCTCGACGATCACCGCCCGACCCTGCTTGGCGATCTCCCGTTTGGCCTGGTCGATGCCGTAGAGCACGTGCGACTTCTTGTAGATCGGCGTCTCGGGGGTGTTCAGGTACTTCGGGCCGTCGTCGTCGTCGAAGAGCTTGCGCGCGCCGAAGCCGATCACGTCACCGGCGAGGTCGCGGATCGGCCAGAGCAACCGGCGGCGGAACCTGTCGATGAGCGAGCCGGAGCGGGACTCCCGGGACAGCCCGGCGGTGACCAGCTCCTGGTGGGTGAAGCCCCGCTGACGCAGGTGCTTGGTGAGCAGGTCCCAACCCTCCGGCGCGAACCCGCAGCCGTAGCGTTCGGCGGCCGCCCGGTCGAAGCCCCGTCGGGCCAGGAACTCCCGGGCCGGGCGGGCACCGGCGGTGCCGAGCTGACCGCTGTAGAACTCGACAGCGGCGGCGTGCGCGGCGACCAGGCGCTGCCGCTGACCCTGCTGCGGGCGGGGACGCGGGGTGCCCCTGTCGTCCTCGATGTAGCGCAGTTGGATGCCGGCGCGGCCGGCCAGCCGCTCGACCGACTCCACGAAGCTGAGGTGGTCAGCGTCCATCAGGAACTTGATCGCGTCGCCGCCGGCCCCGCAGCCGAAGCAGTACCAGACGTTGCGGGCCGGGGACACGTTGAACGACGGACTCTTCTCGTCGTGGAACGGGCACAGGCCCTTGAGGTTGCCGCCACCGGCGGACTTCAAGGTGACCGTCTCGGAGATCACATCCCCGATCGAGGTGCGTTCCCGGACCAGTGCGATGTCCTCGTCCCGGATCCGCCCAGCCATGCGCCACCCCCTCGCCGTACATCCTGCCCTGCCGGACCGACGACACGCCGGCCGGGGGACGCCGGTGTGGCGGCGGCCGCTGCCGGCTGGGCGGTTCCGGCCCGCCGGCCGGGTCCGCACAGGGACCATGACCAGATGCGCCGGGTACGAAGCCACGCCCCCCGCCTGCCGAGGTGGCTGGCCGGACGGGTCGGGCTACCCGATCAGACCCCCGGTGAGGACGAGGCAGGGCACCGGCACGCCACCTGGCTGGAACTCTTCCTCGACCTCATCTTCGTGTACGCGCTGGCGGCGGTGGTGGCTCGGCTGGGTGGCGAGCCACGCCCATCGCCGACCGACGTACTGGCCGTGATCGGGCTCTTCGTGGTGGTCCAGTGGGCCTGGATGGGGCAGGTCTACTACGACACCCGGTTCGACCCGGACGACGCGCTGCACCGCGTGCTGGTACTCGTCGCGCTCGTGGGCGCGGGTGCGATGACCCTCGGGGTCGACGAGGTGCCGGAGAGCGTGCTCCTGCCCATCGGGTACCTGATCGTGCGGGGTGTGCTGCTCCTGCTGTACCTGCGCGCCCGTTCCACCAGCCCGATGGCCCGGATGGTGACGACCATCTACCTGATCGGCTTCGGGTCGGGCTGGTTGATCTGGTTGGTGTCGCTGATCGTGCCCACCGAGCTGCGGCCCGTCCTGTGGATCGTCGCGATGGTGATCGAACTGTCCACGCCCTGGGTCGGGGCGCGTTGGCTCAACCGCTGGCCGGTGGACAACAGGCACCTGCCGGAACGGATCGGGCAGTTCACCATCATCGTGCTGGGCAGTGCGTTGGCCAGCCTGCTCTTCGCCGTACCGGACCATCCCCCGCCACACATGATCCTCACCGCCGCGCTGGCGTTCCTGATCCCGGCGGCCGTCTGGTGGGTCTACACCACGTTCGTCACCACCCGTCTGCTTCAGCGGCGGCTCCGGGGCGGGCAGGCATACAGCTACCTGCACATTCCGCTCGGCGGTGCGCTGCTGCTGCTCGGTTGGTCGCTCGGGCAGGTGGTCCGGCTCGTCGACGACAACACCCACCACCTGCCGCTGGAGTTGCGGCTGCTGCTCGGCGCATCGATGGTGGTCTGGACGCTCTGCGGTCTCGCCCTGTACTGGTTGTGGACCCGGCCGAGCGCCGCCCGGTTGGCGATCGCCGCCTACGGGGTGGCCTCGGTCTCCCTGATCACCGTGACGGTGCACCGACCGAGGCTGATGTTGTCGCTGCTCTCCCTGGCCGTCGTCGGGTACGCCGCCCTGGTCAGCCGGCGACTCGCCAAGGCCGGCGAGTCGAACCAGCCGCCCGAGGGATGAGCGGCGCTCAGGCCACCCCGGCCGGCTGTGCGGTGCTCGTCTCCTCGGCCGCCACCTGCTGGTTCCAGTCGGCCTTGGTGGAGCGCCAACCCTCGTCGTCCATGCCGCGCCGCCAGTAGCCGGAGATGGAAAGCCGATCGAGGGGTACGCCCCGCTCGCCGCGCAGCAGCCGGCGCAACTCCCGCACGAAAGCGGCCTCGCCGTGCACGAACGCGTGCACCTGGCCGGCCGGGAACTCCAACGCCCGCACCGCCGCCACCAACGCCTCGCCCACCGGGCGGTCGCCGCGATGCAGCCAGGTCAGCTCCACAGCCCCGGGGCTGAGCAGCTTCTGCTCCTCCGCCAGGTCGGCGATCTCCACGAGGACGTGGGCCCGGGCACCCAGCGGCAGGCGCTCACACGCGGCGGCGATCGCCGGCAGGGCGCTCTCGTCACCGACCAGCAGGTGCCAGTCCGCGTCCGGGTTCGGGGCGTACGCGCCGCCAGGGCCGACGAAGTGCACCGGGTCACCCGGGCGCAGCGCGGCGGCCCACGGGCCGGCCAACCCCTCGTCGCCGTGGTGCACCACGTCGACAGTCAACTCCCCGGCCAGCGGGTCCCAGCGCCGCACCGTGTACGCGCGCAGCCGGGGCCACTGCTCCCGGGGCAGGTCCCGGCGGATCGCGGCGAGGTCCAGCGGCTGCGGGTACGCGACGTTCGGCTGCGGGAACACCACCTTGATGTAGTGGTCGGTGAACTCGCCCACCGGTAGACCAACCAGCTCGTCCCCACCGAGGACGATCCGGATCAGGTGCGGGGTGGGCCGCTCGGTGCGCAGCACCCGGGCCAAGGTGACGTTCCTGGGGCGTTCCGTCATGTCAGTTAGGCTAGCCTAAGCTGGCTCGTGGTCAACCGGTGGCGTGCCTCCGCCGACCAGTCGGGTGTGCCAACTCACCGCCGCCGGGTCGGTCAGCGAGGCGACCTGGTCGATCACCACCCGCAGTCTGGTCGTGTCGTCCGGGGCGGCCCGCCACAGCGGGGCGAAGACCGGGTCCAACCCCTCCGGAGCGCGCCGCACCAGCACCGCCACCAACTCCGCCAACATCGTCCGCTGCCGCTCGTAGCGGCCCCGGAAGCCACTGCGACGCATCACGTACCGCAAAGCGATGCCCTTGAGCAGGGCACACTGTGCCCGGACCAGTCGGGGCACCACCAGATCGGCCCCGTAACGGCGGTGCGGGCCCGGACCGAAACGCTCCTCCGTGGCGGACACCGCAGCGGACACGAACAACCCGGTCACCCCGCTGGTGGTGGCCTTCAACGCGACCTGCGCACGATGACTGCCGTCGTACCCGGCGAACGGGGCGAGCAGCGGACCGGCCAACAGATCGACGAGCACCTCGGCCAGGTCCCCCGCGGACTCCCCCGAATAGGCGGCGGCCACGTCCGCGCAGAGCGCGGCCCGCTCGTCGGCGTCGGTGAGCAGCCTGTGCAACGTCACGTAGCCACCGTGGATGCCGTCCTCCACGTCGTGCACCGAGTACGCGACATCGTCGGCCCAGTCCATCACCTGGGCCTCCAGGCACCGCCGTACGCCTGGCGCACCGGCCCGGATCCAGTCGAAGACGGCAGCGTCGTCGGCGTACACCCCGAACTTGCGCTCCCCCGGCCGGCGCGGCCACGGGTACTTGCCGATCGCGTCGAGCGACGCCCGGGTCAGATTCAGCCCGGCCGACGAGCCGTCCGGGGCGAGCACCTTCGCCTCCAGGCGGGTCAACACCCGCAGGGTCTGCGCATTGCCCTCGAAGCCACCGCAGGGCGTGGCGAGCAGGTCCAGCGCGGCCTCGCCGTTGTGCCCGAACGGCGGGTGCCCGAGGTCGTGCGCCAACCCCGCGACATCCACCACGTCCGGGTCGCAACCCAACCGGGCACCCATCTCCCGGGCGATCTGAGCCACCTCCAACGAGTGGGTCAGCCGGGTACGCAGGAAGTCGTCGGTGCCGGCGGTGTGCACCTGCGTCTTGGTGGCCAGTCGGCGGAACGCCGCCGAGTGCAGCACCCGGGCCCGATCGCGCTCGTACGGCGACCGGCGGTGCCCGGTGTCCTTGGGCGGCTCCTCGACCAACCGCGCGTCCGCCGCGCCCGCCTCACTTCTCACGCAGATTCAACTGTTCGCGACTGCGGGGCTCGCAAGACCGGCTCACTCCTCACTTCTCACGGAGGACGCAGAACTCGTTGCCCTCCGGGTCGGACAGCACCGTCCAGTCGGCCTCACCCTGGCCGATGTCGACGTGCCGGGCGCCCATGTCGACCAGGCGCTCGACCTCGGCCTCCCGGTTCGCGGGGCGCAGGTCGATGTGCAGCCGGTTCTTGCGCTCCTTGCCGTCGGTCGCCGGCACGAAGACCAGGCCGGGCAGGCGGTCGGCGGACTGGCGGATCTCCACCTCGTCGGGCTTCTCGGTGACGACCTGATAGCCGAGCGCCTCGGCCCACCAACGGGCCAGTCGGGCCGGATCGCGGGCGTCCACAACGAGGCTGTCCCAGACACTTGTCATGCAGTCACCTCTTTCCGTTCGACGCGGCGCCCAATCGGCCGTGTACGAGCGAGCCAAGATTACGCCCGCCACCGTTGCCCGACCCGCTCACGACGCATCGACGAATGGCACACAACCACCGATTGGCCCACAGTTGCCGACCGATCGCCGACGGTTACGGGCTCGCGGCCGGAAGTGGCCAGCGGTAGCGTTCCCAGCGCGGAACGTGACCAGCCGACTGACACGTTGAGCCGACCGGTGAGGGGTGACGCTCGTGGACGCAGACACGGTGCTGGGAACGGAGCTACGCGGGCTGCGCCGACGCCGGCCCGACATCGCCGGTACGGTGCTCGCCGGCACCGACGGCCTGCTCATCTCCAGCGACCTCCCCAGCACCGACGCCACCCATCTCGCCGCGCTCGCCGCCGCGAGTTTCGGGCTCGGGCACCGGGTGGCCGACACCGTGCGGCAGGGTGAGTTCCGGGAGTCGGTCGTCTGCACCACAGCCGGCTGCGTGGTGACCTACCCGGCCGGGCAGAGCGCCCTGTTGACCCTCGTCACCGTGTCGGCGCCGGCGGACCTGGAGGCGCTGCACGACGAGGCGCGGGCGGTGGCACGCCGGGCGGGCTCGTTCCTCGACGTACGCGGCGGCGGAGGCATCGGAGCGACAGCCGTGCCGGACGCGCACGCCCCGCTTGCCACGCGTACCCCGATGGCGACCCTGCCGGCGCAGTTGCGCCGCTCGGCCCGACCCACCTGGCGTCGCCCGCCGATCTGAGGCGCCGACGGCGACCGGGGTGACCCGGCCGCCGCCGACGTGCGTCAGCGGCTGTCCGACCCGCCGCTCTCCACCACCGCCCGACCGGCCTCCAGCCGGGCCACCGGCACCCGGAACGGCGAGCAGGACACGTAGTCCAGGCCGACCTCGTGGAAGAAGTGCACCGAGTCGGGGTCGCCACCGTGCTCACCGCAGATACCGAGTTTCAGCCCCGGCCGGGCGGCCCGGCCCTCCTCGGCGGCGATCCGGATCAACCGGCCGACGCCGTCGCGGTCGATCGACTCGAACGGCGAGATGCCGAAGATGCCCAGCTCCAGGTAACGCCAGAAGAACGCGCCCTCCACGTCGTCACGGGAGAAACCCCAGCCCATCTGGGTCAGGTCGTTGGTGCCGAAGGAGAAGAACTCGGCGGCCTCGGCGATCTGCCCGGCGGTCAGCGCCGCCCGGGGCACCTCGATCATGGTGCCGATCAGCACCTCGACGCCGCTGTCCCCAACCACCTCGGCGATGATCTTTTCGGCCTCGGCGCGGACCGTCTCCAGTTCCTGCACCGCGCCGACCAACGGCACCATGATCTCCGGTTTCGCCGCGCCGCCGCCGCGCGTGCAGCTGACCGCCGCCTCGGCGATCGCCCTGACCTGCATCGCGAAAAGACCGGGGATGACCAGGCCGAGGCGTACGCCGCGCAGCCCGAGCATCGGGTTCTCCTCGTGCATCCGCCGGACGGCGGCGAGCAGCGCCTCCTCCTTCGCCACGTCCTCGCCGCGTTCCTGGGCCACCGCCACGTTCACGGCAAGCTGCTCCAGCGGCGGCAGGAACTCGTGCAACGGCGGGTCGATGAGCCGGACGGTGACCGGCAGGCCGTCCATCTCACGGAAGATCTCCTCGAAGTCGGCCCGCTGCAACGGCAGCAGCGCCGCCAACGCCGCCTCCCGCTCACCCGGGGCGCGGGCCAGGATCAGCCGCTCGACAAGCTCCCGCCGATCGCCGAGGAACATGTGCTCGGTCCGGCACAGCCCGATGCCCTCGGCACCGAAGCGCCGGGCCCGGGCGGCGTCCGCGCCGGTGTCGGCGTTCGTCCGGACCGCCAGCCGCCGCTTCCCGTCGGCATGCGTCATGATCCGGTGTACGGCCCGGACCAGTGGGTTGTCGATGTGCTCGGGGTCGAGGCTGCCCTCGAAGTACTGCACGACCTCGGAGGGCATGACCGGCACCTCGCCGAGGTAGACCTTGCCGGTGGTGCCGTCGATGGACACCACATCGCCCTCGTCGACGGTCTGCCCGGCGACGGTGAACCGCTTCGCCGGCACGTTCACCTCGATCGCGTCGGCGCCCGAGACGCAGGTCTTGCCCATGCCCCGGGCCACCACCGCGGCGTGACTGGTCTTGCCGCCGCGCGAGGTGAGGATGCCCTTCGCGGCGATCATGCCGTTCAGGTCGTCCGGATTGGTCTCCCGACGCACCAGGATCACCGACCTGCCCTCGGCGGCCAGCTCGACGGCTCGGGCGGAGGTGAAGACCACGGTGCCGGACGCCGCGCCGGGCGAGGCGCCGATGCCGGTGGCGACCGGCGCGAACTCGTGGTCGAGTTGGAAGCGGGGGAACATCAGCTGAGCCAGTTGCGCGCCGTTCACCCGGTGCAACGCCTCGTCCAGGTCGATCAGGCCCTCGTCGACGAGCTGCCCGGCGATGACGAACGCGGCGGCGGCGGTGCGCTTGCCGACCCTGGTCTGCAACATCCACAACTTGCCGCGTTCGATGGTGAACTCGATGTCGCACAGGTCCCGGTAGTGCTCCTCCAGCCGGGCCATGATGCCGAGCAGCTCGTCGTAGGAGGACTTGTCGAGCTGCTCCAACTCCTGCAACGGCACCGTGTTGCGGATGCCGGCGACCACGTCCTCGCCCTGGGCGTTGGCCAGGTAGTCGCCGTAGATGCCCTGCGCGCCGCTGGCCGGGTCGCGGGTGAACGCGACCCCGGTGCCGGAGTCGGGGCCCAGGTTGCCGAAGACCATCGTCACCACGTTGACAGCGGTGCCGAGGTCGGCCGGGATGCGCTCCTGCCGGCGGTAGAGCACGGCGCGCTCGGCGTTCCACGACTCGAAGACCGCCCGGATGGCGAGGTCGAGCTGTTCGCGTGGCTGCTGCGGGAACTCCCGACCGGTGTGCTTCAAGAAGATCTTCTTGTACGCGTCGACAAGTCCACGCAGGTCGTCGGCGTCCAGATCCAGGTCGTTGTCCGTACCCCTGGCGCTCTTGATCTCGTCGAGGGCGTGCTCGAACTCCTCGCCCGGCACCTCGCAGACGGTCTTGCCGAACATCTGGATGAGCCGGCGGTACGAGTCCCAGGCGAACCTGTCCGCGCCGCCGGAGGCGGCCTGACCTGCCGAGCCGCTCGCCTGTCGTGCGAGTCCTTCCACGCTCTGGTCGTTGAGACCCACGTTGAGGACCGTCTCCATCATGCCCGGCATGGAGAACTTGGCACCGGAGCGGACGGAGACCAGCAGGGGGTCCTGCGGGTCGCCGAGGCGCTTGCCCATCGCGCGTTCGAGCGACTCCAGGTGCGCTTCGATCTGACCGGCGAGCCCGTCCGGCTCCCGCCCCGTCGCGAGGTACGCCTGGCACGCCTCGGTGGTGATGGTGAATCCGGGCGGGACGGGCAGGCCCAGGTTGGTCATCTCGGCGAGGTTGGCCCCCTTGCCGCCGAGCAGTTCCTTGAGGTCCTTGTTGCCTTCGGAGAAGTCGTAGACGTATTTGTGATCGACGGTCTCTTGCGCTGCCACCAGAGCCTCCACAACACACGCGCCGGATGGAAAACTTAACGAAGGTTAAGGGAACATCGGGTGACCTGGGACCGTTCGGTGACAATTGGCACAGCCCTCACGACTATCCGTGTTCGTACCGGTTTTTGGGAACGCTTCCATGCGCACCATCACGCATCCCGGCCGACGTCGTACGCTTGACGGCACGCCAGCCGGTGAACCTCACTTTTGCCATAACCGACGCGAATACACCCCCCGGAGTCGCCGCCGTGTCGACCACCCCCACCCCCGGCCCCACCGCCGTCCCCGCGCCAGTGCCGGCGGAGGAACCGGACGCGGCCACCCTGGCCCACGCGGCCGAGCAGACGGCGGCCACGCTGCTCACCACGGCCGGCCCCCACCGGCTGACCGACGTCGTCCCCGCCCCCTACCACGTCCAGCCGGACCCGGCAGCCGACTGGGTCCTCCCGGCCGACGCGATCATCGTGGCCAGTGCCGACCCTGCCGCGCTGGCCGTCGCCGAGCAGCTCGCCGACCTCCTGCGCCCGGCCACCGGCTACCCGCTGCCCGTCACCGACTCCACCACGCCGACGCCCGCCGGTGGCATCGCGCTCGTGCTCGACGACAACGCCGACCCCGGCGCGGAGGGCTACCGCCTCGACATCACCACCCATGGGGTACGCGTCACCGCCGCCACCGGCGCCGGCCTCTTCTACGGCGTACAGACGCTCCGCCAACTCCTACCGGCGGCGATCGAAAGCCCCGAGCCGGTCACCGAACACTGGGCGCTGCCCGGCGGGACCATCACCGACACGCCCCGCTTCCCCTACCGGGGCGCGATGCTCGACGTGGCGCGGCACTTCTTCGCCGTGGAGGACGTGCTGAGGGTGGTCGACCACCTGGCCCGCTACAAGCTCAACCACCTGCACCTGCACCTCACCGACGACCAGGGTTGGCGGATCACCGTCGACTCCTGGCCGAAGCTGACCACGGTCGGCGGCACCACCGAGGTCGGCGGCGGCCCCGGCGGGCACTACACGACTGCCGACTACGCGCGGATCGTCTCCTACGCGGCCTCCCGCCACATCACTGTCGTACCGGAGATCGACCTCCCGGGCCACACCAACTCGGCGCTCGTCGCCTACCCGGAGCTGGCGCCGGACAAGACCCCGCCGCCGCCTTACACCGGCACCGAGGTCGGCTTCAGCTACGTCGACCCGGCCGACGAGCGGACGTACGACTTCGTCGCCGACGTGTTGGGCGAGGTGGCCGCGCTCACCCCCGGCCCCTGGTTGCACGTCGGCGGCGACGAGGCGTTCAAGGTGAAGGGCGAGGTCTACACCGGTTTCGTCGAACGGGTCCAGCGCATCGTCGCCGACCTCGGCAAAGCCGTCGTCGGCTGGCACCAACTCGCGCCCGCCGCCCACGTCGACGGGCGGGTCCTCCAGTGGTGGGGCACGAACGGCGAAGACCCCACCACCGTCGACGCCGTACGCCGGGGCGCCCGACTGATCGTCTCCCCCGGCAACCACGCCTACCTGGACATGAAGTACGCCGCGGACACCCCGATCGGGCACGACTGGGCCGGCCTCATCGACGTACGAAAGGCCTACGACTGGGATCCGGGTACGCACGTCGCCGGCGTACCGGCCGAGGCTGTTCTCGGTGTCGAAGCCCCGCTCTGGACCGAATCGGTCACCTCGCTGGCGGACATCGAACTCCTGCTCCTGCCTCGCCTCCCCGCCATCGCCGAGTTGGGCTGGTCACCCCGGGCACGCCACGACTGGGCCAGTTTCCGCGACCGCCTGGCCAGCCAGGGCCCACGCTGGACGACAGCCGGGATCACCTACCACCGCGCGCCCGAGATCCCCTGGCCCACCACCCCGACCATCCCCACCCAGCGCACCACGCCCCAACCCGACACCGCCACCCGCTGACCTCCACCTCAGCCCACGCGTGCCGAGGGCCGGCCGGGCATGGCCGGTGAGGCAGGCCTGGCCGGGGCCTGGCCAGTGAGGCGGGCCTGGCCAGTGAGGCAGGCCTGGGCAGTGAGGCGGGCCTGGCCGGGGCCTGGCCGGTGGGTCAGTTGCGGGGCGGGTCGGTTCCTCGGTGTCAATGACCCAGACAGGCATGATCCACTCGGCTTTCAGGAAGTCGGGGAGTCCCAGCCGCTCGGACACCGCGCTTTCCAGGAACCCGAATGGGTCATGCCGTCCAGGCCGTCGTGTCGGATTCTTCTGGCGGCTGGGTGCGCATCCATGGGGTTTTTGTCGGGTTTGGTGTTCCTGTCGGGTGGTCGGGGCCACTCCGGCGGTGGAATCGGCGGCCGGCCTAGGTCGTTATACCTGGCAGACCACCGCGACCGTCGAGTCGCAGGGCACCGGGCGCGGCAGCCGCCGGGAACATCCGCCGAGCCGCCCCGGTTACACCCCCCGCACCACCGAGCACCACCACCCTGGCAACGCGGGAACACCCCGCAGGCCGGGACCGTTACACCCCCGCACGGCCGAGCACCACCACCGCCCGGCAACGCGGGAACACCCCGCAGGCCGGGACCGTTACACCCCCGCACGGCCGAGCAGCATCCCGGCCGACCACCTGTGGGCAGGCGGAATGATCCGCCGCCAGCACCCGTTACACCCTGTCCCGACGCCGACCCCCCCTCGCGGGTCGCCGGGCACCCCCAAAACCTTTCCCCCACACGACCACCCCCGAGGTCGCGCGGGTGTCCCCCCGAATGCAGAGGAGCACGCCATCATGCGTACCGATCTGATCCGTAAGACCACCCTCACCGCCGCCGGCCTCGCGTTCACCGGCGCAGCCATCGCCGGCCCCGTCACCACCGCGTTCGCCGCACCCACCACCGCCAAGCCCACCACCCAGACCCAGACCGACCGCAAGGGCGGTCACGGCGAGCGGGAACTCGGCGTGCGCTACGAAGCCCAACCCAACTTCTACTACTGCGGCCCCGCCGCCACCCGCAACGCCCTCAGCGTG
>NZ_JBEXYP010000006.1:302975-311450 GCF_040630995.1 Micromonospora sp. NPDC005710 | reverse complement strand
AAGGCCGCCGCGCTGCCCATCGCCGCCGGGTCGTTGAATGCCTGGAAGCCGATCGCCGAGTCGGCCTCGTGCCGGTAGGTCGAGCGCAGTTTGGGGTCGGCGGTCACTCAGCCCTGGAGCCGTTGCGCCCAGTAGACCTGTCCGTCCGGCCCCAGGTAGACCAGCGCCAACAGCAGGTCGGACATCCCCACCGGCGCGGCGGCTGTCGTTGGCTCCCGAGCAGCGTCAGCCACGTACGGAAAACGCGCGACGAATGTCAGCGGCGAGGCCGTCGCGTCGAACACGCCAAGCCTGTTGCCGTTGCTCCGCCACTCGTTGTCTCCGACCTTGACGTCCCCCGCACCCCGTAGCCAGGCATAGCGTTCGGCGATCCTGTTCTCGACGCCAGCGCTGCCGAGGCTGACGGCCTCCTGCGGAGCGGAGACTGCGAAAACGCCCGGCTTGAGGTTGGTGCGCTTGTCGATGAGGAACACCGCGAAGTAGCCGCCGTCGAGTGGTTCAGGAGGCGGTCGCCAGGCGACAGTGCCCAGCACCAACTGGTCGCGTTCGTCGGAGGCCAGCGGCGCCTGGTAATTCTCGCCGAGCGCAGCCTGCGCCTCCGCGTAGCTGACGAGGCTGAGCGACGACGTGATG
This sequence comes from Micromonospora sp. NPDC005710, assembly GCF_040630995.1. Taxonomy (NCBI): domain Bacteria; kingdom Bacillati; phylum Actinomycetota; class Actinomycetes; order Micromonosporales; family Micromonosporaceae; genus Micromonospora; species Micromonospora sp. NPDC005710. The sequence continues at coordinate 310,817 of NZ_JBEXYP010000006.1, read as the reverse complement.
GCCAGGGCTTCCTGGCCGTACGGCGGGCGGTTGTGCGTCCACCGCCAGACGGCCATTCCTGCCACCGCCACGACGGCTGCCACGATGACCGCCAGGTAGGACTTGGTCCTCCACCACGACACGCTCGACAGTGAACCATGCGATGACCACGAACGCCTGCACCCCGGATCCGGCGCGCCTACCGCGCTGATCGACTCGGGTTCCAGGAAGTCGGGGCATCACAGCGCCCCGGACACCGCGACTTCCTGGAAACCGAGTTGATCAAGAAAAGCGGCGTCAGTCGACGGTCGGCAGCCTCGGGCCGAGGACGTCGTCGGCGTCGACGATCGTGTACGCGTACCCCTGCTCGGCGAGGAAGCGCTGCCGGTGCGCCGCGTACTCCGTGTCGATCGTGTCCCGGGAGACCACAGTGTAGAAGTGCGCCTGCCGGCCGTCGGCCTTCGGCCGCAGCACCCGGCCCAGCCGCTGCGCCTCCTCCTGACGCGAACCGAACGTGCCGGACACCTGGATCGCCACCGCCGCCTCGGGCAGATCGATGGAGAAGTTGCCGACCTTCGAGATCACCAGGGTCCGCAACGAGCCGGACCGGAACGCGTCGAACAGCCGCTCCCGCTCCTTGTTCGTCGTCGAGCCCTGGATGATCGGTGCGTCGAGATATTCGCCGAGCTGGTGCAACTGGTCGATGTATGCCCCGATCACCAGCACCTGATCGTCCGGGTGCCTGTCGACGAGCGCCTTGACCACCGGAAGCTTCGTGCGGGCGGTCGCCGCCATCCGGTAGCGCTCCTCGGCCTCCGCCGTCGCGTACGACATCCGCTCCGCGTCGGTGAGGGTCACCCGGACCTCGGTGCACTCGGCCGGGGCGATCCAGCCCTGCGACTCGATGTCCTTCCACGGGGCGTCGTACCGCTTCGGGCCGATCAGGCTGAACACGTCACCCTCGCGGCCGTCCTCGCGTACCAGAGTCGCGGTGAGGCCCAGCCGGCGGCGGGCCTGGAGGTCCGCGGTGAACCGGAAGATCGGCGCGGGCAGCAGGTGCACCTCGTCGTAGACGACCAGACCCCAGTCGCGGGCCCCGAAGAGGTCCAGGTGGGTGAACGCACCGCCGCGCCGCGAGGTGAGCACCTGGTACGTGGCGATGGTGACCGGGCGGATCTCCTTGCGCTCGCCGGAGTACTCGCCGATCTCCTCCTCGGTCAGCGACGTGCGCGCGATCAGCTCCCGCTTCCACTGCCGGCCGGCGACGGTGTTGGTGACCAGGATCAGCGTGGTCGCCTTCGCCTCGGCCATCGCCGCCGCGCCGACCATGGTCTTTCCCGCGCCGCAGGGCAGCACCACCACCCCCGACCCGCCGGCCCAGAACGCCTCCACGGCCTCCCGCTGGTACGACCGCAGCGTCCACGGCTTACCGCCGTCCTTGCCGGCTTCGGCCAGCTCGATCGGGTGCGCCTCACCGTCGACGTAACCGGCCAGGTCCTCCGCCGGCCAGCCCAGCTTGAGCAGCGCCTGCTTGAGCCGGCCGCGCTCGGACGGGTGAACCCGGATGGTGTCGTCGTCGATCTTGTCGCCGAGCATCCCGGCGAGCTTCTTGCTCTTGGCCACCTCGATCAGCACCAGCCGGTCCAGTGCGCGCAGCACCAACCCGTACGCCGGGTCGTTGGCGAGCTGGAGCCGCCCGTACCGGTCCATCGTCTCGGCCACGTCCACGAGCAGCGCGTGCGGCACCGGGTAGCGGGAGTACTTGAGCAGCGAGTCCACGACGCCCTCGGCGTCGTGCCCCGCCGCGCGGGCGTTCCACAGACCCAGCGGGGTCAGGCGATAGGTGTGCACGTGCTCCGGCGAGCGTTCCAGCTCCGCGAACGGCGCGATCGCCATCCGGCAGGCCTGCGCGTCGGGGTGGTCGATCTCCAGCAGCAGGGTCTTGTCCGACTGCACGATCAGTGGTCCACCGCTCACGCCAGCGTCCTCTCCTCGGTTGGCCGACCATCCAGTGTTGCATGATGCGGGACGGCGGAAGAAAGATGCTCGTCAGCCGCAACCGTGACGGCACTCACGAACGTCTAGTAAAGGGACGACTGTCTGGGGAGGTTCAGTGGAGCATGTCCGGATCACTTCCCGGCTGGTCGCCCTCGTGGTGGTCGTGCTGGTCGGCGCAGGTGCGTGCGCGTTCGGTCCGCAGTCCGGCGGGAGTGGTGGCGGGGGAGCCGCCCCAGCCGGTGCGGCGGAACAGGCAACGGGGGCGAGCGACACGCCCAAGCCCGACCAGCGCGGCCGGCCCACGCCGGCCGCGCCGACAGCGAAGACCACCCCGAAGCCGTCCCGGAAACCCACGCCGAAGCCGAGCCGCCCGGCACCCACGACAACCCCCGGCACCGGTACGCCTACCGTCGCCGGCTGCCCCCAGGGCCAGCACCAGCGCGCTGTGGAGACCTACCTGGCCCGGTTGGGCGGGTTCGGAACGGTGACAGTCGACGGCAGCCAGTCCGCCGCCGACTGCGCCGCGATCAAGAAGTTCCAGAAGAGGTACGGCATTCGCCCCGTCGAGGGTCGCGCCGGACCGACCACCCTCGACGTGGCCCAGCGCCTCGCCACCACCGACACGGCCCGGTGCAAGGGCGGCACCGGCACCACCTTCTGCGTCGACCTGACCCGGCAGACCGTCTGGGCGCTCCGCGGCGGCAAGGTGATCATGGCCCCTACGGTGACCCGCACCGGCATGTCCGGCTACCGCACCCCGTCCGGCACGTACACGGTCAACTACCGCAACCCCAAGGAGTGGTCCGACCCGTACGAGGTGTGGCTGCCGTACTGGCAGCACTTCACCCAGGGGATGGGCTTCCACGAGACCACCACCTACCTGCACGAGAAGTCGATCGGCTCGCACGGGTGCGTCAACCTGCTGCACGCCGACGCCGTCCGGATGTGGGAACTCGGCAAGGTCGGCACCAGGGTGGTGCTGATCGGCCGACGCCCCGGCACCTGAGCAACACGCAGCGAATCGCTGTGGTAACCCCCTGTCCGACCGGACTTTCGAGTGTCACCCTTGGAGTCCAGGGCCGGATCGGGCGGAGAGGCTGGGCATGACGGTCGACCGTGACGTGATCGCGGAGCACGAGCAGGCACCACCCGACGAGGTTTCCCGAGCGACAGTGATCGCGTACGCCGTCGCGGCGACGCTCCTGCTCGGCTGGTTCCTGTTCGGCTGGCTGGTGCTCGAGCAGGGGTTCGTCGACTCGGTCGGGGAGTCCGCCGGTGCCGGCTTCGCGCTGCTGCTGATCATCTCGGTGGTCGGCACCGTACGCCGCAGCCGCCGCTGACCGGCAGCGCCGCGCGACGGCGCCCCGGTCAGTCCGCCACCACCGCCGCGGTGATCCGGTGCAACGCGAACGTGTGCAGCATCTCGGTGCGTTCGTCCTCGGCCCGCAGATAACCGGCACCGATCGAGACCGGCTTGAGCAGGCGTGACGCGGTCGCCCCGTGCGCGTCGACATAACCCACCCAGACCAGCGCCTTGTCCCGGACCGCCTGCTGGAGCACCGCCAGGGCCTCGCTGTGGGTGTGCGCCGGCACCGGGCCGCCGCCCAGCCCTGGCGCGCCGCCGCGTACCGCCGCCGGTGCCCGTCGGGCGGCCCGCGCCGCCGCGTCACCCCGCCGGATGTGCTCCACCACGCCGAGCAGCCGGGGCATGGGCAGCTTCGGGGCGGCCAGCGGGTCGAGCGTCCGGGTGGTGACCGACACCCGGGCCGGGGCCCGCCGGATCCGCGGCCGGGCCAGCACCGTGCTGCCCGTGCCGTCCTCCTGCACCGGCGCGTACCCCGCGTCGCGGAGCGTCCCCAGCAACCGACCGACCTGGTACTGGGTGCACAGCACCGTCGGCGCGAGCCGGCGCAGCGCCAACGACTCCAACCGTCGGTCGGCCAGCACCTCGCTGATCAGGGTCTCGTCGTCGCTGCGCACGTACGCCCCGGCCAGGCCGACCCGGAGCCCGCCGTGCTTACGGGCCACGTCGTCGATCAGGTAGGTGAGCCCCTGCGGCACCGGCGTACGCGACCGACGCCGGAACACGTCGTGCAGGTCGTTGGCCGTGTAGCCGGAATCCAGGGCGCGTCGCACACTGCCCGTGGTGACCCGGTGCACGCTGGCCCCGCCGGCCGACTCGAGCTCGGTCATCGCCTCCAAATCGACGGCGAGCGCCGGCTCCGGTGGACCGGGCACCACGACGGTCAGGTCGGCCTGCACCAGGAAGTGGTCGACCGGGGCGGGCAGCAGCGCGTCCAGCGCCCGAGCGGCACCAGACGGGTCGCCGCTCTCGACGTCCGCGTGCACGCCCAGCGGGTCGTCACCGCGCTCGTCGGCCGACGTCAGGTCACCCAGCAGCAGGCGACCGTACGAGGTGAGCGCCCCCAGCCCGGTCACGCCCAACTGGGCGGCCTCGGCCAGCACCTCCCGGTGGGCGGCATCCCGGCCCCGGCTGCGGCGCGGAGCCCGCCAGTCCAGCAGGTCCTGCACCTCCTGCGGGGTGGGCGCCGTCGCCGGCTCCAGATCGGCGAGTACGCCGAGCACCGCCCGTCGGGTGGCCGGCACGCTGGCCCGCTCGGCCTCGGCGGAGAGCGCGGTGATCGGCCGGTCCCGGTCGTCGCGTCGGCCCACCAGCCCCACCTGCCGGGTCATGGTCAGCCACGCTCGGGCGAGCTGCTCCCACCGTTGAGCCAGCGAGGCGGCCCGCCACACCTCGTAGCCGCCGGTCGGCAGCACCTGCTGATCCGCCCCGTACCGGCCGGTCGTCGAGCCCGGTAACTCCAGCTCACCGACGAGCCCCGCCGCGTACGCGACCTCCAGCAGCAGCGCTGTTGTCGGTTCGTCGAGCGCTGCGGTACGCGCCAACCGGCGCAGATCCCGCACCCCGATGCCGCCGGAACGCAGCACCGGCGCGGGTTCGTCGGCGAGCTGTTCCAGCAGCCCTTCGGTGTGCCGGACCACCTCCATGGTCTGCCCGGCCCCGGCCGAGTCGACAGCCTTCGGCTCCCGCGGTGCGGCGGCCACCGGCGGTGGGCTGGTACGCAGCGGACCGAGCGGGCCGCTGTCGCGGCGCAGCAGCAGACCGACCTCGCGGGGCAACTCCACAGTGCCGCCGGCCGTGGACGAACCGCTCGTCACCGGAACCAACAACCGGTTGTCGACGAGCCATCGCACCGGGGAGCCGGTGGGGGCACCCCCGTTCGTGGGGTCGGCGAGGACCGGGTCCTCCGCGCCGAGCGGCGGCGCCTGCAACGCCCCGGGCGGCACGCTGCCCACCGGCGGGCCGGCCGCCAGCCGGTCCAGGATCGCCCGGGCCGAGGGCGGGGCGGCGAGCACCGTCCGCCGAAGCTTCGCCGCGTCCGCGCAGAGAGCGTCAGTGCGCGGGTCCAGCTCCGCGGCTGGCCGGCCGAGCCCGGCGGGGTACGGGGCGACTTCGTCGACGGCGGGCACCACCTGGAGCGCGTGCTCCGGGCCGTACAGCAGGAACAGCGCACGCAGTCGGCCCACGGCGGCCCGGACGGCGGTCGGAGCCGGCGGGTGCGGCCCGGAGGTCGCCATCGCGAGCACGGTGTCGGTGTCGGTGGTGGCGTCGTCGGGGCTTCGGGTGAGGCGGGCGGCGTCGAGGATCTGGAGGGTGAACTGGTCCAGACCGTCGAGCGCGCGCGCCACGGAGACCCGGGACTGGGCCCGGATGGCCAGGGCGGAGACGTCGGCCGGCACGGGCACGACGAGGTCGGGTCGCAGCTGCAGGAGTGCGGCCAGTGATTCGTCGGGCAGCGACCGCAGGTGGTCGGCGAGTGAGGTGGTCATCGTCTTTCCACGCTAGCCCGGCATCGGGCCTCTGCGCCCCTCGGACGTCCGGCCGACTGGGAGTAGCCGGTACGTTTCTCGACATGCCCGCACTGACCGTCGGATTCGACCTCGACATGACCCTGGTGGATTCCCGACCCGGCATCGCCGCGGCGTACCGGGCTCTTACCGCGAGGACCGGTGTGCCGGTCGACGCCGAGCTGGCGGTGTCCCGGCTCGGGCCGCCGCTGCGTACCGAGATCGCGCACTGGTTCCCGCCGGAGCAGGTCGAGTCGGCCGTCCTCGCGTACCGCGAGCTGTACCCGGCGTACGCGATCACCCCGACGCTCCTGCTGCCCGGCGCGCGCGAGGCCGTCGACGCCATCCGGGCGCGGGGTGGACGGGTGCTCGTCGTCACGTCCAAGATCGGGCGGCTGGCCTGGTTGCACCTGGACCACCTCGGTCTCGTCGTCGACGAGTTGGCCGGTGACCTGTTCGCCGAGCAGAAGGCGACCGCTCTGCGGGAGCACGGCGCGACCCACTACGTCGGCGATCACGTCGCGGACATGGTGGCGGCGGCTGCGGCCGGGGTCCCCGGCATCGGTGTCGCGACCGGCCCGTGCTCCTCCCACGAGCTGCGTACGGCCGGGGCGGAGGTGGTGTTGGACGAGCTCACCGAATTCCCAGCGGCGCTCGACCGGATGATCCAGCTAGCCTTGGAGCAGTAGCGGCTCAAGTGAAGCAGGGGTTTTCAGGTGCCTACGGGTCGAGTGAAGTGGTACGACACGGCCAAGGGATACGGCTTCGTCACGAGTGACGAGGGCGGCGACGTGTTCCTGCCCAAGGGGGCGCTGCCGGCGGGTGTCACCGACCTCAAGGGTGGCCAGCGGGTCGACTTCAGTGTGGTGGACAGCCGCCGGGGCGCGCAGGCCATGGGGGTCAAGCTGCTGGACGCGCCGCCGTCGATGTCGGAGCTGCGCCGTCGGCCGGCCGAGGAACTGCACGGCCTCGTCGAAGACATGATCAAGGTGCTGGAGGCGAAGGTCCAGCCGGACCTGCGCCGGGGTCGGTACCCGGACAAGAAGGCCGCGCAGAAGATCGCTCAGCTGGTCCACGCTGTGGCGCGCGAGCTGGAAGTCTGAGGCACCAGGCCAGCGGTGGCGGCCCGGTCGAGCAGTGCCGCCACCGCGGCGAATCCGGCCTCGCCCAGGTCTGCGGTGAACTCGTTGACGTAGAGGCCGATGTGCCGGTCCACCACGTCGAGTTCCATCTCCTGGGCGTGCGCCAGCACGTACTCGCGGCTGGCCGCCGGGTCCGCCCAGGCCTGCCGGACCGACTCGCGGACCCAGCCGGCCGCGGCCTCCGGGTCGACCGCCCCGCGCCGGGCCAAAATCGCGCCGAGGGGGATGGGTAGGCCGGTGTCGGCCTCCCACCATTCGCCGAGGTCGACGAGGGCGCTCAGGCCGTGCCGGTGGTACGTGAACCGGGCTTCGTGGATGACCAGCCCAGCGTCGTAACGCCCAGCCGCCACGCCCGGCATGATCTCGTGGAACGGGACCACCTCGATCCGGGCCGGCGGCCGTCCGGCCGACCAGAGCCGGAACAGCAGGTACGCGGTGGTCCGGTCACCGGGCACCGCCACCGTGGCACCGGTCAGGTCGGTGCGGTCCGGCCCACCGTCACGGTCGCCCCGGGTGAGCACCAGCGGGCCGCAACCTCGACCGAGCGCGCCGCCGCAGGGCAGCAGGTGGTAGTCGTCGAGCAGCCAGGGCAGCCCCGCGAAACTCACCTTCACCAGGTCGAACGCGCCTTTCTCGGCGGCCGTGTTGGTGACGTCCACGTCGGCGTGCGTCACCTCGACCGGCGGCGCGCCGGGCACCCGCCCGTGCACCAGCGCATGGAAGACGAACGTGTCGTTGGGGCAGGGCGAGATCGCCAGGGAGAGCGCCACACCCTCACGGTAGCCCCGCCCCCCGCCCCGCTCTCGTGCCCACCCCACGACTGTGACCCGCGACCGTGACCGGCGACCCGGGA